>JAIEMG010000385.1 GCA_019752375.1 Gemmataceae bacterium | reverse complement strand
GCAACCCCTTCGGGGTAAAGAACAGACGCAGCGAATTGATGAGGAGTCTCGGACGAGGGCGCAACTTCAAAACGCGCCAGCGAGGGACGCCCTTGCTGGCGCGTCGGGTTGCTATAGAGTTGCGGCTGGACTTGACCGGGCGTACCAGGCGATCGCAGACTGAAGAATCGCACAGCACCGCCTGGCGTGAGGCAGACATGCAGAGAGTCGAGCGTACCAGGCGATCGCAGACTGAAGAATGGCACAGCCTTCGTGGACTGAAGCCGCCGGTCGAGCGCGCATGTCAAAATGGCAGGCGCCACCGTCACCAATCGGTGTGGACGGGGCAGCGGTCCCACGCGGGATGCCAGCGCACACCGTCACCAAACGGCGTTGGCGGCGGACAGGGCTGCCAGAACGGCAGGCGAAGCAACGAGGAAGGCACGCAGCGAATGGATCGACGGTGAGGACGGATGCGTGGGCGGCAGCGGGCGCCGACGGACCCGGGTTCCGGACCGCCTCAACATGCCCGCCGCTGCGTTGCCCGCCTGGAGCCAAACCCACCGGGGCGCTCGCACGCCCCGGTCGCCAAAACGGCACGTTGTCCGGCGTCTGTGTCTGTAGCCGCAGGCTTCAGCCTGCGGAGTGGCGTCTGCCGGCCCCCTCGACGTACCTCCGCAGGCTGAAGCCTGCGGCTACAGACGTTTAGGACGAATCCTGCTTTCAACCTAGCGTTGTAGAATTAAAATGTGCCCTATAAACTCCGGAGTAATGGTTGGACGGTCGCTTCCTTGTATGCCGCGATCGTTCGTCCCGTCTCGTCGCGTCGGAATGGTGCCCAGGCCAGGCCGAAGTGGGTGACTTGAATGTCGCTCTTGCGCGGCTTGAGCGGCAATTCCTCGTACTCCTCACCGACCGCACGCCACTTGGCGACCAGCTCCGCGCAGCGCGCCCGGTAGCTCGCCTCCAGCTTATCCAGCCGCGCGTCCTCGACGCCAGGCGCCTCGCTCTCCGTGCGGAAAGGGCTCAGGAGCCAACCAAGGACCGAACCACCGTTGCTTTCTGCATCTTCTTTGCCGTCGGTTTCGTCCGGCAGCGCGGCATTCAGGGCCTCGAACTTCGGCCGGAACTTCTGTTTCTCCGCAGCCAGTGCCTTTTCCAGCTCGTGCCGTGCCGCGGCGCGGCAGCGCGCCTGGAACACCAGCACGTCCTCCTGGGGCTCGCTGACAAGGTCGAGCGCCCGATTCGACAGCAGCACGACCTTGGCGTTGCCGTGCAGGAAATCGACCAGGGTGCGTTTGAGGGCGGTCAGCTTCTTGCCGGAATTCAACGACTCCGGAGCGTCGGCCCACTGGGCACCGGCTTGCGGGGCGGTCGAGACGGCGTCGCCCAGTTTCTCCGCAGCCGCCCACGCCACTGACTGTCCGGTAGGCACCGCTTCCGCCAGCAGCCGATAGGACCGGCGATGTTCCAGACCCTTGCGCTTGTCGGCAAAGACCACTTCCGCGAAGCCAAGCAGGCGCGGCTGGTAGACAATGGCCCCCGTGGTGCTGCCCAGCGCCGGCAGGTAGAACTGCGCGACGCCGGCGGGAAGGACCGGCGGCACATGGTTGATCGACGTCGACATGCCCGGTGCGTGCGGCGTGGCACTTTGAAGCAGTCCCTGCTTGAAGCGTCGATCTTCTTGCCGGGGCGCTGCATCCGACCAGGCGGTTCCGCAGGCGGGGCAGACGGTGGCGCCCAGCACCAATTCGGCTCGGCAGCTCGAGCAAAGCAGGATTGCGACGGGTGGCACACCCGTATCGCCCGCCTCCGCCGTCGCGCCGGGTAGCTGTTTGAGGCCATCCATCAGCAGGGCTACCTGATCGCGCGTCATCGGACCGCGCAGAAACGACAGGGCCCACCGCGATTTGAACAGGACGGGCTGATTGCGGTGGACGTTGTGAAGCAGAAAGACCCGATTGCCCAGCGCCGAGATCACCGTCTCCAGGTAGCTGCGGTCGTGCAGGCTGCCCTGCTCCGCGGCGACGCCTTCCAGGCCTTCCACCAGGCGCGCCTTGTCGCGCTCGGTCTGAAGCTTGCCGACAAACCAGGTGCCGGCGTTGCTGAGCGCCTTGTAGTCCAGATCGACCGGATTCTGCGTCGCCAGCAGCACGCCGACGCCGAATGCGCGGGCTTGCTTCAGCAAGGTCATCAACGGCGTCTTGGTCGGCGGATTGGCCGGGTGCGGCGGCAGGTAGCCGAACACCTCGTCGAAGTACAGAATGGCGCGGAGATTGGTCGTACCGGGCTGCTTGCGCGTCCAGCTCAGCACTTCCTCCAGCAGGAGCGTCAGGAAGAACATGCGTTGCGCGTCTTCCAGGTGCGCGACGTAAAAGATGAGCTGGCGCGGCTTCTGGCCCGGCGTGCCAAGCAAGCGCGACAGGTCGAGCGCCTCGCCGGACAGCCAGGTCGAGAAGCTCGGCGCCGCCAGGATGTTGTTCAGCGCCACCGCGAGCTTGAGGCGATCCTTCTCCGGATAAAACGTATCGACGTCGAAGGCGCCGATCTTACGCAACGGCGGCGCCTGGATCTGCGTGATGAGCTGCGGCAGATCGAGGTCCTGGCCGCGCGTCCAGGAATGCAGCAGGAGCTGGGCAATCAGGATGTGCTCGCGCGATTGCACCGGATCGCTGGCGATGCCGGTCAGGCCGAGCAAGGCCGTGGTCGTCGCGTCGATCTTCTGGTTGAGCGCCTCGCGCGCGATCGCACCCTTTGGAGCAGAAAACGTGGACAGGATCGACAGCGGCAGTCCCGCTTCGCTGCCGGGCGTGTAGACGCGCCACTCGGACGAATCGCGCAGCCGGGCGATGCGCTCGGGCGACTGGCCCCACTCTTCCAGGCCCTTGCGCCAGTGGTCAGCGAGCTGCTGGGCGTGCTCTTCCAGCGTGACCTTCTTCTGGCGGGCATCTTCCGGGTTGAGCCACTTGAGGAAGTCGTCCGGTTTCAGGTCGGGGAACTGGAGCAGCAGGTTGGCGAGGTCGCCCTTGGGATCGATGATGATGCACGGGATGCCGTCGATGGCGGCTTCTTCGAGCAGGTTGATGCACAGGCCGGTCTTGCCCGACCCGGTCATGCCGACGACGACGCCGTGCGTGGTCAGATCGCGCGCGTCGTACATGATCGGCCGGTCGAGGACGGTCTTGCTCGCCAGATCGTATTCGCGGCCAAGATAGAAGCAGGCCGGTTGTTCGATGTCGATGTCCGCCACGGGAAGCCTCGTCAAGTGCAGATGCGCGGATGACTGATTGTAACGCAGAACAGGGCGCGCGTTCAGCGGCGAGCCAAAGAGAAGTGTGACGCACAACTCAGCTTCAGGTCGCCGCCAATCGGTTTTTCTCCGTTGGACCCGCACGATTCGCTCGTCATTACTCCGGAAGCCGGCAGCCCCCGCGTTTGCTGGACCGGTATGGATTGTGTTGCCCATTCTTTCTCGCACCGCCATGACTTTAGCGGTTCCCTGGAAATTCAGGAGGCCCCGGGGCTCTCCTGCCGTGGAGATTGTGACATGATGCGCTCCTTGCTTGCACTTCTCGTGGGCGTTGCCGTAATCACGGCGCCGCTGGTCGGCGCGGACGCGCCGAAGGCCGATCCCGACAAGAAGACGCCGGTCGAGATCAAGAACGAGGCGGCCCTTCGGGAAATGCTCATTGCCCAGAAATACCGCGAATTCGAGCTGGCCCTGGTCCGCCTGGCTCAGCGCCTGGAGAAGAGCACCAAGGCCGAGGACAAGGAGAAGGCCAAGTTCCTGAAGGAAGCCCTGGAAACCGCGGGCAAGGGCGGCATCACCACTCGTTTCGAGCGCCTGATCAGCATCCTGAAGGAATCCAAGGCCAATAACCTGTCCGAGATCAAGGAAGCCATCGACCTCGGCGAGCGGCTGGCCCAGGACATGCGCGACATGCTCAAGCTCATCATGCAAGATGGGCAGATCAAGGCCAACCACGACCTTCAGATTCGCCTGGCGGAGCTGATCAAGATGCTCGAAGCCCTGATCCGCAACCAGAAGCTGGTCCGCGTCCACACCGAGAAGGATTCGATGCCGAAAAACGAGCTGGTCAAGGGCCAGGACAAGGTGACGGACAACACCGAGAAGTTCGCCAAGGACATGGAAGACAAGAGCCAGCCCGGCGCCGACCGCATCCCCGGCAAGGAGCTGGTCCGGGCCGCCACGGTCGATCAGCGCATGGCCACCACCCACATCAACGCGAACAGCAAGGACAACGCCTCTGGCAGCCAGAGCCAGGCCATCGACAAGCTCGTCAAAGTCCGCGATGCCCTCGACAAGCTGCTCAAGCAACTGCGCGAGGAGGAAATGAAGCAGATCCTGCAGAGCCTGCAGGCCCGTTGCGAGTTGATGCTCCAGATGCAGATCGAAGTCAAGGACGGCACCGTCATCCTGGAGAAGACGATCAAGGCCAACGAAGAAGGCAAGGCGAAGCCCGAAGACCACCGCAAGTCGCTGGCCCTGGCCACCCGTGAAGGCAGCATCATCGGCGAGGCGGACCGCGCCATCCAGATGATCAAGGAAGAAGGCTCCGCGGTCGCTTTCCTCGAAGTGTTCCAGCAAGTTCGTCAGGACATGGCGATCGTGGAGCTGCGGCTCGGCAAGACCGACGCCGGCCAGCTGACGCAGACCATCGAGCAGGACATCATCGACACGCTCAAGGAAATGATCGAAGTGCTCAAGAAGGCCCAGAACCCGCCCGGCGGCGGGACCAACCCGAAGCCGCCGGACCCGGCCGACGCCGGCAAGCTGCTCAGCCCGCTGGCCGAGCTGATCATGATCCGCTCCATGCAGGCCAAGATCAACACGCGGACCGAGACGGTCAGCAAGCGCTTCGAGGGCGAAGAGCCCGATTCGCCGGACCTGCGCAAGGACCTGCGTGACCTGAGCGATCGCCAGCTGCGGATCCAACGCGTTACGCGCGACATCTTCACCGAGAAGAATAAGTAGCGTCCCATTCAGGAGCGCGGGGCGGGCGACTCTCCACTGCCCCGCGCTCCTTGTTCCTGTCCACCGCCATTCTCCTCGCAACTCCGGCCAGCCACGCCGACGTCATTTCCCCCAGTTCTTCCGGCACCGCATCCAGGCCACGCTCGAAGAAGAGCGTCTCCAGGAACTGCTGATCTCCCACGCGGGCCGCGAATTCGAAGTCGGGTTGACGGCCGTCTTCACATGCGGTATTCCCCTCCCCGCCTGGATCGGGCGGCTGTTTCATGGGGGGATGGGCCGCGGATTGGGCAACGGAAGGCGGGGAAGGCATGGAACGCCGCTACTCCAGCAAGCTACACGTGGGCGAAGGCTGGGCCACCACGCTGGCCCAGGACCTGCTCGAACCGGAGCATCAGCGCGGGTTCGCGGGACCGCACAACCCGTCGGATTTCGCGGAACGCCTCTATGCGTGCGAGGCGCTCAAACCGGCCGCGCCGCGAAACGAAGACGTGGCGGAACCGTATTCGCTACAGTGGTTCCTCGACATCGAGACGCAGCGCCACAGCCGCCAAGGTCGCTGGATTCCGCGGTTACTCGAGTTCGCCAAGCATCCCGGCGAGACGCTCCTGGGCCTGGGTCACGGCCTCGGCACCGATTGGCTGCAATACGCCCGTCACGGTGCCGCAGTGGTGGTGTGCAGCCCATCGGCAGAGCAACTGGGGCTCATTCGCCGCAATTTCGAGCTGCGCGGCCTGGCGGGACGGTTCGTTCAGACCGGATTCGCGCCACTGCCCCTCGAAAATGCCTGCATCGACGTTGCGTGCGTCAGCAGCTTGCTTCACGAGGTGGCACAGCCCCAGGAAGTGGTGGACGAGGTCTATCGCGTCCTCAAGCCCGGTGGCAAGGTCCTGGCAGTGACCGGCGCCCGGTACGACGTCGATTTCTGGCACCACCTGTGCTTCCCACTGAATCGCTGGTTGCTGGGCCGGCGCACGCCCCGCGACAAGCAACCGGCCCCGTTCTCCGGCCGACAACTCCGCCGGCTCTTTGGCCGCTTCGGCGAGCATCGCGTGTACAAGCGACACCTTCGGCGTTCCGAGGTGCCGCACCTGTGGCGCTGGATGCCGATGCCAATGCTGGAGCGCATGCTCGGCCGGGTCCTCGTCCTCAAAGCGTTCAAGCCGCTCAGTACGGCGATGGAAAGTCACTCATAAACGCCTCAGGATCTGCGCGAGAATAATTTGTGCCATTCCAGTAGGACGGATTTCCAATCCGTCCGGTTTTCTATGGACGGATTGGAAATCCGTCCTACGTGCAATTGTTCAACTTGTTGTTACGCGGCTCCCTAACGCGGCTTCTTCAGCCGTTCGCGCACCACTTCCGGCAGGTACTTCACCGGCAGTGTGCCGTGATCGAGCACCGCCTCGTGGAAGCGGCCCAGGTGGAATGCTTCGCCCTGCTCGCGATGGATCGCCTGCCGTAACCGGTAGAACGCCATCCGTCCGACGAAGTAGGTCGATAGCTGACACGAACTTTGCTTGGCCCGGACGATCTTGCCGACCGCCTCGCCTTCGGATTGAAACGCGCGCTTCACGAGCAAATCCATCGCTTCCTCATCGGTCATCAAAGTGCAGTGCATCTTGTGATCGAGGATCGCGTTGGTCACCGCACGCAGATACCACTTCAACTGGTGCAATCGCAGCGCATGGCGGGCTCGGCCAAAGCCCTGGTCGAGCATCATTTGCTCGGTGTAGACCGCCCAGCCCTCGGCAAACACGCCCGACGACAGCACGCGACGGACCAGCGACGGATGTCGGTTCGAGTATTCCAGCTGAACGTAATGGCCGGGATACGCTTCGTGGATCGTCAAGATCGGCAGCATGTACCGGTTGTACTCTTCCAGATAGCTGGTGCGCCGGCGGTCGTCCCAGTCCTTCGGCGGCGGGCTGATGGCGTAGAAGCTGGCGGCCTTCGGGTCGAGCGGCGGAGCGGGGTTCAGGTACGCCACCGAATTGCCGCGCTGGAATTCCGGCATTTCCACGACCTTGCAACGGTCGGGATCCGGCAGGCGCAGCAGGTCTTTCTCCGCGATGAACTGCTTGATCTCCACGACGGTCGCCTGCGCGTCCTTGACCAGTTCGTCAGCCTTGCCGTGCTCGGCGGCCAGCTTGGCGAGGACGAGGCGGATCGTGGCGCGCCGGCCTTGTTCATCATCGGGCGGCACCGGTTTGTCGGGAAATTCGTGGCTCCACAAGTGCCGGGCGATGACGAACATCTCGCGTTCAACGCGCTCGGCTTCGGCTTCGGCCAGACGCAGCACCTCGTCGGCACTCAAGCCGGCATCCAGCTCCAGTTCCAGCTTCTTCGCAAACCGCTCCTTGCCGATCCGCCAGTCGCCCTTCGCTTTTGGCAGGAGGTCATTCTCCAGGAACTTTTGATACTCTTTCAGACCAGCGACCACGGGCCGCGCCGCGGCGCCCAGCTCGCTGAGCTGCGGCGTTTCGCCGGACAGCTCGAATATGCCGGTCTCATAAAAGTTGATCGCGCCTTTGTTTTGTCGGATGGCTGTCTCGACGATCGCACGCGGCGGGTTCTTGAGGCTCTCCTTGGCTGCACCAATGACCTTGGGGATCTGGCCCATGCGGCCGACGCAGTTCTTGACGTTGGTCGCCTTGGGCTGCGTCGATTGGGCCAGGAGCAGGTAGACGCTGTCGCTGATGTACTCGTTGTAAACGCGAGGATCTTCTTCGTAGGGCCGTGTATTTTCCGCGAGCCACAATTCGCGCGTCAGATGATGCTTGAGGATCTCGAAATCGATCTGGGCCGGCCGCGACAGCTTCTTGTACTCGACCTTCTCCGGCAGCTCGCGCAGAGTTTTCTGCAGGCGTTCCTTGACCGCGGCACGGGCCTTGGGCGAAAGGTCGTCGAGCAGGGCGTCGAAGCGATGATCGCCCAGGCGCGTCGCTTCCAGGGGCCGCTGGCGGAAGTCTTCTTCGAGATAGTTCTTGAAAAACGCGGTGAGCTTGGCGTCCTCGTCGTCGGCCGCGGGGACCACCGACGCGCCGATGAGAACGATGGGAAGGAGTAAAAGCAGTCGGGTCATGAGGAAACTCCCTTGCCGCCGCAAGCGGCTTATTGGTGGCGAAGCGCTTTTCCCGATAGCGTTGCGGTATAGCGCCCGTCCGCTATCGTCAGTACGCCGTTGACGAACAGAAAGCGCACGCCGGTGGCATATTCATGAGAGCGGTCGAACGTGGCGCGATCGCGAAACGTCTCGGGGTCGAACACGACCACGTCGGCATAGTGTCCGACCTTCAAGTAACCGCGTTCAGGCAACCGCAGGATGTCAGCGGGCAGGCCGCTGGCGCTGCGGATCGCCTGTTCCAGCGAGAGCACCTTTTCCTGGATCGCATAGTGGCCAATCCGGCGCGGGAACGTGCCGTAACTACGCGGGTGCGTCGGTGCCGCGGCGGGCAAGTTGGTGCTGCCGTCGCTGGCCGCCGCGACGAACGGCGATTTCATGATGAGGCGCACGTCCTCTTCCTTCATGGCAAAGATGACGACCGTGGCGCCGCCGTTTCGCTCGATCTCGATCACCAGGTCGCGCACCGGCTTCTTTTCCTTCGAGGCAATCGCCGCCAGGTCCTGACCTTGCCACTCGACGCGCTTTGGGTAGCTGGCGATCATCAGCGCCTTGCCGTCCTGCCACTCTTCCTTGATGAGCTGATCGATGCTGGCCCGGACCTTCGGCCCCAGCTCCGCATCATCGAGGCGGGCTTGCAACTCCGTCAGGCCGCCTTCGCGATAGATGGCGGGAATCGCCACGGCGGCCAGCATCGTGCTGGCAGCGGTGTAGGGATACTGGTCCGCGGTCACGGCCTGGCCTTGCTTGCGCGCCTGTTCAATGAGCGCGATTGCATCGCCCGACTTGCCCCACCCCTTGGGGCCGCGCGATTTCAGGTGCGAGATGTGCACCGGAAGCCCGGCACGTTTGCCGATGTCGAGCGTCTCGTTGATGGAGGTCAACACGTCCGCTCCCTCGTCGCGCATGTGGCTGGCGTAGAAGCCGCGCTGGGCGGCCGCGACTTTCGCCAATTCGACCAGCTCATCGGTGCGCGCGTAGCTGCCGGGCGTGTACATCAGGCCGGTGGAAAAGCCCCAGGCGCCATCCTTCATGCCCTTTTCGACCAGTTCCTTCATCTTCGCGAGTTCGGCGGCGGTTGGCGCCCGGTTGACATTGCCCATCACCCGCCGACGCAGGTCGTTGTGCGGCACCTGGTGGGCGACGTTGGTGCCGACCTTGCTGGTCTCAATTTCCTTCAGATACGTCGCGACATCGACCGGACCAAATCCGCAGTTGCCGGTCACGATGGTTGTGACGCCTTGAAGCAGATAGTTCAAGTTGGCGCGTGTGGCCGGCTCGGTGATGGGCTGCCGGCTGCCGGGCACGAAGATGGGAATGTCGCTGTGCGTGTGAAGGTCAATAAAGCCCGGTGCCACGATGAGCCCGGTGCCGTCGATGATTTTCGGCCGGCCGGCAACGTCAAACGTGCCCACCGCGACGATCTTTTCGCCGCGAATTGCCAGATCGCCCTTGATGCCTGGCTTGCCGCTGCCGTCGTATAGTGTAGCGCCGCGAATCACGTGGTCTGCTGTCACCGGGGCGTCAGCGGCCGCAAGGGTAAGCAGGGCAGCGATGAAAGCGGACATGGCGAGGCTCTCCGGCGGCAGGATCGGGCTGAACGCAGGGTAGCGGACAGCCAAGGCCTTGTCGAGAAGTTCCATCGCGGATCGGCCCGACCTGGCCCGTGTGGGGTTGAATATCTCAGCCCCGCGCAAACATTCCGATCGCCATCCTTGTTTTGTGGAACTTCTGGCCGGACTCCCGCGTCGTAAAGTGACGATGACATCTCCACTCGGCGCTGCGCCGGGTCCATCGTCACCGATGGGGAGTTCACACCCATAGGAGCTGTCTCATGCTTCGCCGTATTGCGCTTGCCTTGGTTGCGTTAGTCTTTACCTTCGCTTCCGTGATGGCTGCCGATTACACCGGCAAGGTCAAGACCATCGACGCGAAAAAAGGCAGCGTGACCATTACCTACAAGGACGGCGACAAGGAAGTTTCCAAGGACTTCGACATTCCGCCGCTGGCAAGCGTCGTCGGTCCCGATGGCAAGGAGCTCAAAGGCAAGAAGCGCCTGGCCACGATCAGCAAGGACACCTCGATCACGCTGACCACCGAGAAGAAGAAGGTCGGCGACGAGGAAAAGGAAGTCATCACCAAGGTAAAGGTGAACAAGGCTTCCGAATAACCAGAAATCAACGTCGATTTCCGCTGTTAGCCCACTCACGCGATGCCCGACGGCGCCCTCCGTCGGGCATCGGCGTTTCTGTTCCCAGGACAACCTCCCGCGGAGGCGGGCATCAGGTCTTGATGCATACCGTCTTGGGCTCGGTGAAGAAGCGCAGGGCTTCTTCGCCACCCTCGCGGCCGACGCCGCTTTGCTTCATGCCGCCGAAGGGCGTGCGCAGGTCGCGGAGCAGCCAACAATTGACCCAGACCGTGCCGCTGTCGAGCTTCTCCGCGAGGCGATGTGCCCGATTCAGGTTTTGCGTCCACAGCGATGCCGACAGTCCATAGGCCGTGCTGTTGGCCCAGCCGAGCACTTCCTCCTCGTTGCGGAACGGCGCGATCGTCACCACCGGGCCGAAGATCTCTTCGCGATTGACGCGGCACTCCGCCGGCAGGTCGGCGATCACGGTCGGTGCAAGGAAATAGCCGTCGCGACAGCGCTCCGGCAGCGTTTCAGGAGTCTTGCCGCCGCAAAGTACGCGGCCGCCTTCCTCCCTGGCCAGGCGAATGTAACCGGTCACCTTGTCGAGATGGTTCTTTGAGATGAGCGCGCCCTGGTCGGTGGCGGCGTCGAGTGGATCGCCGACATTCAGCTGTCGGGCGGCGCTAACGAAGCGTTCCGCGAACGCCGGGTAGACACTTTCTTCCACGAACAGCCGCGAGCCGCACAGGCAGATCTCTCCCTGGTTCTCGAACGACGAACGCAGGCTGGTTTTCAGCACTTCGTCGAGGTCCGCATCGGCAAAGACGATATTCGGGTTCTTGCCGCCCAGCTCCAGCGCGAGCTTCTTGAACATCGGTGCGCCGGTGCGGGCAATCTCAGCGCCTGTTGCGGTTCCGCCGGTGAAGGAGATGGTCGGCACGCGTGGATGGGCCACGATCGCGGCGCCGGCCTTCGCGCCCAGGCCGTGGACGACGTTGAAGACCCCCGGCGGCAGGCCCGCTTGCTGACACAGTTCGGTGAGCAAATGCGCCGTCATCGGCGTCAGCTCACTGGGCTTGGCGACGCAGGTGTTGCCGGTCGCCAGGGCCGGCGCCACCTTCCAGGTGAACAGGTACAGCGGCAAGTTCCACGGCGAGATGAGGCCGGCGACGCCGCGTGGCGAACGCAGCGTGTAGTTCAGCGCCAGCTGATCGGTGCGGTAGGCCTCGGAATGAAAGTGCAGGATGGCGGTGGCGAAGAAGCGGAAGTTGCTGGCGGCTCGCGGGATGTCCACGGCACGGGCCAGCCGCAGCGGCTTGCCGTTGTCCACCGATTCAGCATGGGCCAGGCGCTCCAGGTTGGCGTCGATCCGTGCCGCGATGTCCAGCAACAGTCGCGACCGCTCCGATGCCGGCGTGCGCGACCACTGCGGAAAGGCATCCGAAGCGGCAGCGACGGCGGCATCCACGTCTCGGCCGTCGCTGTCGGCCACCTGCGAGTAGATGCGGCCCGTCGCGGGCTCGATGTTCTCGAGGTATTGTCCGGAGCCCGGTTCGACATGGTGGCCGCCGATGAAGTTTTTGATCTGAAGCATGACGCCTCGCAGAGGATTCGGACAGAGGCTTTCCAGCGAATACAATTCTATCGCGGCAACGTACGAAGCCGAAACGTCGGGATCGAATTGCTATTGCACAGCCGTACGTGCAGTTGACAGAGTAAATAAATGCGCGTCTGCCGCGGAACCAGAGGCCCGGATGCGGGATACCACCGTCACCACACGGTGATAACGGTGATCGTCGCCGTCACCACACGGTGATAACGGTGACCAGTTCCCGCAGCCGGTTGGGTGCTTCGCTGAGGATTCGTCATGCGAGCGAGCCTGCGAGTCTTGCTGGATGGCATTATCGATTATGCGGGGTTGTTTCCGCCGGCACAGCTGCCGCTCGATCAGGCGATTCGCAATTTCGCGAGCTATCGGAAGGAAGCGGAAAGCTGGATGCTGGGGCGGTTCATTTGTCCGGTCGCCCGCTTCAATGACCTCGAGCATCACTTGGTGGAGTTTTCTGCGTCGGGACAACGGTTGCCGATCTCAGCCCTGGGAACGAACAAGACTGAAGCTGAAGAGTTTGCGGGACTCTTTCAGGACGTCTTGGCCGTGCTTCAGTATCAGCAAAAGCACGCCGGGCGAATCGTTGCGGATGGCTACGAGGTGCGCCTTCCTGAGGAGCTGATTCCGATTCTACGATTGGATGCAAATTTGCTTGGAGGTTCCTCAACATTTGAGGGCTCGGTGTCGCCTGTTACTGTCTACTGCGAGGGTGCATTCGGGTTGGAATGGCGGTCTAGCGTCCCTCTGTACGTGAGCGCGCTGGCCACGGACCAATTAGCAGAAATCGTTGGCGATGGAGTGAAAAACTACCCTTGCGGCAAGCCGATGGGCTTCAAGCTGCGTTGCGGCGGCCTGGAAGCATCGGCGTTTCCTGCGCCGAAGCTGCTCGCGTTTGCCATCGCCGCTTGTCGCGACGCGAATGTGCCAATGAAATTCACGGCCGGCCTTCATCACCCGATCCGGCACTTCAATACCGGTGTGCAGACGCACATGCACGGCTTCCTGAACGTCTTCGTCGGCGGCGTGCTGGCGCATGCGTGCAATCTGAGCGAAGAGCAAGTTCTCGCGATCATCGAAGATGAGGACGCCACGAGCTTCACGTTCGAGGATGCAGGGCTGCGCTGGAAGGACCATCGTGCCAGCACGGAAGAGATCCTCAAGGCGCGACAGTTTGTCACGTCGTTTGGCAGTTGCAGCTTCGATGAACCACGCGACGATTTGCGGGCGCTTGGCTGGCTCTAATGGAACGCGGAGCTGCGCCACGCGGACTTGCGTGCGCGGATTCGCGCGGATAAATGCCGTAACTGTCGTTGTTTGATCCGCGAAAATCCGCGCACGCAAGTCCGCGTGGCGCAGCTCCGCGTTCCATTCGGACAGGAACCCGACCATGAACCCGACCAACGATCCCGCCCTCAAATCCTGGGTGCCCGTCCCACCCGACTCGCACTTTCCCATCCAGAACCTGCCCTACGGCGTCTTTCGCCGCAAGGACGAGGAGGTGCCACGCATCGGCGTCGCCATCGGGGAACATATCCTCGATCTCACCTATCTCGAACAGCACGGCATCCTGAAAGTCGCGGAACTGGGCCATCGCACCGTCTTCAGCGAACACACGCTGAACGCGTTCCTCGCGCTGGGCCGTCCGGCCTGGCATGGTACGCGCCTCGCCATCAGCCGATTGCTGCGTGCCGACGAGCCGACCGTGCGGGACGACGCGGCACTGCGCGACCATGTCCTGGTGCCGATGGCCGACGTCGATATGCTGCTGCCGGCCGCCATCGGCGATTACACGGACTTTTACTCGTCGCGCGAGCACGCCACGAACGTCGGCATCATGCTGCGCGGCGTCGACAACGCACTGCAGCCGAATTGGCTGCATCTGCCGGTCGCCTACCACGGGCGGTCCAGCTCCATCGTCGTCAGCGGCACCGACCTGCACCGGCCGCTGGGGCAGACCAAGGCCGACGATGCGCCTGCGCCGACCTTCGGCCCCAGCCGCTCCATCGATTTCGAGCTGGAAATGGGCTTCTTCATCGGTCCCGGCAATTCACTCGGCAGGCCGATCCCGATCGACAAGGCGGCCGATCACATTTTCGGCATGGTCCTGGTCAACGACTGGAGTGCTCGCGACATCCAACGCTGGGAATACGTGCCGCTGGGGCCGTTCCTGGCAAAGAATTTTGGTACATCCATCTCGCCGTGGGTCGTGCCGCTCGAGGCGCTTGAACCGTTTCGCACCAACGGGCCGAAGCAGGATCCGCAGCCGTTGCCGTACCTGCGAATCAGCGAGCCATGGGCCTTTGATATTCAGCTGGACGTGACGGTCCAGGGCGCGAAGATGGATCGGCCGCATCGGCTTTGCGCTTCCAACATGAAGCACCTGTACTGGAACGTCTGCCAGCAGCTGGCGCATCACGCGGTCAACGGCTGCAACCTGCAACCGGGCGACTTGCTGGCATCGGGCACCATCAGCGGGCCAACGCCGGACAGCTACGGCAGTCTTCTGGAGCTGGCGTGGAAGGGAACGAAACCCATCGCGCTGCCCAACGGCGAGACTCGCGTCTTTCTGCAGGACCACGATCGAGTGACAATGACAGGATGGTGTCAGGGAGCGGGCTATCGCATCGGCTTCGGCGAGGTGACGGGCCGGGTCCTGCCGCCGCTCACGACATGATTCAACCGACGGGCCGCCACTGCTCCACGTCGATGCGGCTGTGCGGGGTGAAGTGGTCGGTGCTGGCCATCTTGTCGTAGGCAGCCTTCCCGGTCGCGCCCATCTGCGGCAGGTCGGCGAGCTTCACGCCGGCGGCTTCGCGATAGAAGACAACGTCGTCGGCACGATCGCAGGGAAAGACATGGGCATCCGCAATGGCCTGCTGAACCAATAGCGTGAAGCGTTCCGCCTCCGGATCGGACGGTACCAGGACGATGGCCGAATGCGGCCGCGATGACAGGTTGCGGGCATCGAGCTGTGGGACCGCTTCCTCGAAGGCGTTTGCCAGCTGATTCTGGGCAACCTCGTCGCGCGGATACTGGCCCAGGAACGTCTCCAGGGCATTTGAACCGCCCAGCCGCACCTTGGCGAAGCTCTCCATCTCCAGGGTGAGCATCATCTCGACTTCGCGCAAAATGTTGGTCGCCGGCGTGGTGCAGATATGCACCATCGCTTTCAGGTTACGCTGGATGGTCGCCTGCACTTTCTTGTCCAGCTCGAGCACGTCCTGGGCGGTGATGTCGGCCATCACCTTGGCCAGCGTGTCGTCCAGCGTGCGGCAACCGGCGGGCAGAAGCTGGCGGTTCGGGCCCAGGTCGAGGGGCGTCAGAGTGCTCGGCGGCGGCTTGTCGAAGGCCTTGATCAGGTCCGCCAGCCGGGCGCGACAGTAGGTGAATTCGCGAGCGTATTCCGGACAGTTGCCGCGCAGACTGCGGTAGACGGTCAAGACGTGCGTCAGCATCAACGCCTTGAAGCGGTAGTTCGGATAGAGTCGGAGCAGGTCCACCACGTCAGGGCCGGGGGGCGCGGCCACCTTGCGTTTACTGCTGGCGTTCGCCTTGTGGAAATCCATGAGCGCCAGCAGCCGGGTGTACGCCTCCTGCGCCTTGGCCGTGAACTCCTGGGCCAGCAACTCCTGCTGCTCGATGGTGGCATCGATCAGGACGCTGATCTGGCGGATCGCTTCATCGGCGCCGGCGAAGCGGAACTGCGGCTGCTCGACGAGATGGACCGCCATTTCGGCCAGCTTCTGCTCGCAATTGACCAGGAGCGACTTGGCCGCGGCGTCGAGGCCTTCGACCAGCACGGCGGTCCGCACGTGGGCCGGTTGGTCCACCCGGCCGACCAGGCCGACCAGCTCATCCAAGATCTTCCGCGCCAGGACCGGATCGACCGGCGCTCCTGGCGGGAGATCCAGCTTGGTCAGCGGTTCCATGACCTTGGCAAACGCTTCCTCGGGCTCGGCATCCAGCGAGCCCTCGGCGCCGGCACGCAGACAGGAGATCAGGTGATCGACCTGGAGTTGGCGTTTTGCCCACTGGTCCTTGACCCAGGTTTCCACGGTCTTTTGCAGGTGGCTGGCGTTCTTGGCGATCCAGTGCTCAACCAGGCGCTTGCCAAGCAGCCGGGCCATGCGTTCGACAAGGACGCGGCGCGGCCAGTGCAGGCGATACATGCCCAGCGTGTGGCACAGTGGCGGCGTCTTGATGCCCGGCCGCGGCGCCACCGAATCGGGAAAGGCCTCGGCGCGCTGCGCATCGCTGGCGCGGCCCAGCGGCGACATCAGATCGCGATAGAGGTAGCCCGCCGCGGTGCCAACCAGTTCGCGCGGTGTGTCCTCGTCGGTCGCTTGCGGCAATAGGACGCAGTGGCCGAAAGGCGGATCACCATCGGTAATCGGGGCCTGTTTCTCGGCGTAGCGCGCCGTGAAGATCACACCCGGCGAGCTGAAGTGATTCAGCTCCGTGAGCGCCGCGTAGGTGTTGCCGAGCATCCCCTGGTGGGCGCGCTGGGGGTCCGCCGTCGGTAAGAAGAAGAGGCCGACCAGATCGGGCTGCTGATAACCCAGGTTCTTGAGCGCGGCGCGAGCCAGATAAGCGATGTCGAGAAACATGCCGCTGCCGGTGCCGCCGCCGAGGCCCGCAATGACGAAGACACGAGGCCGATTAGTGCGCAGTCCCAGCCGCGTATGGCGGTCGGCCGTGGCCAATGCTTCGGTCTCCGTGCACAGAAGCAGGTCCGTGCGCAGCCGCTCCAAGAGGTCGCGCTGGTTGTCGACCAGCGCCAGCCGCCCCAGGCCGCGCACGTTCGCCGTCGTCTGGCCGCGCGGGATCCGGTAGAGCATTTTGGGATCGAGCCACGTGCTGATCAGCGGCTTGCCGCCGCCGGTATTCACGTCGCGGGGCTTCATGTAGTGGCTGGGCCGGTTGAGACGCGTCAGCATCACCTCGCGCGGCTCGAGCATGCTGCCGGCACTGCCGCGCAGGGCCGCACCGATGCCGTCGGGATCGGTGTCGATGTAGAGCATGCGGAGGTGCGGCAGCATCTCCTCGAGCGGGCCGTAGCGCTCGGTCAGGGCCTGACGCAGTCGCTGCACGACACCGAGTCCCAGTTCGCCAATGCCGATCACCAGGGCCGGCATCAGCACGCCTTCGCCCTTGAACTCCACGGGAGCCGACAGACGCATGGCCGCCTGGCGCGTGTCGCTCTCCGGCGTCAGGGGGGCCTGCTGGCCTGGATCCACGAGGGGTCGCGGCGTCTGCGAGATGCCCTGAGCCGACGGCCGGGTCTTTTTGATCTCGTTCTTGACCGCCGGCTTGGCGGGCGCGGCGAAGTTCTTGGTAATGGCCTGCGAGGATTTGGATCCCGGCCGCGCGGTCGCCTCGTCGGCGGGTTGCGACGTTTCGCCGACGAGGGGCGGCAGCTCGATGTTCTGCATCGTCGACGGAGCGCGTTCCGGCGGCGCCATCGGCGTGCCCACGGAACCGGCGCCGCGCAGATGCTTGACCATTTCCAGGCAACTGGGGAAGCGATCGTTGGGCTTCTTCGACAGGGCGCGGCCGATCGCATCACGGTCGCCTTCAGGCAGGGCTGTCAGGTCGGGCGGCATTTGCACGTGCTGCATCAACAGCTGACGCGCGTTGGTGCCGTCAAAAGGGCGGACCCCGGTCAGCAATTCCTGGTAGACAATCGCCAGGCTGTATTGGTCACAGAACCGGCTGACCCAGCCTTCAAAGGTCTCCGGCGCCGCATACAGCGGTGTGACGCCGCCGGTGACCGATGCCTTGAAGTCCTGCAAGTCCTTGCACAGTCCAAAGTCAGCGACCTTGATATGATTGCGAACCAAGAAGAGGTTTTGCGGCTTGATGTCCAGGTGCTGGAGCTGGTACTCCAGGTTCATCAAGTCGAGTGCCTCGGCGCTCTCTTCCATGTAGCCGATCAGCTCTTCGCGGGGAATGCCCGGCAAGCCCTGGCCCCGGCATTCGTTGTAGCGATCCATGACGCTGCGATCGGCCAACTCCATGACAATGAGGAGCTGACCGTCGATGATGTCCACGCGTTCGAGGGAAAGGATGTACGGATGGCGAACCGTCTTGACACGGTTGAGTGCCTTCAGTTCCTGCTCCGCGCCGGCACTGCCCTTGCCGCCTTCAATTTCGCCGTAGACGAACTTGATGGCTTTAAGCAGACCGCCCGGCGCTTCGCACTTCCAGACTTCACCGAAACCCCCACGGCCCAGGCGCTCCATGAGCCGATAGCCGGGGATGGGCTCGGTTTGATTGGCAAGACGAACCGGCATGCGCACGCTCGTCTGGAATCAGGTCGCTTGACACTCCGAGGGGGATGAGCGCCAATTGGTCGGAAAACGGCACCTTCTCCTCCTTCCATCGGCGATGGCGATGCAACACCGGTGCGAGAGTGAAGGACGGGAGCAGGCACCTATCCGTTCTACGATGTGCGGAACGATTTAGCAATAGGATAGTTGGGCTCGCCTTGACGACCGGGAAAGCCCGGCGGACTGCGTTTCCCCCGGTAGTCCTGGGAGGTTCAATGCCGCACGTAGAGTACGCCCTTTCACTGAAGCAGCCGTGGGCTACGCTGCTGGTCCGCGGCGTCAAAACCATCGAAGTCCGGCGCTGGCCCACGGCTCGCGTCGGCCGCATCCTGATCCATGCCGCCCGTGTGTCGGCGGCCGAGCCAGGCGTCTGGGACCTTGTGCCCGATGCGTTCCAGGTCGAAGCGCGTTTGGTGGGCGGCATCGTCGGGGTCGGCGAGTTGACCGGCTGCATCACCTACGACAACGTCGAGGATTTCGCCCGTGACCAGTCCAAGCACCTGAACGATCCGGCCTGGTTTCGTCCGCCGGCCCTCTATGGCTTCACGTTTTCCGGGCTTCAGCCGCTGCCATTTCGCCCTTATCCCGGCTGGCTGCGGTTCTTTCCGGTCGACGAGGAACTGCATCAACGACGGCATCATCGCAAGTCCCAGGCGGCCCAAGGAGACCTGCCGTTTCCATGAGTGAAGACCCACGCCAACCCGGGCTCCTGGTGAGCGTCCGATCCGTCGCGGAAGCGGAGGCAGCGCTCGCCGGCGGCGCGGACCTGATCGACGTCAAGGAGCCCGCCCGCGGTCCGCTAGGCCGTGCGGACGATGCGATCGTCGAAGCGGTCATCCGGACGGTCGCTCGGCGTCGCCCAGTCAGCGCGGCGATGGGCGAGCTGCCGCTCGATCGCCACTATTGCCCGCGCGAAGGACTTGCCTCGCTCGACTACGTCAAGTGGGGTTTGGCCGGTTGGGTGGGACGATGCTGGCAGTCGCAGCTGCTGTTGCGGATCGCGGGCGAGACAGAACCTCGGCGCGGCGTGGCGGTCGCCTATGCCGACCGGGAGCGCGCGCGGGCACCGGCACCGTCGTCCGTCTGCGCCTTCGCCTGCGAGCAACAGCTTGGCGTGTTCCTGATCGACACCTATCAGAAAGACGGCCGCACGCTCCTCGACTGGATGACACCCACCGAGATTGAACCGCTGGTTCAACGCTGTCGCGACGCCGGCGTCCGCGTCGCCCTGGCGGGCTCGCTGGGGGTCAAGGAGATTGGTACGCTGCGGGGGATCATGCCAGACTGGTTCGCGGTCCGCGGAGCGGCATGCATTGACGGGCGCGACGGTACGGTCGCAGTGGAACGCGTGCGCGACCTGGGACATTTTGTTCGCTCGGGCCAGCGAGCGGGGTGAAGCCCGCCGCGCTCACGTCGCGGTCGGCTTGTGCGTCTCCAGCACCAGTTGTCGGAGCCGAGCCAGTGCCCGTACCCAGAGCATGCGTACTGCACCGACGCTGCGCTCCATACGCCGCGCCACTTCCTCGTGTGAGAGTCCCTCGAGGTTACGCAAGACGATCACCTCGCGGTACTCGTCCGGCAGGCGCGCCAGCACGTCCGCGATTTGCACCTCTTGCTCGTGCCGCGCCGCCTGGCCGCTGGGCGACGAGCCCGGCGCTGCGAACGCGTCGCCCAGGCGTTGCGATGACCGGGCCAGCGAAGCTTCCAGCGATACTTCGCGACCGAGATCTCGCTGCTGCGTGCCCTGGTAACGGCGAATTTCGTGGCCGAGGGCATGCGCCAGGATTTGCCGTAACCAGGCCAGTAGCTCTTCTTCCGACTGGCCGCGAAACCGCGGAAAAGCGCGACAGGCTTCCAGCAGCGTCTGCTGGACGACGTCGGACGCGTCGAATTTGGCGCGCAGTCGCTGCCCTACCTCCGTGTGCGCCAGGACTCGCAGCCAGGGCTCGTAGCGGCGCAGCAGGTCGCCCAGCGCGACCGAATCGCCCCGGCGCCCGGCATTCAGCATTTGTGCCATCCAAGACGGGGAATGGGACATTGAGTTGTCAGCCAGCGGTCAGCGCAGGCCGAGTTCGGTCGCGGACGCGGCGAACCAGCCGGCGGAACAGGCGGACCAGACGCCACAACAGCCAACCGACCATCAGCAGCGCGCCCGTGTAGTAGGCGCCGTAGCCGAAAATCCATGGCCAGTCGTACCAGGAATAATATTGCGCCGGATCGAAGGGCGCCTGAGCCGTTAGAAGCATGACGGCCGCCGCCGCGCCACTGACGATCAGCGTCGCGGCGAGCAGTGCGCCGACCCGCCACCAGTGTCGGCGCAGGAGCCAGAGTCCGAAGACAACCACGTAAAGCACGGCCGGTAAAGCGAGCAGGGCACGCATCCAGCGTATGTCGGGCTGGATGCCGATTTGCTTCAACGGCCACAACAGCGGTTCGAGCACGATGTGCATGCCGATGATCGTGAACAAGTCGCTCAGCCCCGCGGAATAGGGCACCAAGCTCCATTTCATGACATACACCAGGACGATCGCTCCCACATTGAACAGCAGCATCAGGCCAAGACGCCACGAACGCCGCCGGACCGTCATCGTCAGCAACCAGCCCGGCGAGACCAGGAAAAGCAGCGACGCGGGTATGGAAGCCAGCGTGAATGCCGTCAGGGTGCCATTGGCCCAGGGCAGCACTCGCGCTAGCCGAGGATCATCTTCCGCCGGCGGCAATTTCACGGGCTCACCGTGCGTTCGTTGCTGACCGGGCAACGGCACCACGTAACACGCGGTGCTGTCCGCCATCTGGACCGTGTACCGCGGTGCGGCGCCGGGCGTCGTTACGATCAGAGGCCGGCCAGGAACGTACGGCCAAAAGAGCTTCCCCGTGCGGCCGTCGACGCCGGCCAGCTTCAAATTAGCGTCATAGAGGAGCACGATGGCGGGACTGTCGTTCCGGGCAGGCACGACTTGCGTAACGGTGTCGTCGCGGGCGGCCGGCCGCTCCCAGACCAGGTCCTTCAAGTCGAACCCGCCGCGCGTCACGCGCAGCATGTCGTCCCCGCGGCCGCCCTTGACTGCTCGTCGCAGCACCCAGAGCAACTCGTCATGGCCGTCGCCATCCACGTCGCTGGCCGTCACTCCGCCGATGGTGATGGACTGAGAAAACGAAGGCCAGGTCGCATACTCGCACTGCTGGCGCAGCGCACCCTTGCCGTCGAGAACCACGGTGCGAACCGTCGCCTCGCGACCCGAGTTGTCGCCTTGTCCGTCCTCAATGGTGTACAGGCACACGGCAGGGCCGATGTCCTTCAAGTTCGCGAACACGGCGCGGGCGTTCCAGTGGTTCGCGGTCCCCTTCTCCTTGGCCCCTGGCCGCGCCGGCGCTTCCAGCCCGCGCCAGGTCCAGGCGATCCCGCCATCGCGAGCGCGAATCGCCTGCACGCGGTAAGAAGACGGTCCCTTGGCATCGGTCGGTTCCACGTAGTCGATAACAAAGAGCGTGGGCGAGCCCGTCACGCCCGGATCCACCACAATCATCGTGCCGCGGTTGTCGTACCAGCTTTCCGAAGGCACGGTCTGGTCGAGCGGCCGCTGCCAGAGAAGCGTACCGTCGGTGCCGCGTACGGCCTTGAGGGCGGGCTTCGGGCCGCCGACCACGAGCAACAGGTCCGGCTTGCCGTCGCCGTCCAGGTCGAATACGCCCGCAATGCGCAACGCGAATCGCGCCGTCTTGAATGCCTCGGTGAGCGGCTGTTTCCACTGGAGCTCACCGGTGCGCCCGGCAACGGCGGCCATCCAGAGTTGCGTCGTATTGCCTTCGCGCTCGCTTTGCCTGGTCGAGCCGAAATCGAGCTGGTACACGTAGACAATGACGGATTGGCCGTTGCCGTTCAGGTCATACGGCCTTGGATCGGGGAACGCGCTGCCGTGCTGCATCCCGACGTGGCTTTCCACTTTCAACGCCTGAGCGATGGTCTGGTCCCGGGTGGACCAGAGAGGCCGGCCCGTCTTCCCGGAGATCGCCAGCGGCGACAAGGGCGACGAGCGGATCAAGTCAGGCACCCCATCGCCGTCGAGATCGCCGGTCGGCAGCGGCGGCGACAGGAGGTCCACCTCGCCTTCCGTGTTCCAGAGCAGCTTGCCGTCGCGGCCGGACATCGCCCAGGTCTTCTTGCCGAACTTGTCCTTCCAGAGGAGGTCCGGGATGCCGTCGCGGTCCAAGTCCTGGATGGGCTCCCATTTGCCGAAGCGGCGCCACGCTTCCATCGGATTGCTGCGCAGCGTGAACAGGTGAAGGCGCTGGGCATTGCCGCCGCGCGGCCGCAAGAGGGAGTAGAGGTCGGGAATGCCGTCGCCATTCAGGTCCGCGACGCGAGGCTGGCCGATGTCCGCCAGCACGTTTTCCACTCGACCGGTGGAGGCCGTCAAGAAGTACGTGGCCGACGGGCTGTACAACTGCTCGGCCACGTCGGGAGCGTGGCAGGCAACCATCAGCAGTGGATGACCGTCGCGGCCCGGCTGCCACCAACCGAGGGGCTCGAGCGTGCCTCCCATGCGCTGCGGTTGCCGCCACAGCCAGAGCGTTTTGCCATCCGCTCCGGATAGCGCGGTGACATACAGCGCCTGATGCGTATCGCTGCCGCTGCCGGGGTCGGCGCGATAGGGCCTTCCAAAGGACGCCAGGAACAGGTCGCGTCTGCCGTCGCCGTTGATGTCCGGTCCCACGACAAAGCGATCGAACTGCGGAAAGTTGCTGCTGTTGTGCGCCGGCAGGTTGCGATGCCAGCGCACGGTCCCCGTTGCGCTGTCCAGCACTTCGAGACCTGCCCAGTCGCTGGACTGTTCCCGGAAGTCAATGTGAATGACGTCGGGGTCGTCCGGCGGCTCCGGCGTGGTGCGTGGCGGCCGACAGGGGATCGCGATGCACATCGTTCCATCGCCGTCCGCGTAGATCAGCGGCCATTCCGGCGCCGGAAGCTCGACGTCCCAATCGTACTTCCGGAGCCGGGGCGGCCAAACGGCGCGGATGGTCTTCGTCCAGAGGGGCTTCCCATTCTTCCAGGCCACGGCGATCAGCTCCAACGCCTCCTTGCCTGTTTGCCGAACGAGCAGGAGCGCGGGAGCGTTGTTGATGCGCAGGAACTGCGGCGGTCGGACGACCTCGAATCCCAGCTCGCGCGGCGGCCAGCTGGGTTGTCCGCTCGCCAGATCGATCGCTGTCAGGCGGGAGCCGTTGGACGCCAGCAGCACGTCGGGCTTGCCCTTGCCGTCCAGGTCAAGCAGCTGCGTCGGGCGCGGGCGTACGGGAATGTCGGTCAAGGTCGGTGCCTGCTCGAAGGGCGATGCGGGCAGCGGCCCCAAGTCGCGGGACGGCCACAGCGGCGCGCCGGTCTTGGGATCGAACGCGGAGACTCGAGTGCCAGTGTGCAGCAGCACGATGGAGCGTTCACCGACGTTGACAAGCTCCGGTGCATGAAGCGCGTCGGTTTCGCCGCCGCGCGCTTCGAGTGGCCGCCGCCAGAGCGTCTGGCCGGATTTGCCGGAGACCGCTTCCAGCCAGCGCTGCGGTTCGGCGGTCACGTGCTTGGCGGGCTTGGTGCCCTCCACGACGTACTCCATGCCAACGGAACCCACGGCGGCGATCAGGTCGGGAACGCCGTCGCCATCCACGTCGAAGACGAGCGGGCGCCCGGACGAGCCATTGGCATGGCCGCCGTTGATGTAGAGCGGACGCACCTTGGCGTCGGCGACCGCCCTTGGCAGTTCCGGTCGCCACCCGTGATACCAGAGCAAACGGCCGTCCTTGCCTGACTGGGCAATCAGCCCAAAGGAACCGCCCCAGACCAGGTCGCGAACCCCATCGCCATTGAGGTCGGGCGGCGGCAAGGCCAGGGCCCGGGTGTCGTACGATTCGAAGGCCATCGCACTCTCCCCCGTGAAGCCAAACGGCTCCGCAAAGCTGAACGTGCCCTTGGGGCCGCGTTCGAACGAAACGGACCAGACCGGGTTCGGCTGGCTGGTGGCCAGGCGGCGCACGCCGCGCTGCCGCTGGACAATGACCAGATCGGTGGGGCCGGCCAGGTCGACAAACTCGAAGTTGTCGCCGCGATCCAGCTCGATCGTCGGCCAGAGCTGGCGGTTGCCCAGCTCGACCTTGAACTGCTGGCGGACACCGCGTTCGATGTGAAGCTGCACGGTTTCGCTCAAAAGTCCCGGCTGCGACAAGCGTACGCGATAGTCGCCCTCCAGCAGCGATAGCCATTCCTGCGTCGGCACCGTGAAGGCGGGCACCGCTAGCTGGTCGTCGGCGCCAAGCACTTCGGCCTTCAGATAGCCGCCATCGGTAAGCAGGGCGAGCTGGCCGAGCCGACTCTCCGCATGCTGGCTCGCGCCGAAGACCGCCCCGACGGCCACGAGCGCCGCCAGCGTTGCCGTGGCGATCATCAGGGCCAGGCTGCGACGGTTCTTGCGGACCCAGCGGCGCGCCCGCTCCAGAACAGAAGGCCGCCGTGCCTTGATGGGGCGACCTTCGCGGAAGGCACGCAGGTCGTCCGCGAGGGCTTGCGCTGTCGAATAGCGCTGGTCGGGTTCCTTGGCCAGACACTTCAAGATGATGGTTTCCAGGTCGCGCGGCAGCGACGCCTGGATCCGTCTTGGGGGCACCGGCTCGGTGTGAAGGATTTGCGAGATGACGGCCTGCGCCGTCTCCGCATCGAATACCGGACGGCCCGTGGCGAGTTCGTAGAGCGTGGCACCCAGGCTGTAGATGTCGGTGCGATGGTCCAGCGGCTTCTGCAGCGTCGTGGCCTGTTCAGGACTCATGTAGCGCGGGGTGCCGAGCAACATGCCGGTCGCGGTCATGGTTACTTCGTCGGCGCGCTTGGCCAGGCCGAAGTCGGACAGCCAGAGGACTTTCTCATCGTCCAGCAGCAAGTTCGACGGCTTGATATCGCGATGAATGACGCCGCGCTGATGAGCGTAGGCCAACGCCTCGGCCGCTTGCAGGCCGCAGCGCGCCGCTTCGGCGGGATCGAGCGTGCCGCCGTGCCGAGTCGCTTCCTTTTGCACTTCCTGGAGACTGCGGCCCTCGATGAACTGCATGGCGTAGTAATGGACGCCCTGTTCGCAGCCGATGGCAAAGACCGGGACGATGTTCGTATGGTGCAACCGGGCGACGGTTTCCGCCTCGCGCTGAAAACGCTGCATTGCCTCGGCATCCGGCGCAGCGCCAAAGCGCAAGACCTTGAGTGCGACGCGCCGTTTGAGCGAGACCTGCTCCGCCTCGTAGACCACGCCCATGCCGCCGCGGCCAATCTCGCGGACGATGCGGAAATCGCCCAGCTGAGTGGGGGTCTCGGCGCCCGCCCGCGCCGCCTGATGCACAAACTCGATGCCGGCGAGACATTGTTCCAGCTGCGCGGCCAGCTCCGGATGGGCGGCAAGTAATTCAACACGATCCACCGCTTTGCCGGCTTGCAGATCCGCCAGGTATTGATCGAGCACGCGGACCAGGTCCGATGCTGACTCGAGCGGGACGTACGCGGCCGTGGCGGTGGGCTTTGGTTCGATGGGCTGAGCGACGGTCGATGCCGGGTCCGACATGGGGAGGCTCCGCGAGAAGTACGAGTCTGCCTACCCCAATAGGGCCGAAGCGTTTCGGAATGTCACGGGAAAAAGCGTGAGAAGTCATTCTTGAATGAGTGCTTACTCACGATCAATCGACCAGGCGGAGCTTGGCCGGCGTCGGGTCCACGGCAACCAGCAGCGGGCGGGTCATGTGTGGGAACGAGACGATCGCCTGGCCTGGGGCCAGGCCGGAGAGCCGCTTCCAGAGGCCGGCGTCGATGCCGCTGACGGTGCGCTCGAGCGTGCTGACCACCTGCGGATCGGTGATCTTGTGCAGGATGTAGGAATTGACGAGGCCGAAGACCTGGCGCGGCAAATGTTGCGGCAACTGGGTGACAAAGGCCAGCCCGAGCCAGCGCTTGCGGCCGCGCTTGGCGATGCGCGCGACTTGCTCGAAGAGGATGCGCATCTTGTCGATCCGCTCGGCACTCAGAAATTCGTGGGCTTCTTCGATGACGATCAGCACACGCGTCGGCGGTGGAGCGTTGGGATCGGTCGCTTTGTTCTTCTCGAAGGCCTGGTAGGCGTCGTCCTGGGCCGACTGGATGCCGCGCAGGAGGTCGGCGATGACGATGTTGTTGAGTTCCGAGGAGCCCGAATCCGACAGGTCAACGACGGAAACCTGGCCGGGCTGGAGCATCTTCGAGTAGATCAGCGGCTTGACGCCGCTGGTCTCGTCGTAGAACACGTTGAGCCGCTGGAGACGCCAGAGCTTGCCAAGCAGGGCGAGCCAGGAAATCGTGTTGCCGGGCACTCGCATCGAGTACAGATGCGTTCGGACTGCCCCCTGTGCCGCCGGCGTTTGCAGCGCTGGGCTCCGGAACGAGAAGCTCGCGCAGGATTCGGCCGCGTCGTCCTTCTTGCGGCTTTTTTCCTTCGATTCGGACCCGGATTCGGCCTTGGCGAGACACGCGCCGGCGATGTCGATGAGGAACGACAGCGTCATGCGGGGATAGCCGCGCTCGAACTCGTCGATCTCCATGGCATCGCGTTCCTGATCGGCGTTGCCCTTGGCGGGAAAGATGCCGAGGTCGCGCATGACCGCCTTGCCGACGTCATAGGCCTTGCGAAAGCGCTCCTCCTGCGCTTCGGAAAGGCCGAGAATCTCGGCCGCGGCATAGGGCGAGATCCGTGCGAATTGGAGGGAGAATGGCACAAGTCCGGGGTGCTTTGGATTGGCTGATTCACGCCCGACCAAGTGATAGACCTTCATCCGGTTTGCCGGGATGCCGACGGGTTGGAGATCGCGGTCCTGCAGCGCCTCCAGCATGGGCTTGTTGTCCGTGGGTTCGTGCAAATGGGTGTATTCGCCTTCGACATCCAGAAGGATCACGGCCATGCCGGCTGCCTGGGCTTGCTGCACCAGCCGCGCCACGGTGGTCGATTTGCCGCCGCCGGTCGTGCCAAGGACCGCCAGGTGACGCGGCAACACCAGTTTCTTGTCGGAGGGAATGCCGACCACGACGCTCTTGTGGCCAACGACCAGTCCGAGCCGGATGTCGCCGTCCGAGCGCAACACCTTGGCCGATTCCTCGTCGGTCAGGTGAAAAACCGGGCTGTTGGGCAAGGGCCGCAGCCGCGGTGGCACGAGCGTGCCGTCCTTCAGTTCTTCGCCCAAGATCGAGACCTGCACTCGCCCGTGGAACGGCGGCAAGTAGAGGCCGCCGCGTGTGGCCACGGTAACGAGCATGTGCGAATCGGCCCGCAGGCTGTCCGGCTCGGCGAAGGGGCCGGCGGTCACGATGCCGAGGTACTGCCGGCCGTCGCCATCCTGCCGGCTCTTGATGCGGACCAATGCCTGCGACGGCGCGCCCTGCACCTGGTCCTGCGACAGCAGCACGGTGAGGGTATTGTCCTCGCTGCCCGGCAGGTCGAACATGGTGGCGCCGATGGCGCCGATGCGGTTTGGGTCGGACTCTTGCTCGGGGCCGGCTGCACGGATGTCGTCTTCGAGGCGTTGGCGCAGCTCGAAGGCGTCGGCCTCGAATTGGTGGGAGACAGTGCTTGCATTGGCTTTCGACATGGGTGTCTCCGTTAGCGGCCACGGTTCGAGCGAGAGTAGCGCCAGGGCGCCCCGGCTGCGGCGTAAGCGGAGTTTGTCAGGCTGTCCAGCGTGCCGGAAAACACGGTGCCGCAGACATGGCGGGCCATTTCGATCAGCATCGGAAAGCCGCGGTGCTCCTGGAGCCGGCTGTCCGCGATGACGATGTGAGCCGCAAGGTCCGCGTGATCGACGTGGGCGTAGAAGAGCTGGGCGGGCGCGAACTCCGACGCGCGGAACAGGCCCACGACAATCTTCGCTGCCACCTGCTCGATGAAGCGCGGGATCCACTCGGCCGGCGATATGTGTTCGCCATCCCAGTCCAGCTCTCGATCCACGCCGACGGTAAACCGTGCCTGGTGCAGCCAGCGCTCCACCTGCTTGTCGAGCGTATCGACGATGAAGTACTCCATCGGACGGAGTGCATGCCCAATGGACATGAGCAGGCGTTCTTTGGGTTCACTGGCGACAAACACGAATTTCTGGTGCTTTTCGACGAGCTCCTTGACCACGCGGGTGCCTTCGACCATCAACTCCAGCAGAGCACCGCCGGTCAGCAACTCGTAGTTGATCGGGTTGCCGTGCCCCATCAGCCACGGAGCCTTGGAACGGCGCAGCAAGATCGCCCGTTCGGCATACGCGATGAGGGCACGCTGGATCAATTCACCGGAGCCGCCTTCCGCACGGTCCGCCTGGTCGCGCTGCGAGCGTCGACGCAGGATCTCCAGCACTTCTTCCATCGGGTCGGAGCATTCCTGGCGCAGGTCTTTACGATAGAGCCGGTGGCTCCAGGTGCCCTGGTCGCCGCCGTAGGAAACCAGGCTGACGCCGATCTGGTAGATCGTCAGCGGCAGTGTTTCGTGGACCTGCACGGCGCCGTCGCATGCCTCGACGCCGCCGTTGAACAGCAGGCCGTGGTAGACCCGTTCGATCAGGTCCCTGCGTGCCAGGTGATCGCCGACGTTTTTCGGAAGATTGTCGCCGATGCGCAACTTCGGAAACACGTGGTCGCGAATCCGCTGCTGGTGGACGTCTTCCCGCTCGACGGCCGAGCGCACTTCCTGCTCGATGCGCGTATACTCCTGACTGAGGTCCGCCCCGACGCGCCAGGTATTGACGTCCAGGACGCCGCGCAGGTCTTCGCCAAAGCTCTCGTGGAAATCATCGGACGTGGCTTCGCGCCATTCGGATCGGCGCAGCGGCACGCCGTTCGGCAGCGGGCTCGCGCCGGAATGCTCCCCCTTGGATGGTGACGGGTCCATGCGTTCCCTTTGTGGTCATCCAAGTTCAAGTTCGTAGGACGGATTTCCAATCCGTCCGTGTCTTGCCGGACGGATTGGAAATCCGTCCTACGAACCCCGCGAACCCATACTTGGCCGGCTCCCTTTCGCCGGATCAAGCGTCACGCCAGAGCCGTTCGAGCACAGGGTCCATTGCCGGGGGCGACGGCAGCAGCAGCTCGCTATACGCAGCGGCCTGGGCCCTGGGCAGTCCGTACTTCTCGCACAACAGCCGCGCCAAAGTGAACGACTTCGGTGTCGTGCCGCGGGTATCGCGGGCGATGACCGCGACCGGCGCGAGCAGCTCCAATGCCAACCGATCCGCATCGGCCTCTGCCTCGGCAACTTCCGGGTCGTCGATGTCGCGGGCATCGCCCCGTTCCATGAAGTGGACATGGAAGCCGATTTCCACCTGCCCCACGACCGCGTGAAGCCGTTCGTCCGTCGTGGGCGGCCGCTTGCCGTCGAAGACGTCCAGCACTTGCTTTCCCAGTCGAGCGCAAGCCCGCTCCCGAGGTTGCCAGTAATCGCGAAGCCAGTGGGCGAGTTCGTGAGCCAGGGAGAAACGCTGTTCGTCCGGCGGATCCGTGCCGTCGATGAAGATGACGCCGCCGCCGTACTGGGCGACCAGGCACGCCCGCAGCGGACGGTCTGGGCCGTCGCAGGGGCAGGGAATCTGGTTCCGCCGTAGCCATTCGCGAACCTTCGAAAGTCGCAGCGATGGCAGCGACTGCACCGTGCCTTCAAACGCGCGCTTTGCGGGCCCGCGAAGGCAGCGTGGAAAGAGCTCCGAGAAGCCGGCCGACTTCCAGAACTCCGCAGCCAGTTCGATGACCCACAGGGGAGCCTTCACGGCGTGTTTCCCGGTTCCGGGTCGTCCGATTCTTCCTTCGATCGATCGCGCGCGGCCATAAATTTGCCGCGCGGCGACTCCGCGTCGACCGAACGCAATTGCAGAATGCTCTGGCCGTGGCGAACGACCTCTGCCAGCGCTTCCGCATCGAGGGAGAAGCGGGAAGCGATCGTTTGCACGTCTTGCCAGAAGAAGGGCTGTTTGGGCCTGGGCATACGGCACAACCGTAAGTGGGTGAGCGTTTCCACGGGACAGCCCAGTCGCGCGGCGACGGCGCCATCGTCGCAATTCTCGCTGGCGGCAAAACACTCCAGCGCTGCCGCGAGAAAGAACCGGTCTGCCCCGAGCCGCCGGGCAAAGTCGTCAAGTCGTGCGCTCATCGTCTTCCCTCGCTCGCTTGAGCCGCGCCTGGAGCCGGCCCTTCACCCGCTTGATTTCCAGCTTCTGGACTTCAAGAGGAAGGTCCGTCACTTCATAGGCGACTGCGAACTCGTCGTGCTTCTTGATGCGATGAAGCATCAAGTCAAGAACGCGCAACTCACGCTCGGAAAGTCCTTCGAGGACCGAAGGCGGAACGGATTGCATCAGGTCCGATTCCTCTTCGTGGAGACGCAGCCGGGTAGATGGATCATCGAGCCGTCCCAGATACTTCCCGGCGTCCTCGGAAAGTTCGACAGCATGCATCGGAATCCGCTGCTGGTGGTGCCTTTGCTCCTTGGCAATCAGGCTCTGAAGGTCGCATTTGGCCGACATGCGCAGGTAGGCAAGCAGCGTTTGCTGGTCCGGATCGTACGAGCGGGGATTTTTGAGCACGGACAGGATTGCTCGCTCCGCGGCATCGCCACACAGGTCACGCGCCCACGCACTGTTGTTCTCTTCAAGCCAGGTGACAAGGTAATCGAGGTATGCCGTCGCGAAGTCGTCGGTCGCGGTGGGATCGTCGTCCAGCAGGCGCTGATGGAGTTGAAGCTCCGCGGCGCGATCAGGAAGAGACGGAGGCGACTTCGACATGGGGCTTCACGGGGACAGAAACAACCTGCGCAGCTGACATGCCGCGCATGGGCAAACCATGGAAGCATACCTCGATTTGTTCGCAGCACAAGGTTGGAGCTCATCTATTGTGGATTGCAACGATCCTGTCGAACTTCATGCTTCCCTGTTGGAAGTAAGCATGGAGATCAATGACGAACCCATCGAGGCCCCCAATGAACCATCACGATGCCATCGGTGCCCACCTCCCCGGCGATGCCCCCGACGTCCAGCGACGCCAGAAGCTCCTTGCTACGTTCCTGCCGACCTTTGAACACGGGGGCATCGACGAAGCCGCGGCGACGCTGACACAGCAACTCGACGCTCTCGAAACCACGTTTGCCCAGCACATGAAGGACCTGAACCAGCTGCTTTAACTGAGCGTGAGCCTTCAGCAGATTCCGCCGAACCGCCTCAAGGCGGGACTACGAACAAATTCGCCAAATGAACTCTCACCGACGGAGGTCGTTTCCCATGCTTGTCCCACGGCGTCTCGTTGTCCAGGGCTTCCGCGGCTTTCGCGAGCCCGTGGAATTTCACTTCACCCAGCCGGCCACGTTGCTGTTTGGCGAGAACCGCAGTGGCAAGAGCAGCACGCTCAATGCGATCGAGTGGTGCCTGTTTGGCGATGATTGCATTGGCAAGCAGACCGGCATTCGCGAACGCATCGGTTGGATCGTGCCCAACGGCCACATGTCGGCAGCCGATGCGTGCGTTGAATTGGAGCTCGCCAATAGCAAGAATTCCTATGTCATTCGCCGCACGCTTCGTAAAGGCGCCAAGAAGGCGCTGGTCGGCGAACTGGAGCTTCGGTTTTCCGATGGCACCTCGTGCACGGCCGATGTGGCCCAGCAGCGGTTGGCACAGCTCGTGAAGGCCGAGTTCCGCGACTTCATGACCACGGTTTACCAACATCAGGAGGCGGTCCGCGCCGTCCTGACGCAGGAGCCGAGGGAACGCAACGACGCCATCGACCGCCTGCTCGGACTTTCGGTCTATCGCAACCTGCTCGACGCGCTGGCGAAGGTGAAGGCGGCCGAACGGCAGCGCGCGATGCGCGCCCAGTTCGACGCGTTCGAGCAACGCGTCCAGACGGCCCTGCAGACACGGCAGCGTGACCTGGAGGAATTGCGCGTGGAAGCAGCCAGTGCCGGCGTGCCCCTGCCGAAGGAAGCGAACGCCCTGGCCCGCGCGACTCGATTGCAGCGTCTCCTCGACGAATTCGCCACCGATTCCGGCCTGGCACCGCAACCGATCGCGCTTCCCGGCTCGTGGACGGAGTTGCCGGCCTTCGAGACGGCGGCACGCCAGGCCGTCGTCTGGCTGCGGACCGAGATGCCCAGCACCAAGGAGCAACGGGAGCTGTACGCCCGACAACAAGGGCTTCTCAAGCTCAAGACCGATTGGGAACAGGCGGGCGTCGGTCGCGACGCGCTCGGGCGCGGTACCCGCGAACTCGACGTCGAGTTCGGCGGCCAGCGAGCCGTGGCTGCCGAACTGAGTGCGACACTTTTGTCGATCGAAGAGGGACGCATTCAATTGCGTCAGGCCAACGGCCGGGCCGCACTGGTCAACGAGGCGATTGCGTACCTGGAGCAGGCAGGCGCGGAACCCGCGGATACCTGCCCGCTCTGTTCTCACTCGGCGCCGGACCTGCTGACGGCCCTGCGCCGGCAGTGGCAAGAGAAGCTGCAGGCGGAAGTCGCAACCATCGATGGCCGTATCCAAGAGTTGACGCAACGCAAGAAGAAGCTGGAGGTTGGCGCGCAGCGTTACCGGGACTTGAACGAACAGTTACAACGATCGTTACAAAGGCTCACGCTTTGCCGCAAGGAAATCGGCGATCGGTTGGGGCGGACGCTCGGCGACGACGACGATCCGCTTCCGATCCTTGTCGCCGAACTGGAGGCGATCGAGGAGTGCGGCCGGAAGCTGCGTGCGGTGGTCGAAGACAAGCATCGCCGGCTCGAAGAGGCCGAGCAGGAGTTGCGGCGGATTCGGCTCATTCACGGCGTCGTGCACAGCGAGGAGAAGAAGCGGACGCTGGAAGCGATTCAGGAATCGCCACCCTTCAAGGCCCTGGAAGCCGCTCGTGATGCGGTTGCCGAGTGGGTGTGCGATCTCGAAGCCGTCCGCGCGTCGGTGGCCGCGGTGGCGCACGAGGAGGCGGGCGCCAAACTGAAGGCGGCCGAACGTACCATCGACACGTACTTCCGCGCGTTGACTCGGCACCCGGCCGTGCAAGGCGTTCGCCTTCAGCTGGAAGAAGCCCGCGGCCAGCGCAACAGCTACGAAGTGACCGACCAGGACGGCAAGGACCTGACTCCGATCCTCAGCCAGGGGGACTTGAACGCGCTGGCTCTGGCCATCTTCCTGGGCCTGGCGTCCGCGAGCGCCGACAGCGACCTGGGCTTTGTCATGCTGGACGATCCGTCGCAGAGCCTGGGTTCGGAGCACAAGAAGCAGCTCGTGAAAGTGCTGGACGACGTGGCCCAGAACAAGCGCCTGCTGCTGGCCACCATGGACCGCGAGTTCCGCACCCTGCTCGCGGACCATCTGCAAAAGGCCAAGACCGAGTACGCGTTCGGCGAGTGGGGGCCCGAAACCGGACCGCGCGTCACGCGAGACAATCCTTCATGAAGACGACAACGTACGAGTGCCTGACTCGGCTGCACACACGCCACGGGCCGCGAATCTTCGGCAAAATCTGCCAAAAGTTCGTGGCCCTGGCGTTTCGCGCGGGCGGCAGCTCGCACGTCGTCGAACGCGGCGTGCAGGGCGTGGACGTGGATGCCATCTGGGGAACGGAGCGCTACGCGCTCGAGATCCGGACGACGCGGACCAACTCGGTCCCATTCCTGTCCAAGGACGTCGACGGGCTCGCATCTCGCCGTCAGGACGGTTATCGGCCGATGCTCGGCGCCTTGCAACTCCGCGTGCTCGCGCGGTGGTATTTCGCCAATGCAGCATTCCTCCGGCCGGGCCCGCTGACATTTGACGCAATGCGGCCGATTCGGCATCGCGAGTTGGAGGGACGCGTTCAACCTTTGTTCGACACGGTGGTCGAGCGCTACTTCGAGGAGACGCTGGCCGGATCGCAAGCGTATTTGGACCACCTGCTCCGTCAGCATGGTGTGTGCGTCGAGTGCGAGACACTATCGTCGCCATGAGGCGAGCTCGGCCAGAAATGTCCGCGTCACCTCACTTCGCCTCCGCGAGGCCGACCAGCTCCACGGCGAAGGCGACCGGCGTCTTGGCGGGCTTGCCCTGCCAGGACCATGTGTGCTCTGCATGATCGGTCGCCAGCTGGAGCGCGACAAAGGCCTGGCGCTGGCGATCGAACGTGGCCGCGCCCACCACATTCGCGCGGATCTCCGCCGGCATGGAACCGGTGGGCGTGGCATCGTGCTTGAGGCGCATCTGGCCCTTGAGGACCAGGCACACCCGGTCGGGTGTGACGGAAGTTGCCATCGCTTGCAGTTCGGCGCTGAGCACCTCTCCCTTTTCCGCTCGATAGTTGCAGGTGGGGGGGTAGAAGTGCAGGAACAGACGTTTGCAGGCGTCGGATGGAATGTCCCAGGACGAAGAGGCCATGACCCTGGCCGGCGGCGCGAAGGATGCTGCATCGGTCGCGGAGAGCTGGAACCAGTCCTCGGCCCGGCCTCGTTCACCGGTGGTCCAGAGGTGAAACACCTGGTTGCCGACAGCGTGCGGTTTCGGCGGCAAGTCGAAGTTCGCCGTGCTGGCCCGGACTGCGGCGTCCTTGCGAGATGGGAGCTTCTGTTCGGTGACGATCCCGTCGAGGAACGGCAACAAGTTTTTCTCGGCATTCAGCGCCTGGGTCACATTCATTCGGCCCAGCGGTGTGCCGTCCGAGGCGATTACATAGACGTTGATGTTGCCGCCGTGCGCCGCCTTTTGAATGCGCTCCCACTCCGCTCGATCCGCCGGGCTCTTCTGGGTGCCGTAGTCGTCCACCGACAGCCAAACCGGGATGAAGTAACGGCTGACAACGCCAATGACTCGCTCGTTCGAGAACGAACTCGTTCTCATCCCCAGCGCTCCGCCTCAGGCCCGGCCGAGCTGCATGTTGCCTTCATGAGCAAAGAGAAAAACGGGGACGCCCTCCTCCCGGCTGAACCGGCGGGCTTCGGACAGTGACGCCACCCAGGGAATCCGCGTCCAGGCCATTGGCTCGCGCGGCTTCACCTTCTGGACCAGTTCGGCGACCCGTTCGGGCGTCGGCCACGCGTTCGAGGATTGCTGCGCGCGGCCCATGCCGAGCAGCACCGCGCCGACCAAGCCGATTCCGAAGAATATCCGTGTTGACATGTGGGACTCCCGCGTCCTGCTCAAGAGATTTACGACGGATCGCGCCACCAGCGCCAGGTCAGGGCGACGCCGATCGCGATGCCAACCAAGTCCAGGACCACGTCGCGCACGCTTCCCGAACGCCCCAAGGGAAGTACCGCCTGCGCAAACTCGGTGGCGGAGGCATGAATGAAGAGAAACACGAGCAGGCCCCAGCGCACCCAACCCCGCGTGCGAAGCCAGGCCGTTAAGATCGTCAGGAGCACATAGGAACTGATATGAACACCCTTGGAGACGTAAAACAGGAAGTGCGGATCGCGAAGTCCGTTGCCCGGTTCCACCGGGTTCCGCATGAGCAGGGCGACCGACCAGGAAACGACGTAGCCCAGCCAGATGCAACAGCGGATACCACGCGCCGGCCAGCCGATCGAGAGGGAAGTTGCACTCATGAACATTTGTCGGCCCCGGCAGAGTGTGGCTTCTCCATACCACGAGAACCAGGCAGTGCGGCCTCTCGACCGCGCTCCCGGCGGATTGTACGCGTCCATCCATCCGCGTACCAGAGCAGCGGATTCGGCGGCATTGAAACCGGGGCCGGATGAAGGTCGCGCGGCCGAGGATGGCTGCGGAAATGGAACAATGGGGAGGAAAAGTAGACCAGTGAAGGAGAGGGCGAACGCGCTCTGGACTTGCGCGTTTTCCCTAGAATCTGCAAGGAAGGCGTCGGGCCGCTGAAGGACTCGCTTTCTCACTGGGTCCGGTATCCGCTTCGCCAGAACCAGCAGTTCGCTCTCGTCGGAGTCAAGGGCGTCGGCAAGCCGATGGATCAAGGCGTCGGATGGGTAGTCGCCGAAATTCAGCCGCTCGTTCTCGACCCGGCTCCAGGTAGGTGAAGCCGACGCCGGTAGCTGTCCATTCTGTGCGCAGGGCAGAGCGGCCTGAGCGCCTCAGGTTCACTTGGCCGCCCTTGGAGGTTT
>JAIEMG010000166.1 GCA_019752375.1 Gemmataceae bacterium | reverse complement strand
AACGCCCCGGTTTGACGATACAAACCGGGGCGTTCACACGCCCCGCTCGCCAGTTCCGGCTTGAGTTTGTTCCTCTCGATTTTGCCTGTTGGCGCGCCTTGGCCGACCGGCCGTCATTTCCATGCGGATTGGACGCAATCTGTCCTTCCTGCCTGAGCGCCACGCGGCGCTTCCTTGAAAATCAGTCGGCATTCACCGTCTTGGGCCTGATCGGCGGGTATAGTTGCGCCGGAACACGGGCGCGTGCCCGCCATCCGGACATCTTCCGGGCGCTGCTTTCCCGGACTTCATAGAGAAGGGCCCACACGCGATGAAGAAGCTATATCTGGTTGCCTTGGTCGGTCTCGCCGCGCTCGGCCTCGACGCGGGTCGCGCATCGGCTGCGGGGTGGTTTTGTCACGGTTGTTGCGGTGGTTGCCACACGTTGAAGTTCTGTTGTGTGCAGCCCAATGCCTTCAGCCCGTTCTGCTGCTCGCCGGCGCCGAAGTGCGGCCACTGCCTGGGCGCGCCCGTCTGCTTCGGTGGCGCCTGCTCGATGCCCTGTGGGCCAACTTGCGGAGCTCCTTACGCCGGGGGTTGTGGCTACGGCGGCGGTTACGGTTATGGCGGGTATGACGCCGGGTACGGCGGTTACGCGCCCCCGGCCGGAATGCCCAGCGGCACGATGCCCCCGGCCAGCGGCGGCAACTACACTCCGCCGATGCCGATGCCTGCCGCCGACGGGCAGGGACGGGCGCCGATGTACAATTACCCGATGGCGCGGCCCATGGTGATGCCCACGGGCTATCCCATGATGCAAAACCCGAACATGATGATGTCCTATCCGATGCCCTCCGGCCAGCCCATGATGCCCATGAATGGGCAGGGCATGTACTTCGGGAACATGTTGGGTCGGAACTGAGAGTCTATCCGAAAAGAGGTCAGGCATGCTTTGTAGAAAACCCACTTTGAGGTACAGGACGATTGCGGCCGGCACAGCCGGCCCTACAAGAATATAGGCCTGTAGGGCCGGCTGTGCCGGCCGCAACCTCCGTGAACAGCGGGGGCTTTCTACCAAGCATGCCTGCCCTCTTTTCGGACACTCGGTAGCGCCCCACCCCCAGGAGAAGCGACGATGCGCTGTCCGGCCTGCGCGACCGATAACGCCGCCGCTGCCGTGGCGTGCAGCAAGTGTGGCGCGAAGCTGGCGAAATCCGTCCGCCGCAAGAACAGCGATCCGGGAGTCTACACGTTCGCCAACGTGCCGGTACCGGAGAATCCGCGTGCCGTGCTTGCCTACCATTGCGCCATCTATGGCATGATTCCGGTGGCCGGCCTGTTCCTCGGTTCCGCAGCCCTGGCGCTTGGCGTCGTCGGCTACTGTCGCGCCCGCAAGGACCCCGCCAAGAAAGGCATCGGTCATGCCATCACCGGCATGCTTCTCGGCTCCGCGGAGCTGCTCACCAATGCTGCGGGCCTTGTGTTTGTCTGGATCGGGATCCAGTCGCTCATGTCGTGAAGGTTTCACGTTCAAGCGGTCTTCTGCCAGAAGACCGCCTGCAGGCGGAGTTACGAACCATTGTGGGCCAACCTCAGGTCTTTTGCGTCACCTGGGTGCGCACATCGCGTTCCGGCACTGGATTGCGCGTAACCACACGCGGGGCGCGGGTTTCGCGGACAGGTTCCAGAGCTTGCCGACACAGGCGGGCGGCTGCACCGACCTTGAGCAGGTGAATGCCGCCGCGGAACACAATGGCGCCAATGAACGTCAGCGGTCCCGCCTCGATGATGCGCGGCTGGTCGCTGACCAGCAGCGCGAAGCACTGGTAAAAGACAAAGAGCCCCAGGATCATCAGCAGCCAGCCGGCGATCTCCCACAGCCTCATGGTATCTCCTTTCGACGGCGCTGAGCGCGGAGTCGTCTCCACGCCTGCCAACGCTGCACGCGTGCCTGCTCGCGGCGCGTCTCGCGCCACAGGATGTCTTGCAGAAAGAGGATCGCTTCGTCGCGCTTGCGGGCGTCCCGTCCCAGACCGCGGAGCAACCCGCCGGCAACGATCAACCCGAGAATCAGCAGCCAACCGAGCACAATCAGACGCCAAACGCGTGGCGCGATGGCCAACCCAACGCGCCCGGGCAGCAGTTCCCAGACCAGCGGCGCCACGCCGGCCCAGAACACCAGCGAAACGCCCAGGATCAGGAGTTCTCGGGCATAGTCAGCCTGTCGGCCGGGCTTTTCGGTCGCGTCCTTGGCCTTCGACGCCGGTTCCGTCACGCGTGAATCGGGTGGCAACAGCTGCCCGGCTACGCCCTGCAGGCGCATCTGGCCGGCGGCGTACCCAAGCACGGCGGCGCATAGAAGGAAGTCATTCAAAGCGTCGTCTTGGTGGATGCCGGCCATGCCCGAATTGGACAACCAGGTGTCGGTCACAACGAACGCGAGGGACACCAGCAGCGCCGGCAGCGCGAGCCGCCAGCGACCCGCGATGCCGCCCAGGCCGATGAGGAATGGCAGCAAGCATGTCAGCCCGATGCCGCGCTGGAAGAGCAGCAACAACAGCACCAGCAGGGCGGCCAGGCAGAAATACTCGTAGTTACGCACGACAGTGCCGCGCGATATCGCCTTGCCGGACTCGTTTGCCAAGGTTCGCTCCTCAGATCCGCGGCCGAAAACGGACCGTGCGCAGCCGATCCAGACGCTCGACAATCAATGGCGCGGGATCCTGGCCTTGGGCGCAAAGGACCGCGGCGCCGACGCGGGCGAACTGATGGCGCAATCGGTGAAACGCCTCGTGAAATCGCAATGTCGTCGCCTGCTGCAACACCTCGGTCAACCGGAGCGGCCCGCCGCCCAGCGGCCGGAACGGCGCATGGGCGAAGCCCGCTTGGGCCTGGCGCGACGGCGGCGGTGCAACACCCGGCGGCCACGGGCAAACGATCATCACCTGATGATGTCGGGCCAGCGCCACGCTGACCGCAGCCAGCAGCGGGCCAAGCTGGTCGGGCAGCTCCAGCAGATCGGCCAGCAGGACGAAGAGTTCGTTATCGTGGCTATGTGCCACGGCATTGAGCAGCGCCTTCGCCAGCACCTCGACCTTGCCCGGCGAAGCGAATAGGTAGCGGCCCTTGCGATCGTAGAGCGGCAGCGCGTACGGCACGTGATGATCGGAGAGGAAGCGCTGGACGTGGTAGGAAAACTCGTCGTCATCTTCCATGAGCATTGCCAGGCCGCCGGGCGCCAGTCCGTGACGGACCGAGAGCACCGCGGCCAGCAGCTTACGCCAGCGGGCCATCCGTCGCCGCACGGGAAAGAGGATGGCGGAGCCAAGCCGCCACAGGGCGGCAGTCAGCGCCAGGCCGCTCAACCCGGGGATCAGCAGCAGCAGCGGCCAGGTGAGGTCTTGCGCAAAGCTCGCCATGTAAAGTGCGACGAGCACCAGGAGAATCATCCCCACGAACCAGACGTGGAAGGCGACGAGTGCATACAGGCCAAGCCAGACCGGGAGCCAGCGAAAGAGACGGTCGCCGAACGTCGGATGGCGGATCGCGTAATGCGGTTGCGGCGAGAGCCAGGGCAACCAGAACGGGTAGCGATTCACGTGGGCGGCCAGGAGATGCGGATAGACTTCGTCGGCAAACGAGAAGGCGGCCGGCAAAAGCCCGTCGATCCGTGCCTTGCCCTGCGTGGGCGCCAGGCCGGCTGCGTCGGCAAGCTGGTTCAATATCGAATTCAGGTGATGCGGCGTGCGGCCGGGACGCACGACGTGGACCTTTTCCTCGTCAAAGAGACAAAGGCCGACCAGGTCGCGGGCGCCGACCGTGGCCTGGGCAACGGCGGCAGCGATCTCCACCTCGCCCGACAGGGCGTTCTGACCCGGCGGCCCCAGGCGGACCGAGTTCGACGTGTCCACGAACAGCGTGCAACGCACCGGTACTTCGCTCTCGAACTCCTTGGTGATGAGCCGATCGCGCCGCGCGGACACCTTCCAGGCAATCATCTTGGGCGGATCGCCGGGCAGGTAATCGCGCAGGTCGAGCAGCTCGCTGCCGGAGCCGGGCCGCCGCAGCCGATGCACACCCGGCGGCGGCAACAGGTTGTGCCGCTTGGTGCTCGGCCCACGGCCCTCGGCATCGACCAGCATCGGCAGCACGCGATGCACCCGCGCATCGGTGACAAACATGGCGTGGTAGAAGAAGCCTTGCAAGTCGGCGAGCTGCACACGCACGCCTTCAAAGCGCACCTGTCCGGCGCTCAAGCAGTGAATGCGATAGGCCAGCTCGATCGGCCGGCCGGCCTGGACTTCGCCTTCGTATTGCGTCTCGCCGCCTTCGGCTTTCACACCGAAAGGGACGCGGTCCGACAGCATTGCGTAGGGTAGGCCAAGCCAGCTATCGAGCACGATCTGAACGCGAACGTGAAACGATCGGCCGGCCCAGAGGTTCTCGACCCGTCCGCGCTCGTCGTGGACTTCGCGCCGCGTGCTGATGCGCGGCGCGATCAGCCGGATGCGCAGCGCGAACGTCAACCACTGGGCCAAAAACCAGAGGAGCATGGTCATGCCGACGAGAACGAGCGTGGTATGTCCGTACGGCGGCGCCAGGCCGGCGAGGAGCACGAGCCCAAGCGAGACGATCAGGAATCCCCAGCCGCGCGACGTCAGCATGGATCGGTCATCGGCTAAACGCCTCAAGCAGTTCGGAAATCGGCGCCCACAAGGCGAGCCAGGTGAACAGCAGCATGCCCTGCGCAAGCAAGATCACAAGCATGAACCAGAGCCAGGCGAGGAGGCGTGTTGCCGGCGACCGACGCAGCCCGTACATCACCGCCGCATCGAGGACCAAGGCCATGCCGAGCAGGAACGGGACCACGATCCAGGCTTCCTGCATGGCGTCCGAGAGGTCGATGAACAGTTCGGCTGCCGCAGGCAATTTCATGCCGAAGTCGGCGAAGAACTTCTTGTGCCGCGGGACGAACGCAAACATCGCAATGAAGAACGGCAGCCACACGATGCCGTGGAAGCTCGCCAGTCCCCCCGCGGTCAGCAGTTCCACGAGCAGCGACGTTTCACCAGGCACGCGTCGGTCAACCGGAAACGGCTCGGGAGGCCCATCTCCGTCCAACGAGGCGTCCTCAGGGCGGAAGCCGGACATACGCTTGCTCCTGACTCCCCCTCATCGGCTCAAGCCATCAGTCAACTCGGCCAGCGGCGCCAGCAGAGTCGTCCAAGTGTAAGCGAGAAGGCTTGCTCCGAGGAACAAAACTAACAGGAACCAGACCCAGACGAGGGCGCGACTCCCTGTCCGGCGGCGGAGCCAAACCATCAGGGCCGCGTCGAGGGCCAGGACCACCGCAAAGGCGACGAAAATGGCGTACCAGAATTCCACGGCCAGGTCGGACAGATTGACCGCCAGCTCGGTCGCTGCCGGCAGCCTCACCGCGAAATCGGCAAAGATCCGTTTGAACCTCGGAACCGCGACCAGCAACGTGGCGAAAAATCCCAACCCGAGGAGCCCGTGAACGAAGGCCATCGCCCCGGGCAGAAAGAACCTCGGTGCCGGTTGGCTTCTCTCCCCGATTGGCTCCGGGAATCTCCGTTCCGGGAATGACGGCAAGCCGGTGCGAATGTTGTCCATCGCGACACCTCTGCGCTCAGGACATTGCCATCACCGGGACCGATTGCAGCAATTCCTTGACAATGTCGGCCACCAGCTTGCCTTCCACTTCGGCCTCGGGCCGCACGATCAGACGATGGCCAAGCACGCCCAGCGACACAGCCTGGACGTCTTCGTGAGTGAAATAGTGCCGGCCATCGAGCAAAGCCCGCGCTCGCGCACACTTCAAGAGGCAGAGCGATGCACGCGGACTCGCGCCCAGCGTCAGGTCGGGGTGATTGCGGCTCGCCTCGGCCAGGTCGACGATGTAGTGCAGCAGTGCCTCGGTGCCGTGGACCAGCGGCAACTGGGCCTGGATTTCGAGGATGGTCTCGGGCGAGAACAGCGGTTCCGGCTCGGCCGTGGGCGTGCTGAGCAGCTTGAGCATGTCCACTTCGCGATCGTGGCCGGGATAGCCCATGTTGACGCGGATCAGGAAACGATCGAGCTGGGCTTCGGGCAATCGGTAAACGCCTTCCTGCTCGACGGGATTCTGCGTCGCCAGGACCATGAACGGCCGCGGCAAGGGCAGCGTCGTCCCTTCGATCGTCACCTGGTTCTCCTGCATCGCTTCGAGCAGGGCCGACTGCGTCTTGGCGGGAGCGCGGTTCACCTCGTCGGCCAGGAGCACCTGACAGAAGATCGGGCCCTTGCGCAGCACGAAATCGTTGATCTTGCGGTCGAAGATATAAGTGCCGGTCACGTCGGAGGGCAGCAGATCGGGCGTGAACTGAAGACGCTGGTACTGGCTGCCCATGACACGGGCAAAGGCCTTGGACAGCGTGGTCTTGGCGATGCCGGGCACGCCTTCGAGTAAGACGTGGCCATTGGCCAGGAGCGCGATCAGGAACTGATGCGTGACGGATTCCATGCCGACGACAACGCGGCTGACCTCGGTCAGGGTGCGGTCGCGCAGGGCTCGGAGCCGGTCCGCCAACTGTCGCACTGCCAGGCCGTCGCTGCTGAGGTTTGCCGGAGCCGTCATTCCTGATCCTGAACGAGAAACGATGCAAGAAGCGCTTACAGTTTACTCGAACACTTCATCAATCGCGAGCCCGACGCGCGGGCTCTAGTTCTTCGTCGTTTTCCTGATTCCTCGTTCCCCGATGATCTTCAACGTGCCCTGCGACAGTTCCGCTCGAAGTGCAGTTGCCTGATTGCTCAGCTGCTCGAAGTAGAGAGGCGTCACCCTCGGCGGCGCGACGGCGCAAGCCATCCGCCACAATTCCAGCACCTGTTTCGTCAGAGCACGCCTCTTCGCGGGATCGCTGACGGTAATCTCGGGGGCGTTCGGTGCCTTGACCGATCCGCCCTGGCCCCATTCCGCCGGCCGGAAGCCGAGCACCGCCTCGAAGAACTGTCGCGCCAGATCGCGGGCCGCGTCGCCCAGGTTGCCGCTGTGGAGCATCGCGAGGTGGCGCTGGTCGATCACGGGGACGGTCGGTGTCTCCCAGACACTCGGTTGCATCAAGGGCATGCGCGGATCGATCTTGTGCCGGGACTTGCTCAGCCGCAGCCAGCCGAAACCGACGATGGCCGCAGTGCCCAGCAGGATCAGCCAATGGTGGATCGGCGCCTTGCTCGGCCGATAGTCCGGCGCCTTGCCGTTCCGTTCCGCGGGCGGCGGCAGGTGCTTGAGGATCTGGCGATTGAAGAAGTTCTCGTCTTCCAGGCCGACCAGCGTGCGGTTCATGATGCGGATCAAGTCCGCTTCGGAGGGTAACGGCGGCAGCGGCGGCTCCTTCAACACGACGTTGAAATTCGTGACCACTTCGCCTTCTTCGACAAACAGTACCCGATTGCGCTGGCCGGCACTGCTCAACCAGCGCACGGCATTGCAGGTCATGTCGAAGTTGTCGTTATCGGTCTGGAGGAGCATGTCATTGATGAAGACGCTGTGATCGGCCAGCAACAGCGCCCGCCCCTTGCCGAAACTGCCTCCGGCGGCAAAGCGCAACCGGTTGAGCAATTCGGCCGGCACGTTGGGTATCTCACAATCGGTGGGAAACAAAGCCAGCGTGGTCAGCGGACTGGCCGAACCCATCGAGAGGAAACTGGGACGATTGGTAGCGACCTGGTCCAGACCCGTGAAGACAGGAATGCGCTGATTCTGGAGCGGTTGAATGAAGGGGCAATCGGGCGATTCGCGGTAGGCCGATGGTGATTCGGCACTGACGCGGACAAAAGTCCCCGTGATGCGGGCGTCGAACACCTCTTCCCACTGTCCGCCAGCCTGGTCGCTGGCAACCATCACCGCACCGCCGCGCGTCAGGAATGTTTCGAGTCCGTCCGGCACGCGGTTGAGAAATCCCGTTTTGCCCAGCACGATGACGATGACCCTGTCCGGATTGTCGCGTGCTTCCTTGCGGAACTCGGCCTCGCTGAGGATCGGCTTGAGCTCCATCTTGTTCAAGATGGCGCGAAAGCAATGACTCCCTTCGCCGAACGGCGCTTGCTTCACCGGCTGGGCCGTGGCGGAACTGGACGCAACCAAGGCGATCGCAGCCGCCAGCATCAGCCGTCCAACAGCTGCGCGCGCATTGCCGAGGACGGCGCGACCCAACGGGCTCCCCTCGCCCCTGTACTCGGGGGCGAGGGGTTGGGGGTGAGGGGGCGGAACCTGTGGCGACTGCGTGAGAGCCCCTCTTCCGCAGTCCCTCTCCCCTGATTTGTAGGGTGCGTCAAGCGTACTCGTGCGGACGCACCGCAACCAACACTTGCCTGACGATCCACGAGCGTGTCTGCGCTTCGGTGCGTCCGCGCGAGTACTCTTGACGCACCCTACAAATCTGATCATCGCACCGCTTCCCAAGATTGAGCGTAGGAGCGAAGGGAGCCTGTGAGTCACGGCAACTGCGCGTGCCTCAGTGCTGAAACGCATCATGCCGTGGCCGTCCCGGCCAGGAGGCTGAGGTCGCGGCGAAACGCGGCCAGAGCTTCCGGGGCCATCGGTTCATCGCCGGGAGCGTAGCGGGCGCGCTCGTAGAGTGCAGCCAGCGCTTCGGCTGCTTGCTGACGCTCCACCTCCGTCCCGCCCAGGCGTGTCGCGATTTCCAGATGGTTCCAGGACCGGGCGCTTCGCCCAAGCAGCAAGAGCGACAGGTACTCGAAGGCGCGGACCAACTCCTCACGTGTCGCCACGGCTGCGGGATTGACGGGCCATGGCCCCAGGCGCCAGCCGGCGTCTTCGGAAGAACGCTCGAACCCGCCAAAGCGTTGCAGAAGCTTCCATGCGAAAACGGCCGTCAGGAGCAGCAGCCCCAGCGTCAGCAGAGATTTCCAGAGGCTGGGACCCGCGGTGCCGACGCCTCCGAAATCGCCTACCTTCGGCAAACCAACGGACGGCGCGCCGCCGAAACTGAGGTTCATGGACGGCATGCTGAACGACGGGGCCTTGGGCAGCTCGAAGCGCTGCAGCCCGCTCCAGCTCTTGCCAAACCAATCCTTGCCATCGCGCGACAGGCGATTGTACTGGGCGAGCTGAGCGTTCCAGTCACTGCCGCCGGGCCGGCCATCGGAATGTTCCAGCAAGGCTTTGCTGAGGTCCGTGAGTGTCCGCTTGAGCGCGGGCGATTCATTGATGCGCATCGATCCGCTCTCCAGCCACTTGGCCAGCTGGAGCATCTGCTTGTTCGCCTGGTTGCGCGAATCATCATCGATGCTGCTTTTATCGGGCGTCTTGAAATCGGGGAGCTTCGTGTCGCCCTTGTCGATCGGGTCGGGCAGCTTGCCCTTTGTCGGATCCGGGTCCGGGGTGGTCATGCCTTTGTCCGGCGTCTTACCGGTGAAGACGCCGTCGAGCAGCCGCTTCAAGGTCTCGATCTCTTCCGGCGACAGGTTCGCATCGGCGCCCTTTCCGCGGCGCTGCAGTTCCTTTTCCAGCAGCTTCTTGAACTGGGGATCGTGCGGATCGATGCCCGCGTCCTTGAGCTGCTTGATGATCGTTTCCAGGTCCTGGCCAGAAATGTCCTGCACGCGCTGACGAAGCTGCTGCAGGCCTTGGGCGCGACGAAGTCGCTCGGCAAAGAGTAGTTCCGGATCGGTCGTCGAGCCGCCTGGCGGCAGCGGTACGTGCGAATGGGGCGGCATGGGCTGAAAGCCCGCGTATTTGCGTAAGCGCGGTTCCCGCTCTTGTCCCGATGCATCGACTGCGGCTACCAGCGCCACCGTCGCCACGATCAGGCATCCCCAGCGCTTGAACTTCATGCCCGTGATCTCCGTGAAGCGAACCTTCGGGAGAGGAAGTCCCATTATCCGGCGGAATGGCTGTCCTCGCAAGCCCTTCGGCTTCTCGCGCCCCGCTTTGCCGTCCTGCTATACAATAAGACGAGTTGTGACCGCCTTTGATTGCCATGATCCAAAAGGGGACAGGCACGAATGGCATTCACCCGGAACCAGGGGAATAAATGAACCACGGATCGCACGGATCGCACGGATAATAAAAATGCGGGTTTACCGACAATGCCACGATGTGCAGGCAGAATCGCATCTACTCTCTGCTCTCTTGATTTATCCGTGCTATCCGTGTGATCCGTGGTTCATATCTCCCCCTAGGTTTTAAACAGCGAAAGCAAACGCCACCGGTAACGAATAACCTCCCAAGACGAACCATGGCAGAACAATACATCTTTACGATCGAGAGCCTCACCAAGGCATACGCCAAGCGCGAGGTGCTCAAGAACATCTGGCTGGCTTTCTTCCCCGGCGCCAAGATCGGCGTCATCGGCAGCAACGGCTCGGGCAAGAGCTCCTTGATGCGCGTGATGGCTCTCCAAGATACCGACTTCATCGGCACCGCTCGCGCTGCCGACGGCATTACCATCGGTTACGTACCCCAGGAACCGCGTCTCGATGAAACGAAGGACGTTCGCGGCAACATCGAGGAAGCCGTCGCCGAGACGCGTGCCCTGCTTGTGAAGCACGAAGAGCTGGGCAACAAGATGGCCGAGGCCGACCCGGACGAGCTGGACAAACTGATGGAGCAGATGAGCCGCGTCCAGGACGCCATCGAGGCCGCCAACGCCTGGGAGCTGGACCGCCAGCTCGAAATCGCCATGGACGCCATGCGCCTGCCGCCCGCCGACGCCATGGCGACCACCCTGTCCGGCGGCGAGCGGCGCCGTGTCGCGCTGTGCAAGGTCCTCCTCCAGAAACCCGATCTGCTGTTGCTCGATGAACCGACCAACCACCTCGACGCCGAGTCGGTGGCGTGGTTGGAGCGACACCTGCAGGAATACGCCGGCACCGTCGTTGCAGTCACTCACGATCGCTACTTCCTCGACAACGTGGCCCAGTGGATCCTGGAGCTGGACCGTGGCCACGGCATTCCCTGGAAAGGCAACTACTCGTCCTGGCTGGACCAGAAGCAGGCGCGTCTGGCGAAGGAAGAGAAGCAGGAGTCGGCCCGCAAGAAAGCGCTCCAGCGCGAGCTGGAATGGGCGAACCTCGCCCCGCGCGCACGCGTCGCCAAGAGCAAGGCTCGCCTTAGCGCCTACGAGAAGCTGGCCGCCCAGGAATACGAGGAGCGCGAGGACGAGCTGGTCCTGCAGATTCCCCCTGGCCCGCACCTCGGCGACCTGGTCGTCCGTGCCGAGCACGTCAAGAAGGGCTACGGCGACAACCTCTTGATGGAAGACCTGAACTTCGACCTCCCGCGGGGCGGCATCGTCGGCATCATCGGCGCCAACGGCGCCGGTAAGACGACGCTGTTCCGCATGATCGTCGGCGAGGAGAAGCCCGACGACGGCAAGCTGCGCGTCGGCGAAACGGTGCTGCCCGCCCATGTCGATCAGAACCGCGACGCGCTCGACGGCACCAAGACGGTCTTCGAGGAGATCACCGGCGGCCACGACACCTTGATGCTCGGCAAGCGCAAGGTCGCGTCGCGCGGCTATGTCGCCCGCTTCAACTTCAAGGGCCCGGATCAGCAACGCAAGGTGTCCGAACTGTCCGGCGGCGAGCGCAACCGCGTCCACCTCGCCAAGCTCCTCCGCCGCGGCGGCAACCTGCTGCTCCTGGACGAACCGACCAACGACCTCGACGTGGACACCTTGCGCTCGCTGGAAGAGGCGCTCCTGAACTTCGGCGGCTGCGCAGTGGTCATCAGCCACGACCGCTGGTTTTTGGATCGCGTCGCAACGCACATCCTCGCCTTTGAAGGCGACAGCAAAACCGTGTGGTGCGAAGGCAACTACCAGACTTACGAAGCGCAACGCAAGCAGCGGCTTGGCGTGGAAGCGGATCAACCCCACCGGATTCGGTATCGGAAGTTGCATCAGTAGACAGGGGAACAAAACCCCGGAGGTCCGTATGCCGGCGTTTACCGCAGTGATTGAGCGATGTCCCGATACGGGATTGCTGGTTGGTTACGTTCCGGGCTTCCCTGGCGCGCATTCTCAGGGGGAAACGCTCGATGAGTTGCACGAAAACCTGGCCGCGGTAATCGGCATGCTCCTTGAGGACGGTGAACCTCGACTCGAATCGGAATTCGTTGGTACACAGCAGGTGCGGGTGGACTGACCGTGGCGAAACTGGGTGTGTTGAAGCCTGATGAGGTAGTCTCGCCCCTGGATTGCTTGCAGACACGAAAGTGAGTATTGCTGGGAGGCTGTCATGAACCTGGATAACGCTCCAACAAAAGACCAGCTGCGTCAGCTTCTGGCGCAGTTCAATGACCGAGCCGGCCACCACGTTCTCTGGGTTGAAAAGAACGGCGAAGTTCACTTGTCCACTGTGCCCGCCGGACTGCCGCCAGTTCAATTTCAACCTTCTCGATCTGAATTGCAACTTCGGTACGAAGCGTTCGAGAAGGGGAATGAATACGTTGGCGCATCGGCAGCCGCGGATGCTGAGTGGGTTTCGCAGTTATTCGAGAGTCTAAGGAAGGAATGGCCTAAGGCGAAGGGGAAGGCCGAGCCAGGCTACGTTGATTTATTCTGATTCACAAACTCGCGGCCTACTGGGCACTCGCAATGTAACTGGGCGAACAGGCGGAGCGCTACCGTGCCGATTATCGTTACTTTCGATGTCACGGCGCCGACATCTGCGGAATTGCACCGCATCAGGGGGTTCTTTGAGCGGCTTGGATGGGAACGGCTTGGGAACACGGCATATCGTTATCCAAAACTGCATGGGCAGCATCCAACCGAGGATTGGTTCAATCACGTGATCCCCGCGCTCATGCTCCTCCGTGCGTTTGCCCGTCACGCCGTCGACACGGGTCGCAATATCGACAAGTTTTCAATTGATGTCCAGAGCTCGACGGGGTTTGATCCCCTGACAAACACCGGGAATCTGCCATTGCAGGCCAGTCAGATTACGTTTTCCCAGCCTTCCCGCCCTGGACTAGCCTTCGGGCGCCAAAACCTGCGGGACTGGATTGATGCGATCCCTTGGCCCTACGCGTAGGAGTTCTGCTTCTTGGAGCGGTCACGGTGCCATACCAGCAAAAGGACTGCATTAGATGATGGAACTGCAGGATGTGACCAAGGTCTACGAACAGGGCCGGCGCAAGGTCCACGCCGTTCGCGGCGTCAGCTTGCGCATCGAGCCGGGGGAGTTCGTCTCCATCATGGGCCCCAGCGGTTCCGGCAAATCGACGTTGATGCACCTGCTTGGCGCTCTCGATACGCCTACCACCGGACGGGCGCTGTTCGACGGTCGCGATCTTCACGCCATGTCCGATAAGGAACGCTCGCTGTTGCGCCGCGGCCGCATCGGCTTCGTCTTTCAGTTCTTCAACCTGCTGCCAACCCTGACAGCCGTCGAGAATGTTGCCTTACCCTTGCTCCTGGCGGGACAGAGTCGGAGCAAGTCGCGGAAACTCGCTCTCGCAGCCATCGAACGCGTGGGCATGACCCATCGCGAAGACCACTTCCCGGAGGAGCTCTCCGGTGGCGAGATGCAACGCATCGCGATCGCCCGCGCGCTCGTCAGCGAGCCGGATGCGGTGCTTTGCGACGAGCCGACCGGTAACCTCGACAGCGCCACCAGCAAGGAGATCCTGACCCTCCTGCGCAGCTTGCCCGAATCCGGCCGCTGTGCCGTCGTCATCGTCACCCACGATCCGGCTGCCGCGGCCTACGGCGACCGCCTCGTCCACATTCGAGACGGACTCGTCGCGGGAGTCAAAAATCAGGAATCGAGAGACCAGAGCAAACAGTCCGAAACCAAACTTCGAGAGGCGTTGGCCTCGCTTCCACTGATTCCTGACTCCTGACCGCTGGCTCTCAATTCTCGACTCTTGGCTCTCGACTCGCAAACATGCTTGCACTTCACCGCACCCTCAGTTTTCGCTATATCCGCCAGCGCTGGTCGCGTGCGGCGCTGGTGGTTGCCAGCATTGCGCTCGGCGTGGCCACGCTGGTCGCGACGCGGGCGCTCAATCAGTGCATGACGCGGGCGGCGCGCGGTGCGGTCACGCCGCTCGCAGGGGCAGCTGACCTGTTCGTCAGCCACAGCGATCATGGGGTGCGCTTGGAACTGGCCGGCGAGCTGCGAAGGGCGGAGATTCCCGGCGTCGCCGAGGTTCAGCCGCTGATCCTTGCCCGCGTTTCCTTGCCGGACCTGGAGAATCGGTCGGCCATGCTTGTCGGCATTGACCTGGCGCCGGAGCGAGTGGCTGACAATCCGTGGGGCATCGAAGCAAAGATCACCAATCCGCTCGCGATGTTGACGGGGCGCCGGCCGGTCATGGTCGGGACCGAGTTGGCCGCGGCACTGCAAGGCGATGCGGTGCGTGTACGCGGTGGCGGGCAGGTCAGTTCCCTGGCCGTGCTGGGCACCGTGGACGCCAAGGGGTCGGCAGCCAGCCTGGGCGGCAACGTGCTGGTCATGCGACTCGCGGACGCCGCCCAGGTGCTCGGCAAGCCCGATCTCGTGACGCGGATCGACATCGTCCTGGCGCCCGGCGCCGATCGCGAAAAGGTGCGCTCGCTGGTAGCGAAAGTCGTCGGCGATGAGGAGACCGTCCGAACCCCGGAGTCGAACAATGACTCGATCCATGATGTGATGGCAGGGCTGGAGCTTGGCTTCATGCTCGGCGGCGTCGGCGCCCTCGTAGTCGGCTTGTTCCTGGTGTATAACGCCCTGTCGGTGACAGTGGCGGAACGGCGGCACGACATCGGCATCCTGCGTTCGTTGGGTGCCACCCGCGGCCAGGTGGCGGGGCTGTTCGCCCTGGAGGCGGTCGTCCTTGGCATCGCGGGGGCAGCGCTTGGCGTACCCCTCGGCATCGGCATCGCTCACCTGACGACCGGATCGATGCAGACCGTGCTGAGTGACATCTTCCTGCCCATGGACGCCGGGGAGATCCCGGTAACGACGGAAATCCTGGTAACGGCGATCCTGGCAGGGGTCGTCACTGCGCTCCTGGCCGCCATCGTGCCGGCGATTCGCGCGTCGAGCCAGGAGCCGGCCGATGCGGTGCGGCGGGTGCCCTTGCTCTCCAGCTGGCGATACCGCGCCTTGCAAATCATCCTGTGCAGCCTGCTTTTTGGCGGCGGCGTGGGCCTGATCTTCCTGCGCCAGTGGCTGCCCCTACGCATGGGCAGCTACGGCGGCATCGTCCTCGTATTGCTCGGGATCCTGATGGCAACGCCGTTGCTGGCGGAAGGCGCGGCACGTCTGGTTGGCCCGTTCGCGCGGCAGTTTTTGTCCATTGAAGCTCGTTTGGCCGCGGACAACCTGGCCCGCAGTTCCGGACGCACTGGCCTGGTAATCGCCGCGCTGGCCGCGGGCGTAGCGCTGATGGTGCAAACGGCCGGGCTGACCCTCAGCAGCGAGGAAGCGATCCTGACGTGGATCGACCAGGCCATTGCGGCCGACCTGTTCGTGACTTGCAACAGCCCAGTGGCGGCAAGCGGCAACAGTCAACCGATGGAAGAGCGTCTGGGCCGGGAGATTGCCGCACTGCCCGAGGTCGCGGCGGCACTTCCCGTGCGTTTTCAGCACGTCGATTTCCGCACCAAGATGGTGTTCCTGATCGTACTGGATGCAGACGCGCTCTACGAGACGACCCATACGCGGCCCGCGGGAGTCGATCCGGAGCTATATCGTCGCTTGACCGAGCCCGGCACCTGCCTGATTTCCGAGAACTTTGCCCTGCTCCACCACGTTCGCGTTGGCGACCGTATCGCGCTGCCCGCGCCGGGCGGACCGGTCGAATATCGCGTGGTCGGCACCGTGCTCGATTACACCTGGAACCGCGGCGCCGTCTTCGTGAACCGGACGGAATATCGCAAGCAGTTCCGCGATACGCTGGTCGATTCGTTTGACATTTACTTGCGCCCCGGCGCGGAGCCATCGGCGGTCGCGGACAAGATCCGCCGCAACTGGGGCGCGGACCACTCCCTCTGGGTCAGCAACCGCACCGAGCTGCGCGAGACAATCCGTGGCATGATTGGCCGGTTGTATGGACTGGCCTACGCGCAGCAGCTGGTCATTGGCCTGGTAGCGGGCCTCGGCGTCGTGATGGCGCTGTTGATCTCGGTACTGCAGCGGCGACGGGAGTTGGGACTGCTGCGGGCCATCGGCGCGTCGCGCCGTCAGGTGCTGCTGACCGTGTTGGCCGAGGCGATCCTGATGGGCGGCATCGGCGCCGGCATTGGCCTGCTGGTCGGCATTCCACTGGAATGGTATGCGGTGCGTGTGATCCTGCTGGAGGAAACCGGATTCTCGTTCGTCGTCCGCATCCCGTGGGTAGCAGCAAGCGTCGTTGCGGGGCTGGCCCTGGGCGTCGCGACGCTGGCGGGTCTGGGGCCTGCCGTGCACGCCATGCGCCAGCACATTGCCGAGGCGATCGCTTACGAATGAGGCGTACCATGCATGCATCACTCGACCTGGCGCTCCTCGAGCGCCGACTGCGGCATCACATCGACGTGCTCACCCAATCGCCGCGGGTTCCTGGTTCTGCGGCCCATCGCAATGCAGAGGAATACATCGCCGGCACGCTGAGCCAGTTCGGCTTCCTCGTGCAGGAGGCCAGCACCTTTGACACCGGCATTCCCTGCACGAATTTCCTGACGAAGCCGCTGCCTGATGCACCCGACCTGCCCGTGCTCGTTGTCGGCGCGCACTATGACACGGTGCACAACTCACCGGGCGCGGACGACAACGGCACCGCCGTTGCCGCGCTGCTGGAGCTGGCACGCTGGATCAACCCGCCCCTCTCCGGAGGTGGTTTCACGACCCGGCTGCAACTGGCCGCCTACGACCTGGAAGAGTTCGGCATGATCGGCAGTCTGAACCACAGCGCCGAGCTGAAACGGACGGGTGCGGCCGTGCGCGGCATGATTTCGCTGGAAATGCTTGGCTACACCGATCACCAGCCGGGCAGCCAGCAGCTGCCGCCGCAACTGGCAGGACTCTATCCGGACGTGGCAAACTTCATCGGCATCTGCGGCAACGAAAGCTCACGGGATCTGGTCGAGATCGTCACGGCTGCAATGAAGTCGGTGGACGGCCTTCCCGTGCAGAGCATTGCGGTGCCCGGTTGCGGCGAGACGCTGCCCCCGGTGCGGCTCAGCGATCATAGCTCGTTCTGGGACGAGGGCTTTCGGGCGCTGATGATTACCGACACGTCGTTCATGCGCAATCCGCACTACCACAAGACGACCGATACGGCGGACACGCTGGATTTTCCGTTCCTGGCCAAGGTGACCGCGGGCGTTTGCGAAGCGGTCGGGCAGTTGTTGCGGGCTTGAGACGGCTCAACCCTTCGACATCAGATAGGCCTTCAGCGTGCTGTGGATCTTCTTGCAGTGCGCGTGCCAGGCGGGATCGTTGGGCAGCTTGCCGCCGCGCGTGGGGCGGAGCATGACCGTGACGTGGAGCAGGTTCTTCTGGTTCGGGTCCTTGTTCTTCATGTGCAGTTCCATGTCGATCGCCCCGGTCGGCTTGCCGAGGCCGAGCCACGAGAACATGCCGCCACTGCCCTTGGGTGCCTTGAGCCGGACCTTGATGAGTCCTGGCTTGCTGTCCACCATCTCGCCGCCCAGTTCCTCCGCGAACCCGCGGAGTTTGTACAGGGCGATCGCCTCCGGCATGTAGGCTTCCAGGTGCTCGACCACGGCATCGGGAACCGCGGCCTCCACCTTCGTGGCGGGCTGCTCCACCCGCGGTGGCGCGTCCGAGCTGTAGACGTGCGTCAGGGCGGCTTCGTAGTATTCGCCGAGTTCCTTTGCGCTCTGCGGCCGGTCGCTCGGTTCAAGGGCCAAGCATTCACACACCACCGCCTCGACGGCCGACGGCACTTTCGTGGGCAGGTTCAGGCTTGCCATTGGCGGCGGGCCATCGGTCGCCTGCGCCATCAGGATCTCCATCATCGATTCCCCGGCAAATGGCAGCTTTCCCGTCAGCATGTGGTACATGATGACGCCGACGGAGTAGAGATCGCCGCGATGGTCCATCGGCTCGCCGCGCACCTGTTCCGGCGGCATGAAGCCGGGAGTGCCCACAGCATACTCGGTCGGCGCATCGCTGCGTTTCTGCTGGGGATCGGCCATCTGGGCGAGGCCGAAATCCATGACCTTGAGCTTTTCGAAAGGCGTGTCGGGGTCGAGCACCATCAGGTTGGCGGGCTTCAGATCCCGGTGAACGATTCCCTGGTCGTGGGCGGCCTGAAGCACGTCGCACAGCTGCGAGAAGATCCGGCGCAGGCGCATCGGACTGAAGCGGCCATTACGGGCCAGCAATTTGTCGAGCGTGATGCCGGGAATGAACTCCATGACGATACAGGGGCCCTGCGGATCGTCGCTGGAGGCGTCCAGGAACTGCACGGCATTGGAGTGCTGAAAGCCGGCCATCAGGATCGTTTCGCTCTGAAAGCGCTCGCGAAACTTGGCGTCCTTGGCGATGTAGTCATGCATCACCTTGACGACGACCGGCTCATCATTTTGGAGGTTCCGTGCCAGGTAGACTTCGCCCATGCCGCCCTTGCCGATAAGGCGCATGGTCTCGTACTTGCCCAGGAACACGGAGCCGACCTTCGGGGCCATGGAGCACTCAAGGGGCGACATGTCGGAATAAACTGGAACCCCTGAAGTGTGCCACTGAAGTGCGGCGGGTGCAAGTAGATAGCTGGGCAGAACGAATCATCCGGCGAGGAACGGTGTTGCGCTCCCCGCCGGGCCATCGCGGGCAATCACTTCTTCTCGATCCCATTCTTGATCGCGTCCCAGAACTTGCCGTTGTACTTGCCCTGGTTCTTGCCCATCTTGTTGCGCGTCATGATGACGACCAGGTCCTCCTCGCGATCGACGGAGAACGTCGCGGCCGAAGCGGCGCCATGACCGAACTTCTCCGGCTTGCCGTCCAGGCCAATGCCGAACGTCCGCTTGGCGTCCGGTCCCAGCAACGCCGTCAAACGCACCGGCAACATCTTCTCGAACGTCTCCTCGCGGAAGAACCGGTGCTTGCCGTAAGCGCCCTTGTTCAGGAGCATCTGGCCGAATTTCGCGATGTCCAGCGGTACGCTTTGCGCGTCGGCGTGGGTGCCCAGGACGTCCGTATTCGGGCAGCCGAGCGGGTCGAGCAAGTGATGCTGGAAGAAGACGGGCACTGCTTCCCCGGTTACCGCCTCGATGATCTTGCCGCCCAGGATGTACCCGGTGCCATTGTAACCCCAGTCCTTGCCGACCTTGACGCGCGGATAGTAGTCGGCGACGCGTTCCTCGACGTCGGCTTGCTCGTCATTCCAACCGGGCCACTTCTCCAGGCCGTTGGTGTGGGTGTACAGGTGGCGAATCGTGATCGGCTTCTCGACCTTGATGTCGCGCAGCGCCGGCAAGTACTTGTCGATCGGGTCATCCAGGTCGACCAGGCCCTGGTCCACGAGCATCATCATCAGGCTGGCGGACATGGTCTTGGTGATCGACGCCATCCAGCTCTTGGTCGTGACGGCCATCGGCTTGCCGTCGCGCTGGCCGTATGCCCTATGCAACACGATAACGCCGTGGCGCACGATGCAGACGGCGAAAGCTTGATCGTCGTTGTCGGCCCACTCCTTGCATACGGCGTCGATCTTCTCCGCCGCATCGGCTTTCATGCCGGCCTCGGCTAGCGTGCCGTCACGCACGACGGGGGCCTCCTTGTCGCTTGGTTTGGGCCCGACAAACGCCTTGGCGTGCGCCTTGTCGAAACCAGAGAGCTTGCGCTTGAGCCCGACCCACCACTGACGATCAAGAGCAAACGCGTCAGCGTTCTTGCGCAGGGCGTCGCCGCCTGCTTTGGCCTGACTCAACCCCGCCAGCAAGCGCGCGGCACGGGGATCGCGGGACCAGTCCGAGAAGGGGCGATCCTTGAGCTGCTCGGCGACGGCCTTCGCCTCTTGCTTGAGCAGCGCCGGGTCGAGCCCAAGGCTTTTCGCCAAATCGTGCGGAGCGTCCGCCTGAAAGCGCGCGGTGGGATCGGGCTTTTCGGCCGTGCGGAATAGTGTGTAGTAGCGGCGCATGGGGCGCCCGCTCTTGGGCATGACCTCGACGACGGCACCGTAGACGCCGTTTCCCTTCGCCGATTCCACGGGCTGCTGGTTCTTGTCGTAATAGGCCGTCTTGATCGTGAAGGGGCTGCCGATCAGTTCCTCGATCTTGGCAGGCTGGTCGAACACCGCCTCGGGGAATTTCTCTTCGCCAAAGACGTATGCCTTGAAGTCCAGCTTGGCCGCGAGCAGGGCACGCAGCCGCACCTCGGCGGGATCGGGCGGCGGTGCCTTGTCCTTTTCCTTTTCCGGTGCCTGAGCGGTGGCGAAGAGAGCGGTCAGGGCTACGAGCGCAAAGGCAAGCCAGACACTGCGACGCGGGTGGAGGGTCGTCATGGCATTCATCCTTTCGAAAGGTGGGAAGGCGAGATACGGAGGCAGGCTGACACCAGTCTAGTCGGCGGGCAGGCGCTTACAAGGACTTTTCGCCGGCCAGCTGCGTACGGATGGCATCGGCCACTTGCTCGGGCGAGCGGTCCTCCGTGTCGATGGTGAGATGAGCGCAATCGCGATAAAGCGGCTCGCGCACGCGCAGCAATTCCTCGACCTCGGCAAGCCCGCCGCCGGTCAGATTGGGACGGCGTGCCGTCGTGGTCGGGTCTTGCTGGATGCGTTGCCACAGCGTTGTTGCACCGGCCGTCAGCCACACGACGGTGCCGGCCTGGCGCATTTGCGCACGGTTGCTCTCCTGCAGGACGATGCCGCCGCCGGTGGCGATGACGCAGTGATCCCGCTGGCATAGCGCTGTCAGCAGCGCGGCTTCCTTGGCGCGGAAGCCGGCTTCGCCTTCGTCGGCGAAGATCTGCTTGATGGTCTTGCCGTGCAGTTCTTCGAGGAGCGGATCGGCGTCGATCCAATCGACGCCAAGGTGCTGCGCGACCATGCGGGCGACAGTCGTCTTTCCGGTGCCGCGGTAGCCGACGAGGAAGACCAGGGCAGGCATGGGTAGGGTTCTCGGCGCACGGGTTGCGCCCCGCGGGCCTGGCGATCCAGTGTCCCTGTAGGGTGCGTCAAGCGTACTCGCGCGGACGCACCGGCCCCGCGCGAAGTCGTCACGCCAGTAAGGTCCGGTGCGTCCGCGCGAGTACGCTTGACGCACCCTACAATACCTACGCTTCCTCGGGAAGCGCCACGGGCGACAGTGCCCGCTTCACCAACTTGCGCATCCCTTCCAGCGGCGCCTGCTGGCCGGTGAAGAGATGAAACTGCAGCGCGGCCTGGCGCACGAACATGTCCACGCCCGTCTGCACGATGCAGCCACGCGCCCGCGCTTCCTTGACCATGAGCGTCGTTTCCGGCGTGTAGACGGTGTCCATGACGACCATGCCGGGACGCAAATAACTCGGGTGAATCGGGCTTTCGTCGACGTTCGGATGCATGCCGACCGAGGTGCAGTTGATCAGGATGTCGCACAGCATGGAATGCCTGCCGTGCCAGTCGACGGCGCGGCCGCCGACCTCCGAGGCCAGTTGATGGGCCCTCTCGGCCGTGCGGTTGGTGATCGTCACCAGCGCGCCGGCACGGTGCAAAGCATGCGCCACCGCACGGGCCACGCCACCGGCGCCGAGAACCAATGCGATTCGGTGCTCCACGGTTGGCGTTCCACCCTCATCCTTGGACGACAAGACGGCGAGCAGCGATTCGAGCGCCGCCTGGAAGTCGGTGCTGTAACCGGAAAAGCCCTCCCGGACACGAATCAGCGTGTTGGCCGAGCGCGTGAGCGTCACGGCTTCATCCTTTTGATGCGTCAGCGCTGCGGCGGCTTCCTTGTGCGGGATCGTCACGCTGTAGCCACGGACGTGCAGCTTGTCGAAGTCGCGCAGAAAGGCCGTCAGCTGGCCGCGTGGCACGCGGAAAGGCAAGTAAACCGCATTCAGGTTCAGCGCGCGAAATGCCGCATTGTGAATCAGAGGACTGAGACTGTGGGCTACCGGATCGCCGATGACGCCGAAGACATGCGTTTCCGCGTTAATCTTGTCGTAGTGGTAAATGTGCTGCAATTCGTCGAACGAAGGGATACCCGGCGCGATGCGGTATTCGCGATTGAACGCCCCGTAGGTAAACGGGGCGCCGAGCTTGGCGCCAAGCATTCGGCTGAAGATCCCCAGGTCGCCCATGCAGAAGGCAATGGTCGGCTTCGGCGGCTCACGCAGCAAGTTGAGGACGCGCAGGTTGTCCGAAGGGTGCTGCGCCGTCACCGCCATCTTGATGACGTCGGCGTCCTGCTGACACATGCGCTGATAGATTTCTTCCAGGTCGGCCGGCGTCTCGTGCAGGTTGTGGTAGCTGACGATGCGCTTCACGTCCTTGAAGCGGCGGATCTCCTCCGCCACGTCGGTCTCGAGGTCCACCCAGTCAAAGCCGGAAACAACGGCGTGGCGCAGGAGCATTCGCCGCGCTTCCTCGGTCCCGGCCCAGCGGCCGCCGTCTTCGGGCTTGCGCACCGTGGCAATCATCGGACAAGGATTGTTTGCCAGCAGGCGCTTGAAGTCCGGCGTCTTGGCCAGGAAATCGAGGCGCAGCTCGATCATCGCAGCGCCGCGCTTGGCGGCTTCCTGCACCTCGGCCAGGATCATCTTGTGCCGGGTTCGACCGATGACGACGCAGATCATGGAACCTCGCGGCTTAGCGAATACCCTGGAGTTTTTGGTCCGCCGTGGTATAGCGCACCATGCCGATGTACAGGAACACCAGGGCGAGCGCCACGACCAGGCCGATCAGCGCCGAGACAATCGCGGCACGCCCGTCGCTCTCCGCGCCTGGATGGTAGAGCAGATGCAACGTCAACAGGCCGGCTGAGCAGCCGCCCGCAATGCTGACCAGCGCGTGCATGATGAAGAAGATGCCCAGCGGATTGATCCGGCTGACTCGTCCCACCGGCAGGCCTAGCAGCACGTTCATCTTGGCGACTTCGTAAATCAGGCCCACGCGGGTGCGCACCAGTAGTAAGCCGCAAAACACGGCGAGCACTGTCAGGGTGCCAAAAGTCGCGGGCAGGCACCAGCGCTGGATCGTCTCGATCGGCACCAGCAAGCGACCGCTTGGCTTGGCGTTGAGCAGGGCGCTGGACGCCGTCCACAGCAGCGACGCGACGGCCAGGTACAGGCCGACGGACCGGTTGCGATCGGTGACGAGTTGATGGATGGTGCGACTACAGTGAAGGTAGCGCATCCCGGGAGTAATCGACGATTCCAGCTTGTGCAGACCGACGGCTTCCTCCTCGCCGATCATCTCGATTTCGTCGAGACGCTTTTCCGCCTGGGTTTCGTCGAGCAATGCGTTGCCGAGCACGTCATCGGTGCGCGTAAGGTTTGGCGGCGGCTTGGGGGCCGGCGGCGGTGATTCGGGCATCGCGGCGCACTCCGTTCCGCGGGTCCAGAAGCTGATGCATCGATTGGAGGAGGTTGCCCAGTCACTGTAGCGGCCGGGACTCGAAGTCGCAAGATGAGCGGTACGTGGACAAAAAGAAACATCCCGAAGGCGCGGGGAGCACGACGGAATACAAAGTAATCGAGACGGGAAGCCGAACGATCCAAGTTCGCCGGCGCCGGCCGGCGGCACATGTTGCGGTGAACTTCTCATGACTGCACCAACGGTCCGCGTGAACCTTGGCCCGCGCAGTTACGACATCGTCGTCACCAGCGGCGACCTCGGTGGGGTCGGCGCGTTCGCCCGCCAGCGCGTGCGCGGGTCGCTGGCGCTCGTCGTTGCCGACGAACACGTTCAGGCACATGCGGCGACGGTCGCCACGTCGTTGGAAAATGCCGGGTTCCGCACGCACACCCTGGCACTGCCCTCCGGCGAAGGGCAGAAATGCCTGAGCGTCGCGGCACAGTTGTACGATCAACTGGCTGAGATGCATGCCGATCGTCAAACGCTGGTGGTGCCCGTCGGCGGCGGCGTTGTTGGCGACCTGGCGGGTTTCGCGGCGGCGACCTTCAATCGCGGCCTCCCCTTGCTCATGGCGCCGACCACGCTCCTGGCCATGGTGGACAGCTCGGTCGGCGGCAAGGTTGGCATCAACCACCCGCGGGCCAAGAACCTGATCGGCGCCTTTCACCAGCCCGTCGGCGTCTGGATCGATATCGCCACGCTGACCACCTTGCCGCCGCGCGAGTACCGAAGCGGCCTGGCGGAGGTTGTGAAGTATGGCGTCATCCTGGATCCCGATTTCTTTGCGTACCTCGAAGCCAACGCCGACGCGATCCTCCAGCGCGAACCGGAAGCGGTACGCCACGTCGTCGCGCGGTGTTGCCGTATCAAGGCCGACGTGGTCGAGAACGATGAGCGCGAGGAGACCGGACTGCGCGCCGCCCTGAACTATGGGCACACGTTTGCGCATGCCTTCGAGACGGCGGCAGGTTACGGCGCCTGGCTGCACGGTGAGGCCGTAGCTGCCGGCATGATTTGCGCCAGCCGGCTTGCCGAGCGACGACAGCTGATCCCGGTCGAGTTGACGCAGCGGCAGGAACGCCTGCTGAAGAAGTTCGAGCTGCCGACCAAGCCGGAGCCATGGTCCATCCCCGACCTCGTGAATACCATGCGCAGCGACAAGAAATCGGTGGCCGGACAGCTTCGCTTCATCCTGCCGCGCCGCCTGGGCGAAGTGGCTCTCTTCGACGACGTTCCCGAACACGATGTCATCGCGGTCCTGCAATCCGTGTAGGTGTTTCATGTCATCTCCTCTTTCCCCGGAAGTCCACGATCTGCTCGCTCTTCACCTGGTCCCCGGGATCGGGCCGCGCCTGACCGTGGCACTGCTGGAACGCTTCGGTTCGGCCGGCGCGGTCTTGCGTGCACCCGTGCAGGCGCTTCGAGGTGTCCCGCACATTGGCGACAAGCTCTCCGAGAGCATTCATCAGGCCATGAGCCGAGTCGATGTCGAGGCGGAGCTGAAGCGCATGGCCGCGCACGGCGTACGTTTGCTGGCGCCGGGCGCCCAGGACTATCCGCCGACACTGGTCAACATCCCCGACGCTCCGCACCTGCTCTACCTGCGCGGGACCCTGGAAACGCGGGACGCCAATGCAGTCGGCATCGTTGGCTCCCGGCACTGCACCGCATATGGCCGGCGAGTCGCCGAGCGCCTGGCCGCCGAACTGGTGCGTGCCGGCTGCACGGTCATCAGCGGCCTGGCACGCGGCATCGATGGTTGTGCCCATCGCGGCGCGCTCCAGGCCGGTGGCCGAACGCTGGCGGTGCTGGCCGGCGGCTTGTCAAAGATCTATCCACCGGAGCACAAGGAGCTGGCCGATCAGGTGAGTGCCTCGGGCGGCCTCATCAGCGAGGCGGCCATGACGATGGAGCCGATGGCCGGCATGTTCCCCGCACGCAATCGCATCATCAGTGGCATGTCGCGCGCCGTGGTGATCGTCGAAGCCGCCCAGAAGAGCGGCGCGCTCATCACCGCCACGCACGCCGCCGAGCAGGGCCGGCCGGTGTTCGCGGTGCCGGGGCCGGTCGACAACGTCGCCAGCGCCGGCACCAATGAACTGATTCGCAAGGGCGCCGTTCTGGTGCGTGGTGCCGAAGACATCCTCGAAGAATTGGACGGCATTCGAGGCAAAGGATCGCCTGCCAAACCCACATCGGTGCCGTCCGGCATGGACGACACGCAACGCCGCATCTGGGAGTTCCTCGCCGATCAGCCGCGCCACCTGGACGAAATCACCCAGCACCTGGCGATGCCGGTCGCGCCGCTGACCACGGCCTTGTTCACACTGGAGATGCAGAAAGCGGTGCGACGACTGCCGGGGAACCGGTATGAACGCTGGTAGACTGGCTGTTACCGCTGCCCCGTAAGCCTGACACAACGAAAAGCCGGAAGAAAGCGCCCGCCTCATCCATATTTTGATTGACCCACGTTCTCGGTCCCGTCACAATCCACTCACTCGATCTTGATGAACGCATCTCTTGCATTCCGCTCGTCAATTCCGAGTCACGCATCTATCTAGCTGTGTGGTCCAATCGGAAGTTGCAGCGCCCGCGGACCGGGCCGCAGCGCGCAGTCAACCACGCTCTACGCATGGAGTTCCCATGTACGCTCCGGTTCGCCTCCTCTTGAAGGGCGGCGCAATCGCTCTGGCTGCGGCCGTTTTCTTCCTGCCGCAGCAGGCATTCGCTCAGTACTATCCTGGCGGCGGCTACGGCGGCGGCGGTTACGGTGGCGGCGGCTATCCGGGTGGCGGCTACGGCGGTGGCGGTTACGGTGGTGGCGGCTACGGCGGCGGCGGCTATCCGGGTGGTGGCGGCGGCTACGGTGGCGGTGGCGGCGTTGCCGGCGGCGCGAACGCTCTCGGAGCTCGCATGCGTCAGGACCGCGCTCATATGTACAGCAACATTACGGGCTCCGGCGTCAACCGTGGGCCATTGCAGATCATCACGCAGTTTGGCGGCACCGGCGGCCAGGGCGGCGGTAACTACGGCGGCGGCCAGGGCGGCCTCGGTGGTTTCGGCGGCTTCGGCGGCGGTGGTTTCGGCGGCGGTGGCGCCGGCAACGGCATCGGCGGCCTGCATCCGCCAGGAGTCTCGCTGAATCAGTCCTACAACACCCTCGTTGGATTGCCCTCCTCGGCCGGCCAGCAGGGCGGTGGCCAGGGCTACGGCGGCGGTGGTTTCGGTGGTGGCGGCTTCGGTGGCTACGGCGGCGGTTATGGCGGTTATGGCGGTGGCTTCCCGGGCGGCTTTGGTGGCGGCTTCCCCGGTAAAGGTGGCTTCGGCAACGGCGGCTACGGCCTGTAAGTTACACACGCCCGAATGACATCATCGAACAAGGTCTGTGGCGCCTCCCGGCGCTGCAGGCCTTGTTTGTTTTCATGACAACGACACTGCCGGCAAAGGACGCTTGGGGTGGGGTGCCGCAAAGTCCGTTCGGACTATGGAATTCGCCGGCGCGGGATGGTAAGTAGGCTGTGGAATCCTGTGCTGGGTCCCGAGTTTCTCAACCGGAGTCTCGCCGCCATGCCCATGACAGTCAACGGAATCGGAACGTCCATCTGCCCCGCCCGCGGCTTTGTCAAGTGGGGTGGCGAGGCCGATTGCGATTCGATCGAGTGCTTCGTCGTCGCCTTTCTGCCGCTCATCCCCTTCAAAGCGATCCACACCTTCGGCTGGGCCGGCAACCAGTACCGAGCCGTGCCGATCCGCTGGTCCGTGGGACTCATCCTGCGCGGCATGCTCATGCGCTGGCTGTGGGGCGGCGTGGTCGTCGGCCTGCTCTTCGGCATCATCATGCTCTTCGCCGACAAGAAGCGCGATCCGGCCGCAATCATCTGTTTCCTCACGCTGGCGTTTGCGGCCGGGCTGGGGATCTTGGCCTTGCGCTGGACCGATCGCCGGCACAAGAACATCCGCTACGTCCTCGGCGTCCACGACCTGGGTTCCAGCGATCCAGCCACCTGGACGCACGACCTGCTCGAGAACATCCGCCCGGCGCAGGAGATGTACGGTACCGCCGGTTACAGCCACGCGGTCGAGCCGCTGCTGGACCAGGGCGATTTCAGCCGCGCCATGTGGGCAGCCCGGCTGGCGGTGGCGCTCGAGGATCGCGGCAACGGCGAGCAGTTGACCGACCAGGTCCTCGGCAACCCGCAGGTGCAGGAAGCGATCGCAGAGGTGCGCAAGAATCCCTATTCCTGGGCCCGCGTCATGTCGCCGACGAAAGGGTAGAAGCGCGTCCAAGGGGAGCGGAAGCGTGTGAAGGCCCCGGTTTGTATCGCCCGTTCGGGGCCTTCACACGCCCCGGTTGAGCCCAACCAGCCGGGACGTTCACGCGCACCTTCATATTTTGGATGCGTGCATGCGTCCACCGCGGAGAGAGAAAAGGTGTCAGATCAAAAAGAGGCGATCGCGGAGGTGCGTCAAGCCCCCACATGTGGAAGCGACTGATGGCAAAGGACGGCGTGGTGAAGTTGCTCGATTGACCCGTTTGAAATTATTCGCCGCTTTTGGTGCGCCAGTTTCGCTCGATGAATGTGGTGTCGACCTGCCCTTCGATGAAGGCGGAATGCTTGAAGATCTGCTGATGGATCGGGATCGTCGTCTTGACTCCTTCAACGATGAACTCGGCCAGCGCGCGGCGCATACATGCCAGTGCCTCGGGGCGCGTGGCGCGATGGACCAGCAGCTTTGCCAGGAGTGAATCGTAGTTGGGCGGCACCTTGTAGCCGGGTACGACGTGCGTATCCAACCGCACACCCGGTCCGCCCGGCACTTGCCAGCGCGAGATTAGGCCTGGCGAGGGCCGGAAGTCGGCCGCGGGGTCTTCGGCATTGATCCGGCACTCGATGGCGCTTCCGCGTTGCACGATGTCGGCCTGGTCGAAGCGCAAGGGCTCCCCGGCGGCGATGCGGATCTGTTGCTGCACCAAATCGATGCCCGTCACTAGCTCCGTCACCGGATGCTCGACTTGAATGCGGGCATTCACTTCGATGAAGTAGAAGCGAAAGTCCTTATCGACCAGGAACTCGCAGGTGCCCGCGTTGTGGTACTTGGCGGAGCGCACCAGCCGCACGGCGGAATCGCAAATCTCCTGGCGCACCTCGGGCGGCAGGTTCGGCGCCGGTGATTCCTCGACCAGCTTCTGGTGCCGGCGCTGCAACGAGCATTCGCGCTCCCAGAGGTGGACCACCTTGCCGTGGCGGTCGGCCAGCACTTGAACTTCGATGTGCCGCGGCTGCTCGATGTACTTCTCCAGGTACACGCTGCCGTCCTTGAATGCCTTTTCCGCCTCTTGTCGTGCGGACTGCAAGCCGGTCTTCAGGCTGATGTCATTGCGGGCGACGCGCATGCCCCGTCCGCCGCCGCCGGCCGCCGCCTTGATGAGCACCGGGAAGCCGATCTCGTGCGCCAGCCGTACCGCCTCTTCCTCGGTGGTGATCAGTCCCTCGCTGCCGGGCACCACGGGCACCTTGTTTTCCTGGGCCAGCTTGCGGGCTTCGTTCTTGTTACCCAGACGGCGCATCGCTTCCTGCGGCGGACCGATGAACTCAATGTTGCAGGATCGGCACACTTCGGCGAAATGGGCGTTTTCCGAGAGGAAGCCGTAGCCGGGATGAATGGCCTGGACGTTGGCAATCTCGGCCGCGGAGATCAGACGCGGGATATTCAGGTAGCTTTCCGAGGCAGTGCCGGGACCGATGCAAATTGCTTCGTCGGCCAGGCCAAGGTAGGCAGCGCCGCGATCGGCCTCGGAGAAAACGGCCACGACTTCAATACCCATGTCGCGGCATGCGCGGATGACGCGCAACGCGATTTCACCGCGATTGGCTACTAGTATGCGTTGGAACATGACAGGGTGACAAGGTGACCGGGTGGCAAGGCGACCAGATGCTTCCCCTGGCCGCGTCGTCACCTTGCCGCCGTGTCGATTCCTCCTCAGCCGGTGGGATCGATGCGGAACAGGACCTGCCCGTACTCGACGGCCTGCTGGTTCTCGACCAGGATTTCCGCGACGACGCCGGTGCAGTCGGCGGTGATCTCATTGAAGATCTTCATCGCCTCGATGATGCAGACGACGGTGGTCGGCGAGACGCGCGAGCCCACCCGGACAAAGGTCTCGGACTCCGGGTTCGGCTTGCTGTAGAAGGTGCCCGGCGTGGGACTCTTGATCTCGGTCAACGCCTTGGCGGGCTTGGCCGGCGCCGCCGCGGGGCCCGAGGGAGCGACCGGTGCGGCAGTGGGGAGAGCGACGGGGGGCGCCGCAATCGTCGTGACGGTGGGACCGAGCGTCCCGCGAGCCAGGCGGATGCGCAGGTCGCCTTCGCGCAGGTCGATTTCGCTGAGATCGTGCTGACTCATCAACGTGATGAGATACTTGACCGTCTTCACGTTGAAGGGACGGGGGTTGTTGGGTGCCTCGTCAGCCACCGGACCTCCTGAGATTGTGGACAGTGGATTTCCCAGTCGCGGATTGCTCGATCGGGGAGGGCGAAACACACTCAAACGCCAAAATCGAGGATCTGCGACGCGAAATCCTTCGGCACGCTGGTCAGCACTTCGTTGCCGTCCGGGGTGACCAGCACGTCGTCCTCCAGACGAACGCCCCCCCAGCCGGGGAGGTAGATGCCGGGTTCGATCGTTACGACCATGCCGGCTTGCAAGACATCGACCGAATCCGTCCGCACCGCCGGGGCCTCGTGGACTTGCAGTCCAATGCCGTGCCCCAACCCATGCATGAAATACTTGCCGTAGCCCGCCTCGTCCATCACCGCGCGGGCGATGGCGTCCACGTCATGCCCCTTCGCGCCCGGTCGCACCGCGGCGATGGCTGCCTGTTGCGCCGCCAGCACCGTCGCATAGACCTTTTCGAGCTTTTCGTCGGCTTTCTCCTGACGGGCAGACCGGGAGAAAGCTGAATGATTACGGGGAATCAGGACGCGTGTCAAGTCGCTTTTGTAGAAGGCGCCGCTGGCGCCCCAATCCACCAGGAGCAGGTGACACTCGGCGAGATTGCGGCCCGTCGGCGGCGCATGCGGCAGTGCGGCACGTTCATCCACTGCCACAATGGTCGGGAAGCTCGAACAGCGCCCGCCCGCGCGGCGGATGTACCCTTCCATGGCGTCGTGCAAGTCTTTCTCGCAATCGCCGCGCCGGAGCATGGAGCGGAACATCGCGAAGGCACGTTCGGCAATGCGGATCGCCTCGCGAATGGCCGCGACCTCCGATTCGTCCTTGACCGCGCGCATCTTCTCCACGCGATCGCGAACGCCCTTCCACTCGATGGCAGGAAGCATTTCCCGATAAACCTCCAGATCGGCAACGCTGACGTTGCCGCTCTCGAAGCCGACCTGGCGCGGGCCAAGTTTCTGGAGCGTGTCCGCCGTGGCGCGCGACAGGCTCTGCTTGGAGGGCCGGATGTAGGCGTCCAGCCCCGGACATTCTTCGGCAAGTTGCTCGGTGAAGCGGCCGTCGCTGACCAGAAGCGTATGCTGACGGCCAAGAATCAAGTACGTGCTGTCGCCGCTGAAACCGGTCAGGTAGGTGACGTTAACCGGATTGGTGACGAGCAAGGCATCGACGTTTTCTTCCTTGAGGAGGCGAGCGAGCTGTCTTCGCCGTTGTGCGGGATAGTTCATGGGCACGCTCCATCGCGGTATGCGGGGCCGGCCAGCGGTGATAGACTATGGCTTTTCCGCGTCTCGCTCAAGGGAGCCGACATGCTGGCCGACGCCGACGAGCCGGAGCAGGAAGTCGACGTGTGGTGGGGCGGCTACTCCCCCTGGGCGATGCTGCCGAACTTTGTCGTCTGCGGCGTGCTGACCATTGCGGCCTGTCTGGGCGTCTACGCCTGGGCGGACGACTGGGGCCTGAGCGACGACATGGCTCGCTACCTTCTCTATGCCGTCGCCTCCCTGCTGGTCGGATCCCAGGTCTTGCACTGTGGCTATCGCACCACCGTCCTTACCTACCGCCTGACGACGCATCGCCTCTTCTGCGGCCTCGGTTTGCTGCGCGCCGCTGCGCCTCCCATCGCGGTGGCGGATATCCGTTCCGTCCGCGTGCAGCAGACGGCGCTGGAGCGACGCCTGGGCGTGGGCCGACTGCGGATCCACACCGGGAAAAAGGACATGGTCTTGTTCGGCGTTTGGGATACCGAACGGATTGCCGCCCTGATCGAGCGCCTGGTCGAGACGCGGACGCGTGCATCGGACGTTCGCTGAATCGCACGCAGAATCGTCCCGTGCTTTGACTCGGCTTTTCTCAAAAGGTATGATTCAATGACGGAAGGAGGTGATGTGCTTCCAACGCTCTCACGGACGGAGCTGGTGCCGCAGCGCGGCGATGCCTCTCCTCTCCGCCCGGATCCGCGGGCGGTAAGTGCCGGAGGCCGATTCTCCATGCTGCAAGCCCTGGTCCAGTCTGCTCAGCGCCTGGTGTTCGAGCTGACCTGGGGCCTTCGCCGCGGCCGCTCCACGCCGGCCGACCCTCCGCCGGCTTCGGCGGGCGAGCGCGGTCCTGCTCCGCGGTATCAACCGCTGGAACGTATCCTGCTTACCGATGGCGTCAGTCGTACCCTGTTCGAGGAGTACGCCGAACATCGGGCTAGCGCACGCGGCGATGAAGAGACGGGCTGGGTGCTCCTCGGCCTGCGCGAAGCCAAGGAAGCGATCGCTCTCGCCACGCTGCCAGCCGGTACGCAGCGGGAAGCAGGCGTCGCTCACGTGCAATTCAACGCCTTGGCCCAGGCACTTGGCAGCCGCATCGTGCGCCAGGTCGATCGACGGCTAAGCATCCTGGGTATTGTCCACACGCATCCGGGCAGCCTGCGCCACCCCAGTGATGCCGACTTTCGCGGCGATAGTGAATGGGTCGGGCAACTGCGCGGCAAGGAAGGGATCTTCGCCATCGGCACGGCGGACGGCAACCCTGCCACGAGCACGATGCTGGGACGCCAGCCCAAGCCGCATGTGCAGTGTCTGGGCAAGCTGTGTTTGTCGTGGTATGGCTTGCGTGACGGCGCCGGCAACTATCGTGCATTGCCGGTGGAACTGACCCTCGGCCCTGACTTGGCACGACCTTTGCACGCTGTTTGGTCGGAGATCGAGGCCCATGCCGAACGGCTCGATCGGCTCGCCCGGCAACAGGCGGGTGTCATCTTCGAGGTCATTGACGGCCGCAAGAGGGAAGCCCTGGCGGTCACGGTGCCTCTGGCTGAACCTGGCGATGCGATCCGGGTCTTACTGGAAGACGGTGAGGTGAGCTACTTCCTGGCGCGGGGCGGCGATCTGGTGGCGGCGGATTCGCACGAAACGCGCGTGGACCAAGGCGTCTACTTGTTGCTTGCGGAACTGGCAGCACAGTCTTGACCGTTTTCGGTCATGGTTCTTCCCAACTGGAAAGGAGAAAGCGATGGATTTCAGGCCCCTGAACGACACGGAGCGTCGGCAATTGATCAGTGCATTGCGCGGCAATGCGGACAGCAATCGAACCCTGCTCATGGATCGTCGCGACACCAGCTTCGCCGGCAGCAGCGATGAGGTCACCGACGACGAAGTGATCAACGCCATCAAATCGGTCCCGTGTCATTATTGAAGACAAGAGCTAAGAGCAGGGAGCCGAGAGCCAAGCGAATACTGTGCCGGCTCTTGTCTCTCAGCTCTTAGCTCTTCGCTTGCTTGCCATGGCTCTTCTCGACAGTGAAATCGGAAAGCGGCGGCTGCTCAGCGTCGAGATTCCGGTGATCGAGCGGTATAACCAGGACCGTGACCCGGCGTACAAGATTCAGATGGTACGCATGGGCAACGGTCTGGTGCTGCGCTATCGACTCAAGCCGGCGCACAACGTCTACCAGCTCGAAACGCGGCTGGTCTCGAGCTACCCGACGGTGCCGCCCGAGACACGCGTTCTGACGCCGCTCAAGCACTGTCCGCACTTGCTAGAAGGCCAAACGATGTGCCTGTGGCGCCAGGGCAGTACGCGAACGGCGAGTCGGTGGGATCCAGCGAAGTTCACGTGTATCTTCGCCGTGCAGGCCGCCTGGCGGTGGCTCGCGTGTTACGAGATCTGGCATGAGACGGGAGAATGGCCGCTGCCGGAAGCGAAGTAGATCGCGAGCGTTGCCGTGAACGTCTGTAGCCGCAGGCTTCAGCCTGCGGAGTGCGTCACCGCCCCTGGCACACCATTCCGCAGGCTGAAGCCTGCGGCTACAGAGCCTGCGGTTACAGAGAACCGGAAGGAAGGACTCCACTTGGCCCATCTGATCCAGGTTGGCGTAGGAAGCGGCGGCATGCCGGTGCTCGACTTGCTGTGCCGGGATGCGCGGATCACACGTGTCACGCTCATCGAACCCGACGTCTACAAGCCGCACAATGTCGAACGACACTTGTTCCCCGCATCTGCCGTGGGCCAGACCAAGGCCCGCCTGGCGGAACAGTGGCTTCAAGAGCGCCGGCCCGATCTGGAAGTGCACACGCTGGTCTGCGATCTACTCGACCCCAAGGTGCAGGACGATATCGACACGGCGGCAGCCAGCGCCGACATCGGCGTCTGTGCGGCGGACAACGAGCCGGCCAAGTTTCATTGGGACGCGTTAATGCGGCGGCATGGCAAGCCGTGGACGCTGGGCGAAGTCCTCAGCGGCGGGATCGGCGGCTTCGTCCACTGGTTCGCGCCCGGCGGACCGTGTTACGGCTGCGTGGCCAGCCATCTGAAACGTGCTGTCACGGTGGAGAAGCCAAAGGCGCCGGACTACTCGCAGCCCGGCGGCGCGGTGGCGGAGACGACGATTCCCGCCAGCAGAGCGTCGATCGCGGCCATCGCCTCGATGCATGCACTGATCACGCTCGGCCTGTTGGCGGACGGCGTGAGTTATTCACCCGGCTTCACCAGCCTGCTCTGGTCGCTGCAACGGGTGCCCGACGTCTTCGAAGAGGCGTTCCGTCCCTATCGCTTTCGCATCCCTCGCATGGCGGACTGCTTGATCTGCCGTGCGTCGGAGCCCTCCTCGGCGGAGGATCTCGATGTGGCACTGGATCAAGCGCTGGCGCGACTGGGTGATGCTTGACCTCTGGCCCATGCACCGGATCGGGGCCCGGCCGCAAGCGCTGCATTACAGCTATGAGAAGGCCGGCCTGACTGTCCACGACCAACCCATTCCCTGGAATGCGGAAGCCGTGGTCGTCGAGGCCCTCCTACAGTCACGTCCCGGTCGCCGCAAGAGCGATTTCGCTCTCTCCGTTCCCAATCACGTTCCCATTGCCGCGGAGAACTTGCGCCGCGACGAGGGAGAGGATCGGCACCACCTCTTCTTTCGCCTGCCGACGCCGGCCAAGAGTACCACCGTTGAACTGCTGTGGAAGAACACGTCGATGGCGCAGTTGACACTGCCCGTGCTCAGCCACGACGAATTTGTGAAGGACCTGCGCCTGCACATGCCGACGCTCTTCGTGCGTCTGGGCGATCAGAACGTCGCGTGCGAGACCTTTGTGTCCACGCAGTGCCGGGGCCTGCTGGCCAGTGCCGTGCTGATGAGCCCGACCAGCCTGGCTCCCCTTTTGGACATGAACCTGCATGTCGAGTTTCGCTGTGAACGCAGCGGTGCAACCTGTGATGCACCGGTGCAGCTTTCCAGTTCGCAACTTGGCTCACGGCAAGCACTGGTGACCGTGGTGCCGCGCAAGGTGCCCCGACGCATCGGCACCTGGACGGCGACGTGGAAGCTCGGCACTCAGACCCTGGCCACGCAACGAGTACGCGCCATCTCGACGCGGACGTTTCAGCGTTCCTTGCGCGTTTGCGACACCCGCTTCGTCGTGCAGACGAAGGAGGGCGTCAGCCTGCGGCGTCAGGTGCCTGCGTTGAACGAGTCGGAACGGGTCGGGCCATGTTTTCTGATCGCCAGCGGCGAAGCCGGCATGGCAGGGATTTGCAACTTGAGCGTCAGTGCCCAGGGAGGCAAGTCCCGCAGCCAGCCGTTACTTCTGGAACAAGATATTCTGGTCTCGGATGGGCCGACAATGTTTGCGCCAGGCACCGTGCAAGCGCGGGACCTTCACGACGTCAGCGCCTTTGAACTGAAATTAAAAGCCAAGGTGCTAGGCGTGCTGTCGCTGTGTCCAGCACCGACGGCGAGTTTCACCAGCGAAGGCGGTTTCAAGGCGCCTGACGAATTCCTCTGGTCCGCCGCCGCCGAGGAAGAGCTGAACGACCGATTGGGCAAGCTACTCGAAGGCCCAGCCAACTAACGCCGCTTGCAGCGAAGCAGTCACCACTGGTCCCTGCGCCCCCGTTTCCACGCGTCCGGATCGGTTTCCCACGGCAAACGATCTTCCTCTTCTTCGCGACGGCGATGTTGTTGCATCGGGCGCGCTTGCTGAAGCAACATCCAGCTCTCCGCTGCAAACAAGCCAAAGAATAGAATCCCGAACAGGCTGCCCAGGCCGATGAACGGCACAGGTGTCTTGGTCAGCATGCTCATCAGTTCCACGACGGCCAGGGACGCCGACACGCCCAGGGACAGCATCAGCGACCAGCGCACGCCGGCCCGAGGCACCAACTGCTGAAACAATTCCCGGCTGATTTGCCCGCCGTCCAGCGGCCAGATCGGCAGCAAGTTCAGCAGCGGCCAGAACAGGTTAATGACAAAGAGCATCGCCAGCATTTCGGCGAGGAAATCGGGCGACTCGAAGCCGCGCCGCGGCGATGGGGTGTACACCCACTCGAGCAACACGATGGGAATCAACAGGAGGAACTGCGCCAGCGGGCCGGCGAACGAGACTGCAATGCGCTGCCAGCGCCGATCCAAGTTGCTGCTGCCGATCGCCAGACCGCCAAAGCTGTAGAGCAAAATGTGCCCGTCGGACCCGAAGATCGTTCCCACCACCACGTGTCCAAGCTCGTGGATCAGCACCGAGACGAACACGCACAGGACCCAGATGACCAAGAGCAGAATGCTGGTGTTGGCGTATGCCGACCAGCCGAGGAAGAGGCTGGTGAGCCAGAACCAGGGACTGACTCGCACCGGGATGCCGAACATCCGCCAGTTGAGGTCGAATTGAGTGGGAGGCGATTCGAGTAACATGGCGCTCCCGGGATTGAGGGGGAATCCACGGAGATTGTCTCACCGGCTGCACATTGCGCCAATGTCACATTGAATTGCAGGAGTTTTCCGGAATCTGTTCGTAGTTCCGCCTTCAGATGCTATGAGAGGAAAAGGCCGCTGCTGGTAAGCTCCGTCAAGGAAGTCCGACTA
>JAIEMG010000126.1 GCA_019752375.1 Gemmataceae bacterium | reverse complement strand
CGTGCCGCCGGTGCCCGCGAACGGCATCTGCGTCATCAGCGCGGGCGGCAGTGCGGCGATCGGCGCGCTCGCTGCGGCCGCGGGCGTCTGGCTCGGCGCTTGCATATTGTCGACCGGTGTCGACACCGCCGGTGCCGGCGCGTTGGCGACCGGTGCGTTCATGACGTAGGGGTCGAGGCTGGAGTGGTCGATCGACGGTCCAGCACTTGGCGTGATGGGCTCAGCGCCGGAAGTTTGCGGCGCCTGTGCCGAGTCGCCGCCGCCTCCGCCACCCCCACCGCCGCCATCCCCGGCGCCCGCGCCCCCACCGCCTGACTTCCCGCGACCCTGGTCGGCGAAGAAGTGGTCCAGCGGATCGTCGCTGGCCTCACGTGCGGGTGGAATGATCGTGCTGCCCAGGTCCCAGCTCGGGGTCGAGCCGTAAAAATCGCTCGCATGTGCCGCAGCCACCGCGTTGGGAGCATCCACGCCGGTCCACGTCGTTGTCGTCGTGTGGAACGCCGTGGTCTCCGGCCCATAGTCGGTCGGCGTCACCCCGCGCGACGGCGCGTCCGGCGCCCGTGTGGCCTGATGGACGAGCAACGCCAGGGCACTGCCGCCCGCGGCCGCCATCGTCAAAGCGCCGAGACTCATGTCATTAAATGAGCTTCGCTCCTCCATGAGTCGTAGCTCCAGTTGGGCTGCCAGATCGCTGGCACGACGCTTGCTCGGCGCCGGCCCGTCGCAGCCCAGCCGGCGCGCCACACGCGTGCCTGCGCGACCCAGCGCGTCGCGAAGCCGACGGAGATAGCCGCGAAAGCCACAGAAGTCCTTGAGGCCAAGATAATCCGCAATCATGGGCTGATGTCCATCACCGGGTTCGGGCCATCGCTGCATCCGTACCGACGACCCGATGCCATGTTCCCCGACGATCCTCGCGGGGGCAATTCATTCGTTCGACCGGCGCTCCGTTGCGCCGGCCCATTCCTGGCGCGGTTCGGGTGGTGGGGTGCGACAAGCGATCGACGGAGTGTACCAACGACGAGGACCGGGTCGGTCAACGAGCGTTCTGTCCATGGGGCGCACGGACAGGAATGTCCGTGCCACAAGGCCGCCTCGATGCCGGCACCGGCGCGGTGATGCAGGATCGATGTTTTGCGCTCGGAAGGATTCAACGCACGGAGGGCACGTCGAACTGAAGATGGGGGGGGGGCGCGTACGGCCAGGCCGAAAAAATTCCTAGCGCGGGCTCGGTCTCCCTCGTCAGCGATGGGAGAGCAGGCGAGCGGGACCGGAGCACAGGGCCATCGAGCGACAGCGTTGTCATGGGGAGCGACAATGCACGACATTCAGGGCGTATGGGAGGAGGAGTATCCAGGCAGAGACGGGCGTTGTCAAGGACAAAGCGAGCGGCCGCCGGGCGTTTCACGCGATCTTCGTTGTGCCGTGGGGCCAAACCGCCTAAAGGCGGAACTACGAACAAAGGCAAAAGTTCTCGCGGTTCACGAATTGGTCTTGCGTGACGCTGAAGCGCTTTTGCACCGTGGATGAAGTGAGATGCGCGCCATGGATCGCGCGCCGCCGGCTATCCTTCATTTCGTGGAGGCACTCCATGTCCGCCGCAGCATGCGCCGAACCCGTCGGCACCGCTTCCGAAGCATCCGCCAAGACCCCATCCGACAACGGCACGGGCCGCGATGCACGCGGCCGTTTTACCCGGGGCAACCGCGGCGGGACCGGGAACCCGTTCGCCCGCCAGGTGGCGTCGCTGCGTGCGGCACTCGTCGATGCCGTCAACGAACAGGACATCAGCGACATCGCGGCGTCATTGCTGCGCGCCGCCAGAGACGGCAACGTGGCAGCGGCCAAGCTGTTGCTTGCCTATTGCGTCGGCAAGCCGGCGGAAATGCCGGACCCGGATCGGTTGGACGTGGACGAATGGAACCTGGTCAAGGAGAAGTCGGTGCCAGGAGGGCAGATGACGACCGCGGTGCAGCGGGTGCCGGTGCAGCTGGCCAGCGACTTCGTCGTCGCCGCGCTGCCGGGCATTCACGAAGGCATGGCCAGGATGATTGGGGACGGGTTCAAGGCCATGGATGCCCAGCAGAGTGCAGGGAACGGCCTTGATGAGAACGCCGACCCGGCGCCGGAGTCGAAGAGCGACAGTGCACCGTCAACACACGGTGAAAACGGCGGCGTCCGACCGTCAACGAACGGGCAACACGGTGACACCGCACCGTCACCAGACGGACGAATCGGCGGCCGTCGCCGGCTGAGCCGGGAGGAACGGATCGCACGCGACGAGCGGGACCTGATGCGCGAGTTCGAGAAGCTGATGGAGGAGTGAACCATCCGGGATTAATCGGCGGCAAGAGGGGGCAGGCATGCTCTGTAGAACCACGCTCCGGGGCACCGTACGGTTGCGGCCGGCACAGCCGGCCCTACAAAAACGCAGGCCTGTAGGGCCGGCTGTGCCGGCCGCATCCTCCGCGAAATCGGGGGGTTCTACAGAGCAGGCCAGGCACCGTTGCCGGAACGGCCCGGAGGGTGCTTCGCACAACGGTGCCTGACCTGCTCTGTAGTAAACCCCGAAATCCTCGGGCGAACCGCAGCGTGAGCGACCGGAGTTCTTCGAGACCTTGAAGAACTCCGGTCGCTCACGCTCCCGGCTCGCCACGAAAGGGCGGTTTTCTACAAAGCAGGTCGGGAATCCTGATACGAAGCCCTACCTCTGTATTGCCGTTTCGGGGAACGTGCAGCCCAGCCAGCGAGCTGGCGGGAGCCAGTCGCAGGACAGGTTCAAGTGGTCATTGATGTATTTGTTGGCCGAACGATCGAAAAACAGGTCGCTGGGATAGGTCGCGGCGGGACGGGCGGTCACCGGGTCAATCATGCGGCCGGCGACCAGTGCTTCCGTCGCCAGTTCGGAGCAGAAATAGGCACACCGGTCGGGGTGCGGCTTGCCCATGAACTGCAGGCGCGCTCCGCCCCGGCAGCGAAGCCCGGTGAGCTGAGCCCCTTGGCGAATCAAGGCAAAACGCTTGCCTTCTTTTTCCATCGCGAATGCGGTCAGTGCAGCCGACTGCTCGCACGTCAGCGGTGTGCGCCGCTTGCGAATCCAGATCGGCTCGCCCATTTCGGTGTACTTCTTGAAATGCGGTTCAATGTCGATGACCCGGATGCGCAGCGTGTCGTACGGACCGGCTTCCAGCACGCCCAGGCTGCCATCGGGACGCGCGACCACGATCCCGGAATGGTGCGGATGGCCCGCACCGGCCCAATCATGCGTGACACACCAGAAGATCGTGTAATCGGTGCAGAAGACCAGGTCGCCGGGCTCCGGACAATAAGGCGATGCGGGGCCGCGCAGCACCTGATCGCAACAGTAGGCCGGTTGGTACAGGAAGCCGACAGGGTTCCTGGCTTCGCCTCCCGCGGAAAGGCCGCTCACAAGGAGCAGCAGGATAAGGGCAGAGGCCATGCGTCGTATCCTCACGGTGCGTGGGCCCGGGTGTTCTCCCTGTAATATCTGCCGGTAGCCACACCGTACTTTATCGCGGCCAGCGCACGGCAGCGGCATTCAGTTCCACAATGATGGGATGTACGAATTATGCGGCGATTAGCGCTTGAACGCTTCCGCGGAAAGCGTGAAGCGGACCTGCTCCGTCGCCTGGGGGGCAAGGTTGACGGACCGCGTCACCTCCACTGGCCGCTTGTAGAAGACTCGGATGACGTTGCCGCTCTCGGGATCTCGGTTGCGGTCGTCCTCGACCCAGTTGGGCATCCAGCAGATGACCTCGTAACGCCCCGGCGGCACGTCCGGCAGCGTAAATCGCCCTTCATCATCGGTCCGGCAGTAGTAAGGATGGTCATCCACAAAGACGTGAGCGCGCATCCAAAAATACCCGGCGGCACTGCCCAGCTCGACGACCCCCTTCTTGGTCAGCGGCCGCTGACGCGGACGGTCCGGATCGGCGAGCGTCAAGCTGAAGAATGCAGCACCCTCGGCATGGACGACGTGGTGAATCGGCTGGCGCGAAACCATGGAAATCGAATCGCCCCTGCGCACGAAACCGCTGCGGCCAAAGTGACTGCCCTGGAGCACGTTCAGCCGGTAGTCGCGCTGCTCGATTTCCACCGGCGGATGGTCCCAGGGGCGAGACCTGGCCGGATCGACGCCGCGCAAGAATACGACGGCATTGGCGACGCCGCGCGATCCGACGGCAATCCGGGGCACATGCGGATTGTCGAAGCGCATCGCCTGGCGCGGGCCAGCGCCTGCGACCGAAGGAGGAATCGTATAGCGGGCAACGGAAGGGACCAGCCCCTCCCAGGTGACCGATCCTTGGATCGTGCCCGCAGTCGCCGCGTCGAAGTTCGTCGTACTCGGAATGGACGGCGTGGGGGCTTCATGTGGAGGAAGCGGCGGCGCGTCGCTGCATCCCAGCAGCAGCATCAGTGGCAGGCAGGCTCTCCACATGCGCAACCATCCCTGGCGAAAAGGAGCGCCGCGTTTCGCGCGGCACGCTATATTGATCGGAAATTCTCACCGATCATCGAGGACGCCAGCCATGCCCGCGACTTCTCCAGGCTACCTGGTCCGCCGGCCCGAAGATGCACCCACCGTTCCGTGTCCTTGCGGGCAGAGCACGCGCTTTCTCACGCGTGCCGACACGCCGGTCTGCAATTTTCACATTACTTTCATTCAGGACTCGGTGAAGCACTATCACCGGGAATGCACCGAGGTGTACTACATTTTGCAAGGCCAGGGCAAGATGGAAATGAATGGCGACACGATCGAAGTGGCGCCTGGGATGGTCATCTACATCGAGCCGCTGACCCGGCATCGCCTCGTCAGCGCCGAAGGAGTGCGCACCATCGTGTTCGGCATCCCGGCAATGCACCCAGAGGATGAGTACTTCGACTGATTCGTTTCCCAGTAGCCGGGGTAGGTTTACAACGCTATTTCGAGCACGATTCGTCGAGCGGTGCTGTAGCCGCAGGCTTCAGCCTGCGGCATGGCGTCGCGGGTGCGGTACACTCGCCCCGCAGGCTGAAGCCTGCGGCTACAAAAAGGGGCATGGCGGAATGCCATTAACTAACGGCGTGGGGGGCGTTTAACCGCCCCGGTTGAGAGACAAACCCGGGGGCGTTTACACGCCCCGCTCGCCTTAAGTTAATGGCATTCGGGCATGGCGCGTCCTTTCAACCGTACCAGGCGGGAGTAACCAACCAGACCAGGGTTCCGCAGCCCTTGGACGCTTCGTCGTGGCACTGGATATAGACGACTCCGGCCTTGGCGACGTCGAGTTGCGCCCTGCGGCTGCCGATCAGCCAGGCGGCCAGCTCGCACAGGTCCGGCTGATGACCCACCAGCGCCACGGACTTGCTGCCCGTCGCATTGACCACTTTCGCCAGCTTGCGCCGATTGCCATCGATGGCCAGATCCGCGCACTCGGTCAGGACCGGTGGCGACTCCGTCCACTGCGTGAGGATTTCATCGGCCGTTTGCCGTGCGCGCACCGCCGGACTGGTGAGCATGCTCTCCACCCGGATGCCGACGCGCTTGAGCGCATTGGCCACGGCACGCGACTGCACCCGGCCCGTCTCGCTCAGCGGCCGTTGTGAATCCTCGATCACGCCGCCTTCTCCCAGCGGCAACGCGTCGGCGTGGCGGATCAAATAAAGGTCCATGCATATCGCTCCTGGCATCGGTTACGCGGGGCTGCTCTTTGCGGACATATGCCCGTTTCTCTATAATGAGCGGTCTACGTTTCGAACCTTGCCGCGTCCTCTCCGCGGTCGTGAAATTATAGAGAAGATCAGGCATGAAGCGCGCCGACATCCGCAACGTCGCCATCATCGCACACGTCGATCATGGCAAGACCACGCTCGTCGATCAGATGATGCGCCAGTCCGGTATGTTCCGTTCCGGCGAACTGGACAAGCTCGTGGGCGGCCAGCACGGCTTGATCCTCGATTCCAACGACCTGGAACGCGAGCGCGGCATCACGATCCTGGCCAAGAACATTGCGCTCACGCTCGGCGGGACGAAGGTCAACATCATCGACACGCCGGGCCACGCCGACTTCGGCGGCGAGGTCGAGCGCGTCATGCGCATGGCCGACGGCTGCTTGCTGCTCGTCGATGCCGCCGAGGGACCGCTGCCGCAGACGCGCTTCGTGCTGCGCAAGGCGTTCGAGTGCGGGCTCAAGCCGATCGTCGTCATCAACAAGATCGATCGCGGCGACGCCCGGCCGACCGAAGTGCTCAATGCCGTGTTCGACCTCTTCGTCGAGCTGGATGCCAACGACGAAACGCTGGATTTCCCGACCATTTATGCGTCGGGCCGTGCCGGCATCGCCACCGACGACCTGGCCGTGCCGCCCGTGAACCTCGCGCCGCTGTATGCCGCCATCCTAAAACACGTGCCGCAGCCGGAAGTCTACCCGGAATCGCCGTTGCAGTTCCTGGTCATCAACCTGGATTACAGCGACTATGTCGGCCGCATCGCCGTGGGCAAGGTCTTCGCCGGCAAGATCCGCAAGAACCAGCGGATCGCCCTGATGAAGCACGACGGCACCAAGGTCGAGGACAACGTAGCACAGCTCTACGTGTTCGACCGCATGGGCCGCGTCGAGGCCGAGGAGGTCCATGCGGGCGATATCTGCGCTGTCGTCGGCATCGAAGGCGTCGACATCGGCGACACCATCGCGGACTTCGAACATCCGGTTGCACTGCCGCCCATCGTCGTTGACGAGCCGACGCTGGAGATGATCTTCCGCATCAACGATTCGCCGTTCGTGGGCCAGGACGGGACCTATGTCACCAGCCGTCAGCTCCGCGACCGCTTGATGAAGGAGCTGGAGTCCAACGTGGCCTTGCGCGTGGTGCCCAGCACGGATCGCCGCGATGAATTCATGGTGGCTGGCCGCGGTCTTCTGCACCTGGGCATCTTGCTGGAGAACATGCGTCGCGAGGGGTACGAAGTCTCCGTCGGCAAGCCGCGCGTCATCAACAAGCAGGTCAATGGCCAGACGATGGAGCCGATCGAGTACCTGGTGATCGATGTTCCGCCCTCGTCGCTGGGCGCGGTGATGGAGCTAGTCGGCAATCGCCGGGCCGAGTGCCTGAAGCTCGACACCCGCGGCGACACCAGCCACGTCGAGTTCACCATCCCGGCGCGCGGCCTGATCGGCCTGCGCACCCGGTTGTTGAATTCGACCGGCGGCCACGCGATCATGCACCACAATTTCTACGATTACCAACCGCTGCGCGGTGCCATCCCTGGACGCGCCAACGGCGTGCTCATCTCCACCGAGACCGGCCGCGCCACGCCGTACGCCCTGGACAACCTCCAGGACCGCGGCACCCTATTCATCGCCGGCGGCGAGCAGGTCTACGAAGGTCAGATCGTCGGCGAACACTGTCGCGACAACGACTTGCCGGTCAACGTCTGTCGCGAGAAGAAGCTGACGAACGTACGTGCGGCCGGTGCGGAAAAGGGCATCATCCTGAAGCCGCCGCTCCAACGCAGCCTGGAGCAGGCGCTGGAGTACATCGAAGAAGACGAATACGTCGAAGTGACGCCGGCCGCCGTCCGGATGCGCAAGTCGCTGCTGAAGGAGTCGGACCGCAAGAAGTTCGCGCGCCAAGCGTCGGGCTGAGCCCGGCACTTGACTGCACCGGGTACAATGGAGCGTCTCGTACAAGAGGAGGCGCACATGTCCCCGTTCTGGAAAAGCTTCGAGAACAACAGCAAAGTCCGACCCTTGCCGGTCAACACGCTGCGCGAGGCCCTGTCCGAAGCCTGCGAAGATTTCGCCTTCGTGGCCCTTCCCACGGGTGTGAAGCGCAATGCCCTGCTCAAGGAGCTGAACCGGCTCATCATCCACTACCGCGACTCGAACAACTGGCCCGAAGTGTAGGTCCGCGCAAGAAGCAGGCCCGGCAGCGAGCCGGGCCTTTGTCTTTTACGGCTTCTCGCGAGCTGGTGGTGGCACCTCTCCGGGCGCCACGCCGGCGGGGTTGGCTGGCGGAGCGGGTACAGCCATCGGGGGCTGCGGTGGGATGACCTTCTCGATGCCAGACCCGTTCGGTGAATTGGGCGGCGGGGTGCTCTCCGGTTCGGCCCGCAGCTTGTCGGCTCGTGACTCGGTTGTCACGAACAACACGTTGCCGACGCGCACCGATTTGAGCCCGGCCACCTCAGCCATCAGACGGACGGCGGTCTCCAGCGGCACGTCTTCGAGCTGCAGCGTAACTGCGGTGGTCTTCGCGTCCTTGCCGACGCGTGGATCGAGTACCAGGTTGGTATTCGTGTTCCGAGCCAGTTGCTTCAGCGCGGTGGGCAACGGCACTTCGTCCAGGTCCAGGTTGACGCGTTGCCGCATCTGGCGATACAGCGCCATTTCCTCGGTCGTGATCAGGACGCTGTCCTCCATCATCACGTAACCCAGGTTGTACTGACCGAGGATCGAGCGGAGGGCCGAGCGCACCTTCACGTCCTGCAGCTTGATGGTGATGGGCAGGTCGGGATCGGCGCCGCCGAGTTGATTGAGCGTGGCGCGGTCCATCACGAACTTGAGCTTGCTCTGTTCTCCGAGCTGAGCGAGCACCGCTTGCAACGGCTGCTCCTGAAATTCGATGCTGATGGTCTGCTCCATCGCCTTGCGGTTCTTGTCGCCCGCCGTCTCGCCGGCGGGCTTGGTGTCCGTGCTGGCCGGCGCCGCCATCAAGGCGAGGACCGGCACCGCAAGCCAGGCCAGCGCGGCAACCGTGCAATTGACGCCCGTCAGGATTGAACGCATGGCGAGGTTCCCTCCGCAATGATGGGATAAACGACCGTCAACTGTAAGCGTTCCGAAGCGAGGCTGCAATCCGAAGTGCGTGAAATGCACGAAACGGCGAGCGCCCTTCGGCGCTCGCCGCTCTGTTCGACCTACTTACATCACTGCTTGGGGTCTTGTTTCGGATCGTCCTTCGGCTTTTCCTTGGGATCCTGCTTCGGTTCTTCCTTCACCTGGCCGGGCTGGTAGTAGCGGATGACCAGCGAGCCGGTATGGGTCGGGCCCTTGAAGTCGGTTTCCTTGACGACAGCCTGCTCCTGGTCGCCGGCGTAGATGATCGGCTTCTTCTTGACCGTCATCGTTTGGAACACGTTGGCCTTGAGTGCGGCGAAGGTGGCCGGCCGTGCCGTGCCGGGCTTGAGGCCGCGGAGGCTGATCTTGCGCGTCCGCAGCAGCTCTTCGTCCGAGTTGCCGCTCTCGCGGAAGACGTCCACCTCGATGAGGCCCAGCTTGTCGGGGCTCAGGTCGGACAGCGTATCGGGCGCGACGACCTTGAACTTCTCGACCGTCTTGCCGTCTTCCAGGTAGAAACCGCGAATCGCGTACTGCTTGTTCGGCTCCAGCACCCACTTGATGCACTGGTCCACCTGCTTGTCCGCGCCTTCCTTGCACAGCGTGTTAATGCCGTTGACGCGGATCACCACCGCCAGACGTTCGGCGCTCTTGTTGCGGATGACGAAGTGGACCTGTTGGTTCTCCTGCGGCTCCGCGATGCTGGCCTGCCCCTTGTCGTCGCGAGTGACTTCGACCTTCTGGTCGTTGTAGTGGACATCCAGGTCGATCAGGTTATCGACAGCGTCCTTCTCGACGATCTTCTTGCCCTTGTTGCGATCGTTGGCGTTCTTGGTGGCGTCGTCGTCCAGCTCCTCGGCGCGGCGCTTGAGGCTGTCCGGGCCGCGCTTGACGAGCGAAAAGCTCTCGCCCGAGTCCGCCAGGATGCTGCGGTCGGTCGGCACCGTGAAGTTCACCACTTCGCGAAGGGCGTTGGTCTTGCGGTCGAACGCTTCGATGACGACGGTGGTCTTCTTCATGTCCGGGCTGATCTTGACCTGGCCGGCGAGGAAACAGTCCACGCTGACTTTGTCATTGCCCCAGGCTAGAGGAAATGTGTGCTTGAACATCGCCGGCCGGTCGGCGGCTTTCAGGTATGTTGCCTGCTTGTCCTTGGCCGCGATCACGTGGCTGGCGTCGCGGGTGATGCCAATCGGGTTCTTGTCGTCGTTGACGAGCACCAGGGCGTACTCCAGGCGAGTGGCCATGTTGCCGTTGAGCAACCCGACGTTGAAGCTCGACGGCTTGTCCCCGCGCACGACGCGGAACTTCAGGATGCCGACGTTCTTGTAGCCCCGATCCTGGATGTCCTTCATGACCTTCTTGGAGGCCGTCAGCAGCTCGGCGTCGATATTGTCCGCCCGCGCCGCCGACCCGCTGACCGACCAGGAAAGCGCGACCAGCCCCAGCACCCCTATTCCCATCCCCGTCGATCGTGCCATCGCGTTCATGCCTGTATCTCCTCCAAAAGAGTGTGTTTTATCGTCCGTTCCCGGAAGTCTAACGTGACGGTTGACCTCGCCGGACAGAAAACGTCATCATTTTTTTACCCAGGACACGCTGCGTTCCATCCGCGGCAGGAATGCAGTCGGCGTTTGCGTGTCGCTGCTTTTGATGCCCTCGATTTTGTTACGTTTGAGCTCATCCACGAGTTGCGGCACACGGGTACGGATATATCCTTCCAGTTCGGCGCCACTGATGAGGCCATCCTTATCGCGGTCGGCGTCATCGAATTCTTCCTGCAGGCCGCGTCGCGCGGCCATGGTAAAGAGTCCATATGCCTGATTGGCGTCCAGTGGGCCAAATTCCATGGCCGATTCCTTGGGTGAACAGGCGGCCACAATGATCGGGCCGACGCCGTCGCGCGTCAACTGGCGAACGGGGTTGACCGCGATGGCGCCGGAATGACAGGCATCCAGCATGACCAGCTTGTGGCAGGGCAGCCGGGCGATGGCCTCGTACAGGTCGAGGCTGGTGATAGACGTCTTGTTCGGCCGGCAGTGATCGAACGTCGGCCCCAGGACGGCGAAGCTCAGCGGGCTCAGTTCGTCCACCACCTTGGCGCCGTCGAGCTTGACCAGCTCTTGGAGGACCTCGGCGCTGGTGCCGTGGCTGCCGAAAAAGAGCACGAGGCGGTCGTCCGGGCGAACTTCCTTCGCCAGGGCCTTCAGACGCTGCATGATCGCGACCGGCGATGCATTCTGATTGACCAGCAGCTCGATCTGCACGTCCTTGTAAAGCTTGCCCTTTTGCGCGAGCCACATCTTGTGCATGGCTTCGGCGTCCTTATCGGCGTTGAGGTCTCCCAGCTGAAGCTTGGACTTTTTCTGGCGCAAGGCACACTTGCTGTAATCGCCGACGCCGACCATCAGACCGTAGAGCTTTGGCTGCGGAGCGGTTTCCGTGTAGTTCACCGTCACGGGCGTCGCCTCGCCGCGGCCCCCCGCGCGGTTATAGCCCTGGAGCGTGAGCAGGTTCGCCCCCTGGCGCAGCTTGCCGCGGGGAACGTCGACATCCACTTCAAACGATCCGTTGGTCGGCGCCCAGGTCAGAAACTGGTAATCGTTGATCCAGAGCAGCACCTTGTCGAGCTTCTGGTTGTCGCGGCTTCCGCGTGCGGTTACGCGGACTTTCAGCTTCACGTCCTGCTTGTCCACCTCGGTCGTTGCTGCTTCCAGCACGACCTCGGGCGGCTCCATCTCCGGAAACGTGACCCGTTCCGGCGTATGGATGCCGGCGAGCATCGCCTTCACCTTCTCCGGCTGGTGGAAGAACCGGCGAAACTGCTCGGCGCGATAGAAGATCGGCGTCTTGTCCACCTCGGCACTGACCTGCCAGCCGATGTAGCTGTCGCCGTTGGTCGAGCAATCGTAGTAGTAGTCCCGACCGCGCCAGAGCACCCATTCGTTGTTGCGCGTCGGGAAGAAGCGCCAGAGCGGCCGTTGCCGGACGTGGGTCGCCAGCTCCACCAAGTCCTTGCGTCCTTCGCGGTGCACCTGGAAGTAGAACTCCTTTCCTGGCTGGGGCTGCCTCAATCGCTCCATGCACGCGTCGGCCGTCAGGATCTTGTAATTGGCGCGCCGGTTTGCTGGAACGACCTTACCAGGGTCGTACAGTTCACTCGGGTGAAAGGCGAACACTGCAACCTCGTCGCCCTTCGTCAACCCGGCTTCCCAGGCCGGGCTGCCTGGATCGACGTCGTCGACAACGATCTTGTCCTGGCGCAGCAAGAAGCGTGCCCCCAGCTCCGGGTGGGTCGGCCAATCGACCAGGCTCCACGCCGCGATGGTCTGATCGCGCCCCGCCGACAGGAGCATCTTCTGATCCGTGGACAGTCCCAGTCCCATGACCTCGCCGGCGTGACCGATCAGCAGCCGGGCCACCTTCGGGCCATCGGCCGTCAGGTCGAACAGCGTGACGCCCCAGAAATGTCCGACCGCCAACCGTGCAGGCTTGTCGCCACGGCGCGGAATGAACGTGTAGCAGCGCGGCATACCGTAGAACGACCAATCGAGCGGCAAGGCATGACTCTTCTTGGCGGGCGAAACCGCGTACCAGACCGTGGAGTCCGATGGATCGAAGCGGACGCTCCAACCGTCAAGGGTTTCAAGCGGCTTGACCGGATCGAAGCTGCCGCTGAGCGACGCCCAGCGCCGCTCACGCAGGTCGAACGTGCGCCACGCCCCCTTGCCGCGCTGATTTGGGGTGGACGGGTTGGGATCGCGCTCGCCGCGAAAACCGAGGTAACGGCTGTCCTTGGAAAGGCCCACGCTCCACAGGCAATTGCCGGGACTGCGGATGCGGCTGACGGGGCCCTTGCTGACATGGTGCAGGTCCCAGAGACGGATATCGTGATCGTCTCCCCCGGCGGACGCGACGTGAACGCCGTCTGGATGAAAGGCGACCGCTTCACCAACGTAGCCGAGCGACAACTCGGGAAGTGGACGTGCCTCCGCGCCCTTGACATCGAAGACCTGGACCTTGCCTCCGGTTTCCTTGTAGAAGTCGCTCTTGAGCGGAGCAGTCGCGGTGCCGACGGCCAGGCGCTCGCCCTTCGCATCCAGCGCGACGCCATTGGGCACGTCCTCGCCGGCCAGCTTTACCATCTTGCGGACCTTGCCGTCGATGGAAAAAACTTGCGCCGGCCGCGAGCGAATGGACTGCGTGGCGGCAATCCACTTGCGGTCCTTGCTCATCGTCGCCCGCCAGACCTTTCCGCCCTCGAATGTGCACACGTCCTTCGGGGCGCCGCCGGAAACGCTGGTGTCCCAGCGCAGCACATCGCCACTGGCCGCGAGAGAAATCAGGTGATTCTCGGACGTGAATCCGACCAGGCGCACATGATTGAGGGCCGCCTTGCCGCCGTGAAACCCCAGGCGTCGCCCATTGCCGTTCTTGTCGTTCCTCCAGTCCCAAACGCCGACGCTGCCGTTGGCCTTTCCATAGGCAATGCGGTCGCCGCTCGGCGAAAACGCCAGGGCCCAGATGCCGCTCGTGTCATCCGCCTTGAACGGATCGAGTGCCCTGACCACGTTGCCGGTGTTGCGATCGATGACCGCGATCGAGCCCGCCGCGACATGGACGCCGGCGCCGCCGACGGCCACATAGCGCCCGTCCTCGTTCGGCGACACCGCCATTGCGTAGATGCTGCCGCGCTGTTCGCGAAAGATGCTCCAGCGCAGCGTCTGCGCCGGTGTGGGATCGAGCCCTTTGCCATTGAACTTCCAGATACGGACAACCTTATCGTCGCCGCACGCCAGCAGGAACTTGCCGTCCGGAGTGAAGGTGAGCACGTCGCAGGCGCCCATGCGTGCGCCGGTCTCGACGATCAATCCGGGTTCGAAGCGGGCCAAGCGATCGTTGGACGCAGCGAGGACCGTTTGCGGCCAGCCGACGCTGCTTGCCCAGATTGCCAGCACCAGCCCGAAAGGGGAGAGCCGCATGGGACGATTCTCGTGGGGAAAAATGCAATCTCCATTGTACTACGCCGGCAGTCGGTGGATCGCGGTTTTTCGCGCCTGCGCGGCAGCTTCAACGCCCGAGCATCCGGCGTAACGCTGACTCCACGGGGACCCCCGCGACCGTTGGAGTCTGTTTGCTGACGGCGCCGCGGCATCCCTCGGCCCCATCCGCCGTTTCCTGACGGTGATGCATGCAATTTTCGACGCGCATGTCCAATCGACAAAGCGGTCTACACCGAGGTTTCGCCATTTTCCAGCTTGGCATCGGGGTGCACGATCGGTCAAGACCAGCGGTAGCGAAATTCGCTCGCCCTTTCTTGGCAGTCGGCGGCTGGCCCATTGGCCATGCTTGGAGGGTGAGGATGTCAACCGCAAGCAGATTCTACAAGCTGCTGCGGCTCATGGGGCTGGAAGCAATTCGCCCTAACCCTTGCAGAGTGCGGGGTGCGACGGGCCCAGGGGCGGGCGTGACGATCACTCCCGTGATTTTCGCCCTTCCGCCGCCCCGCCGCAGTTTGGTGAAGGCTTGCCGGCGGAAGGAGGACGAAAATCATCTTGGAGAAGCGGTAACAAGGCGTAGTGAAGGCAGACCGCTATTTGGTCGACGCAATAGGTCTACCGCAGAGACTTGACGTGGGCCAGATCGGCATGATGAGCGGAATGGCGATCAGAGCAGTGCTTCGATCGGCTCGCGTTCATCGAGCACGTATTGCGGCCGGCCGGCGTGGTCGTTGAATTTCAGCTCGGGATCGACGCCGAGCACACGATAGAGGGTGGAAAGCACATTCTGCACGGAATAGGGCTTCCCCTTGGCGCGGCCCCCCTGGCTGTCCGTGGCGCCGACGACCTGCCCCGTCCGCAGGCCACCGCCGGCCAACATCGCACACCCGGCTTCCGGCCAGTGGTCGCGGCCGGCCTCGGGGCTGATGAGCGGTGATCGGCCGAACTCGCCCCACACCAGCACCGACACGTCCGAACTCAGTCCGCGGTCCCGCATGTCCGTTAGCAATGTCGCCAGGGCAGCATCCAGTTCCGGCAGCAGCTTGCGCATTGTGGCGAAGTTATTCTGGTGAGTATCCCAACCCGGCGAGCGCGTGAAGCCGACAGTGACTACCGAGACACCCGCTTCGAGCAGGCGCCTGGCAAGCAGTAGTTGCGTGTTAGCGCCATAGCTCTGACGCACGCGATCGGGCTCGCGGCTGATGTCGAACGCCTCCTTGGCACGCGATGAGCGAAGGATATCAAGGGCGCGCGAGTTGAACGCATCCATGCCGGACATGGTGCTGCTACGGTCCAGATCGCGATCCAGCTGGTCGAAGGCGCTGAGCAGTTGGCGGCGATCCTCCAGCCGTTCCAGCGACACGCCGGGACAGAGCCCAAGGTTTCGAACGCCTGGACCGCTGGGTGAGAACGGCCGGTGGGCGCTGCCGAGGTATTGCGGATTCTCCGGATTGACCGGACTGCCGAGATCGAGTCCGCCGAAGCTGACGTAAGGCGGGAAGCTGTCCTGGCCGCGAACCCGACTGACAACGGAGCCAAATGCCGGACGGTGCGCGTCGGGGCGGAAACCGGTCACGACTTCATCGACATTGTGATTGTCATTGGCGAACTTGATGCCGCGAACGATGGCAAACTGATCGGCCAGCTTCGCCTGCTGCGGCAGGAGCTCGCAGATGTCCATGCCTGCAACATTGGTGTGGATCGGTTGGAATTCTCCACGAACCTCGCGCGGCGCGTTGGGCTTGAGATCGTACGTATCTTGGTGAGGGGGGCCGCCAGGAAGGTAAATCACGAGAACGGCCTTGCCCGACCGTTGGTTGGCCGCAGGCTGCTCCGCGCGGAGGCGGAACAAATCGCCCATGGTCAGGCCCGCCAGGCCCAAGGTGCCGATCCGCAAAAAGTTGCGCCGGGAGATACCGTCGCAGCAGGATGTCTGCTTCTTGCCCCAGATGTTCAACACGGCAACCCCTCCAGACTCGGCGCGGTCTCAATCGGTCGACACTGGTTACTGCTCGCAACTGCGACCGCAAATGGACTTTTTCCGGCGATTCGGCGGAATTTCCGAGTCAGCGACGGGTTTTGACTGCCTGTTCGCACGAAATGCCCGCGAGAAAGCGACGTTTCTCGCGGGCATTTCGTGCTCATCGCTCAGTTTTCTTTGAACTTTCAGTACGGCACGAACAGGGTGGGCATGTTGCACATTATTTGCTCTTCAGCTTTAAATCAAAGCTGCCGGCATATCGGTTCCCGCCGAATGTGCCCCAGAAACGGTCCTTTTCCATCGCTCCCGTCCATTCGTAACTGGCGCCGTCGATGACGGCCGTTCCGTGCAATTTCTGGGGAGGCCCGCTAAATCTCACCGTGTAAGAAAAGGACGCGCCTTCCCAAACTCCGGAGAACTTGCCGCGCCATTGATTCTCGCCCAGGTCCGTGACCACGCAGGTCATCGTTCCGTCGAGTTTTCGGTTGGTTGTGAGCCAAGTTCCCTCGTACGTTGCTACCTCTGAACTACCACCGATGGCCGGCGACACAAGCATGGAGCAAAGGATCAAGGTATGCCACATATTACACCTCTGCGGTTAGCGAACTCAGCGGTACACCTGGGCGTATTCGCCGCCGTGTTCGTGCCTTGCTAGAGGTGTGCAACTCTCGTTCCGGCGTAAGCGCGGCTGCGCGCTGTCGCTGGGAGGCGCAGTGGCTTCTACTCCATCGATCCGCATTGCGTTGCGATTGCGGAGGAATGCTCATCGCTTTCCCGCAGCCCATTTCTCCTTCATGAAGCGCAGGCCTTGCGTGTAGACCTCTTCGGGCGCGGGGAACAGGTCGCGCCAGACCCTCGTCGCCGCCGCCAGGGCCGGCAGCACACGGCCAAAAGCCTCGATCGTCAGCCAACCGTCGTATTTGAGCTCACGGAGCGCCCGAAACGTCTCATCCCAGTGGACGTGGCCGGTGCCGGGCGTGCCGCGGTCGTTTTCGCTGATGTGGACGTGAATAAAGCTGTCGGCAAACTGCGTGATCGTGCGCGTGATATTCTTCTCTTCGATGTTGGCGTGGAACGTATCGTACATCGTCCGGAAGCTCGGATGATCGACTGCCTTGACGAGGGCGCGGGCGTCGGCCGCGGTGGTCAGGAAATAGCACTCGAAGCGGTTGAGGTACTCGATCGCCATGCGCACCTTGGTAGTCGCCGCATGCTCGGCGGCCTTGCGCAGCACTTCCGCCGCCCGCTTCTTTTCATCATCGGTCGGGCCGTTGCCGCTGAACACCGCCAGCGGCGAATGAAACGGCCCGGCCATGATGTCGCCGCCGACGGCTGCGGTCATGTCAATCGCCCAACGCAAGCGTTCGACCGCCGCCTCACGCACCGCCGCGTCGGGGCTGATCGGGTTGGCCGCCTCGTTGACCAGCGTGACGACGCTGCAGGCAAGGCCCTGGTTGTCCAACTCCTTCTTGAGCGACTTGTAGTGCGCCTCGTCGCCTTCGAAGATGGGAATCTCGACGCCGTCGTAGCCGGTCTTCTTGAGCTTTTCGAGGATCGGATAATGCTCCTCGGTCACGTGCGTGGTCCAGAGCAACAAGTTGAATCCGTAACGCATGGATGTTGTCCCCAAGGAAGAAAAAGAAACCACGGATTTCACGGATAACACGGATAAATATAATTGAACTTCTTCATCCGTGTTGTCCGTGAAATCCGTGGTGAAATGGCATTCAAAACGTCGGAATGGCAACGCGCTCGCCGCCCTTCATGGCAGACTCGTGAGCGCAAATGCCGACCATCGTCCAGTTGGCACTGGTTGGTGCGTCGGGCATCGGAGGGCGCTCGCCGCGGATGGCACTGAGAAACATATGCGCCAGGTGCGGATGGGAGCCGCCGTGGCCGCCGCCCTGGAGGAACGACAGGTGCTCCGCGTCCTGGATGGCAGCCGGCTGCGTGAAGCGACGGATCGGTTCCGGCAACCGATCGGCGTAGTCAGGCACCTTGACGCGCTTGGCAATCCGCGGTTCCGGAAGGCCCTTGGTGTGGATTACCGGTTCCTCGTTCTCCACCTGCTGCCACTCGAAGCTCGCTTTGCTGCCGGTCGCGTCGAAGCTTTCACGATATTGCCGCGCGGTGTCGAACAGGCTGCGGGTGACCTCGGCAATGACGTCCGAGTCCTTGATCTTGAACGTCGCCGTCTCCAGTGCAAATGGGCTGTTGTAACGCTTAATGAGGTCCTCGCGAATGCGGCCCGAGCCGTGGCAGACGACGCTCTCGGCATGCTTGCCCAGGAGCGCCAGGCAGGGGCTGACGCAGTGCGTGGCGTAGTGCATCGGCGGCAAACCTGGCCAGTAGTCCGGCCAGCCATCCATGTCCTGCTGATGACTGCCACGCAGAAACTGGATCCGGCCCAGCTCGCCCTTGTCGTACAGTTCCTTGACGAACAGGTATTCCCGGCTGTAAACCACGGTCTCCATCATCGTGTAAACCTTACCGCTCTTGCGCTGCGCCTCGACAATGGCCTTGCACTCGTCGACGCTGGTGGCCATCGGCACGGTGCAGGCGCAGTGCTTGCCGGCATTGAGGGCAGCCAGGCTCTGCGGCGCATGATCGGGGATCGGGCTATTGATGTGGACCGCATCAATGTTCGGGTCTTCGAGCAGCTTGCTATAGTCGGTGTAGCGGCCCTTGATGCCGAACTTTTCACCGCACGCATCGAGCTCCTTCTTGTTGCGGCGGCAGATGGCGACGATCTCGGCGTGCGGGTGCTTCTGATAGATGGGTATGAACTCGGCGCCGAAACCGAGGCCGACGATGGCGACGCGGATTTTCTTGTCGTTGGCCATGCGAATGCTCCTTGGTGCGCGTCCGTGGTGAATTGGAGCAAGATAGTGTGCCGCCACGGCAAAGGCAAGGACCAAGCGACACCTGTCCGGCTCACCGGCTCATCACGCCACCACCAGCGCGCTTGGCGGGGTGAGTCGTCATCTGGCGGAGTGACTGTTCAATTCTTGACCACGCCTGTGCTCGACTTACCGTGAATCCGGGGCGACCGTCAACGTAGAGCTCCATGCGGTCGGGACAACATTGGCTCGTGGAGGACAAAGCGCATGGAGCAGATCAATGCAAAATCGATCTTCAGCCCGGCGACCGGCTTCATCCAGCGCGGCGGCTTCGAGTGGACGTGTAATCCCTATCTGGGATGCAGCTTCGGCTGCACCTACTGCTATGCGATGTTCCTGCCGCAAAACCGCCGGCCACGGGAGGACTGGGGGAAGTGGATTCAGGCCAAGGGCAACGCCGTCGAGCTGGCCCGTAAGCAAGCACCGAAGGTCGCGGACCAGGCGCTCTACATGTCGAGCGTGACCGATCCCTACCTGCCGAGCGAACGCAGCCTCCACCTGACCCGCGGCATCCTGGAAGTGCTGATTCCCCATCAGCCGCGCCTGCTGATTCAAACCCGCGGCCCCCTGGTCGTCCGCGATCTCGATCTGTTGGCACAGTTCAAATGCGTGCGTGTGAACATGTCGATCCCGACCGACAGCGAGGATGTGCGCAAGGTGTACGAGCCCAAGGCGCCGCCGCTGGAGAAACGCTGGGACGCGATTGCCGAGGTGCGAACGGCCGGGGTGCCGGTCGGCCTCTGCGTGACGCCAATGTTGCCGTTGTGCGATCCGGAGACGTTCGTGAATCGCATTGCCGCGTTTCGGCCCGACGTGCTGGTGACGCAGGATTTTCACGATGCTGACGGCGGGTTTGGGGCCGATACGGGGGAGAAGGCGCGGAAACTGCTGGCCGAGGGGCGATGGAGCAATGCGGACTACGTACGATGCGTCCAGGGGTTGCGCGAGCGAATGCCCGTAGTCTACGAGGCGGAGGCGGGGTTCTTTCCACCGGGCCCTCTTCCTGAGGTGGGCATCTCGAGCCTGTAGGCGCAGGCGTCATTCAGCCCCAGGCTGAATGACGCCTGCGCTGGACGCGGCGTTCTCCTACTTGACCCCCCAGATTTCGTACAGGGAGGACGGGCCGACACCGTCCTTAGGATCGGTGCGCCACGGCCAGGCGTTGGAGTGGAACGGCGCCAGCGTCGGCATTAACAGTTTCATGCCGCGCTTGGCCGCCTGTTCCCGGATGGCTCGGCGGGACGGGTCGCTCAGCAGCTCCGCGTCCATCAGGTAATAGTCGCCGAAGAACACCTGGCCCAGGGAGCGATCCCCAACGATGTGCAACAGCACGTCGAGCATCTTTTCCGGGATGATACCGAACTCGGTCGTCTCCAGCAGCACCAGGCGTTCATTGATGGCCTGCTTGCCCATATACTGGGCCAGGATCGTGAACAGGATGTTGTTCTGCCGGGTGCTGTTGAGCGTACTGACGGCGGCGTACAGTTTATCCCAGACTTTGCCAAGCATCTTCTTCCAGTCGTCCAGGACCTTCATCCAGTGTGTTGTCTGGACGTTGCCGCAGAGCCAGAGGGTTTTTTCCAGGAACGGCTTCTGGCCGCGGGCAAACTCCTGCAACTCGCCGATGGTGTAGGCCCCTTTATCAAGGCAGCGGTCCATGAAGCTGATGTTGAGCTTGAGCGTGCCGGCGAGAGCATCCCGATCCTCCTTGGTTAGATCGAGCGCTTCGAGGCTTTCCAGCGCGGACTGGTTCTGCGTGCGGTAGGTTCGCAGCGGGCCCTTCCAGGCACTGTCGGTCGTCGGGTCCTTCAGGTACGGGACCAAGACCTCGTAGATGGCCATCGGGCTGTGCCCAACGGCCTTGGCCAGCTCGTAGACCACGGGCACACGGTCCGCAACAATCGGCGGCTTTCCCGGCGGAAAGAGGACCATCCGCCCGCCTTGCGCGGAGAACAAGGCAACGAGCATGGGGATCTGTTCGCGGAAGTTGCGCTTGGTGTTCGCCAGCGTCGTCGCATACAACTCATTCATCGCCGAGTTGATCTTGATGACGTTTTTCTCAGCAACGTCGCGAGGACTGGCCGGCTTGCCCTTGTTGACAACGCCTTCCAGGAACGGAGGCGCGGCCTGAGGCTCTGCCGCTCGGGCTGGCTCGTGGCCGGCTTGCCCGGGGAACGCGGGGGAGGTGAGCGCCAACGCACCGGCTGCCAGGAATTGCCGGCGGGTCAGGTCCTCGGCCGACGGTGCTTGGGGGACGTCTGCGGCCAACGTAGAAGTCAAATCGCGCTGCCTCACGATCTTCTCCTTATGTGCTATTCCGAAGAAATGGGATGGCAGTTTGTCTTCCAGTGGTTGAAGCGTCAAGAAGCAATGTTCACCGGACCGTCGCAGCGAGCTCAGTGCGTCCTCCACCGGCGCGTGGGCCTACCCGCTGATCGGAGCCCAGTCAATTTGAAGCTGGTTTGCCGGGTCGCTTTTTCGCCTGTTGTACAAGTCGCCGCAGCCGAATGTGTAGCCGAGCGGCCATGATGACACGGTTCAGTCGGTCGGACATGGTTCTTCGCTCCATGGGCGGAAAGTTCTGCTGCAAGAGCAATACACGAAGAACGGCCGAATGTGACAGGGAAACGAAAAAAGGCCGCGCCCGTCGAAGGCGTGAAGGCGTGAAGTCGTGCTGCCAGCTAAGAGGCAGAGGAATAAATGAACCACGGATCACACCGACACCACGGATAATTCCAAAGAGCAGGCAGTGCGTGTGGTTCTGGCGGGGAGGGAAGCCCAGGGCGAGCGAGCGCAGCGAGTGCCGCCACCGCTACGCTGGCGGCATTCACAAACGCATGGCCAAGATGTCCGGGAGGGCCGGAGGAATGAGCAAACCCGAGGACACTGCCAGCGAACGGCAGCGCACGGTCAGCTGGCGAGTGGTACTTCGTTGGCGTGTCCGTTCAGGCGGATGTCATGGGACTCGATCTCGCGCGGCAGGCTCAGGACGAAGCGTGTCGGCCCTTCGGAATGATCGTCGAAGTACACGGAACCGTCGTTCTCGCGTGCCAGCCGCCAGGCGGTCGGCAAGCCGAGTCCGCGGCCGCGCCCCGCGGGACGACCGGAATAGAAAGGGTCGAACATCCGCTCCCGTTGCGCCGGGGTCGGGCCAGGGCCGCTGTCTTCTACCAGAAGGTCAATGCGGTCCGGCGTCGGCGCGATCACGCGCACGCCCGCCCAGCCTTCGGGCGGCGCTGCTTCGATGGCGTTGCGCAGCAGACAAATAAGGGCTGTGCGCGCCTGGCGCGGGTCGGCATGAAGGAAGCTGCCAGGCTCGGGCTCCGGGCATACCAAACGTACGCGCCGCTGGTCCGCCAGACCGCCCAGAGAGACACAGGCTTCGCGGATCAGGCTTGCCAGTTCCAGCGGGCGTTTCTGGGGACGACCCGGGCGAGCGAACTGCATCAGCTCCGTCAGGATGTCATGCACGCGTTGCGTCTGGGCAACGATCGTCTGCAGCGCCCGCTGCCGCGCCGGGTCGGCTTCGTGTCCCATCAGGTACTGCGCCTGCCCAGAGATGACGGCGAGCGGGTTGTTGATCTCGTGACCGGCGCCGGCGGCAAACTCGGCCAGCGTCGCGAGGTTCTGTTCCAGCAGGCGAGCAGACTCGCCGGCGCGTTGCTGCTCGAGGATGCGGTGCAAGTGGTCCATGTCGCGCTCGAGGCGCTCCGTGATCGGAGCGTCGGCCAGCCGGCGATTCTCGGCCGCGAGGTGCAATAGTTCGCGCAGCAGCGGAACGGTGGCTGGACCGGACCAGTCTTCTTGGCCGGTGGGTTGGAGCTCGAGGCGGCGCACGGGGAATTCCTGGAGGCCCAGTGCCGTCGCATTTTCCGCGATGGGGGCGCCCACGGTGAGAGCCAAGCCGGCAGCTTCCTTTTGCACCAGTGCCACCGCGAGTTGGACGAGCCGAAATAGCCCCACATCGGCGCCAAGGCCCTTGGCGGTCTCGACCGGCAAGCCGAGGTGGCCGACAATGGCGGTCAGCCAGGGTGGAAGGCGCCAATGGCGAGCGAGTCGCCGCGCGATGGCTGCCTGATCGTGGCCCCACCAGCGCCGCTGGGTTTCGCCGGGGTTCTCGTGCAACGTGGGATCGGCGAGGCAGCCTGCAGCCTGCCCCCCGTCGATGCCGCACATGGCCAGCCACCCTAGCGGCGCAACCAGGCCCGTGGCCCAGGCCAGGTTGACGTCGATCGCTTTCGATTGTTCGGCCAGCGAAGCCGCACAATCCGCATACCGCAGCGCGGCTTGATAGATCGGATGGACGGAACCATCATTCCAATCGACGGCGACGGAATCGGGCGCATCGAGGTGGCGCTGGGCGTGTTCCAGGAATGATGCGTCACGCAGCAGGGTGGGCAGGAAGGAGGAGGCGGAAAGTGTCGGTGGTGCTTGGCGGAGGAGAAGGAGCACGGCACCGGGATCGGTGCGGATGACTTGCCAGGCAGACGCGGGGGCCCGTGCCAGAGCCATTAACGAGGCAGCACTGGGCGAAATCCAGGACAACCGCGCGGCGGTTTCGCCCAGGTCCGAGGCTCCCACGTCGATCGCTCCTTCGATCTAGGTGCAGAGGGGCAAAAGTCAGCCGCGACCCGCAGGGGAGCGGACTCCCGTGCGGGTCGCGGCTAAACACGATTTCAGGCGACGGAAGGCGCCGGCTCGATCTCGAGCAGGCCGCACATCCGGTCGATCAGCTCCTCGATGTCGAACGGCTTGTGCAGGAAGTCGTCGGCGCCGGACAGCTTCAATTCCTGAATCTTGTCTTCTTCGATCATGCCGGAGATGCACAGGATGCGCACGTCCTCCAGGCTCAGATCGGCGCGGACGCGATGGCAAACTTCCTTGCCGTTGATGTCGGGCAGCATGACGTCCAGGACGATCAGGTCCGGACGATATTCCTTCACCATCATGCCGGCGTCGAAGCCGGTGTTGGCGACGCGGACCTCGAAGCGGCCATCCTCTTCGAGGACCTTCGTCATCAACTCGACCAACTCGACGTCGTCGTCCACGAGGAGGACTTTGCGCTTCCCGCTCTCAAGCGCATCGGTCGGGATGCCGTTGTCCTTCATGAAGCGATAGAGCGCTTCGCGCGGAATGCGGCGGAAGCGGGAGCCGGGCACCCGGAACCCCTTCAGCTGTCCGTTGTCGAAACAGCGGATGATGGTTTGCTGGCTGACTTTGCAGATTTTGGCGGCTTCGCCAGTCGTGAAAACAGTCTTCATGTCCTCAAACACCCCTTGCTGGCTGTGGGCCAGTCGCACGAGTGCGGTCCGGGCGACGCCTCTCCGTAAGACGGCGCAGGACCAAAAATCATCCTTGATTTGCCTCTTTCCTGTTCCAGGGTCGTGCCGCAGCCCATTCTCAACCTGAGCCGCGACGCTCAGCGAGTTCTTTGGTGGGAGCTCCGCTCCAGAGTCGAAAGGTGTCGGTTCTTGGAGGAGGGGGAGTTGCCAGTCTTACCACCGGTTGCGATTATAACCATCTTGCGGAGCATGTCAACGCGAATCGTTTGCCCGCCTCAGCCGTAAGTTCTGCCAGCGCATCCATTTCCACTCGGCTACCAAATATATTTATCAGGTAGTGAAATTTTGCCGAGATCGGCTCTATTGCGCTGCTCCCCTCAATGGGGCTTCTTGCCTAGCTTCACCACGATCCTATCGCTTACCGGTCTTTATCGGAGCGCCCCAGTCCCGCAGTTGCGGATAATTTCCCAGTTTACCAGGATGAGGCACCCACCAAGCCTACGCCCGTGGGTCAGACGGACTCTCTCTTACATCAAGTCAGGTAAAGCATCAAGACCGCCAGGTCGGCGGGGTTGATGCCACTGATGCGACTCGCCTGACCGATGCTGGTGGGCCGTATTCGCGATAACTTCTCCCGCGCTTCATTTCGCAGCTGGGGCACCGCGGTGAAGTCAAAGTGCGCCGGGATCGATTTGGACTCCAGCCGATGGAACCTCTCCACCTGCACTGCTTGCCGATCGATGTAGCCCGCGTACTTGGTTTCCAGAACGGCCTGCTCGATCACATCCGGCGCGAAGCACGCCAACTCCGGCCGCCAGGCGACGAGGTGCTCCCAGGTCGTCTCCGTTCGCCGCAGGTGGCGTTCCAGCGTTTCGCCTTCATGCTTGCCGTCGCGCAGCAGGTTCGTCAGACCGGCGATCTCCTTTTCCTTGCTTTGCAGCCGTTGCCAGTCAGCGTCGTTGACCAGGCCGACCCGCCGGCCCAATGGCGTCAGCCGACGGTCGGCGTTGTCGTGGCGCAGCAGGAGTCGATACTCGGCACGCGACGTGAACATGCGGTACGGCTCGTCGACGCCTTTCGTCACCAGGTCATCGATCAGCACGCCGATGTACGCCTGGCTGCGGTCGAGCACCAGTGACGGGTCGCCCTTCACCTTCAGTGCCGCATTGATGCCGGCCATCAGTCCCTGGGCCGCCGCCTCCTCGTAGCCCGTGGTGCCGTTGATCTGCCCGGCGAAGTACAGGCCCGCGACGCCCTTGGTCTCCAGGGTTGGCAGCAGTTGCGTCGGCGGCGCGTAGTCGTACTCCACGGCATAGCCCCAGCGCAGGACTTCCGCCTTTTCCAATCCGGGAATGAGCTGGAGCATGGCGTGCTGCACGTCCTTGGGCAGGCTGGTGCTGATGCCGTTGCAGTAGTATTCCAGCGTGTTGCGGCCTTCCGGCTCGAGGAAGATCTGGTGCTTTTCCTTATCGGCGAAGCGCACCACCTTGTCCTCGATCGACGGACAGTACCGTGGTCCCCGGCTGCAAATCTGGCCGGAGTACATGGGTGCACGGTGCAAGTTGGCACGAATGACGTCGTGGACCTTGTCGTTGGTGTAGGTGATGTGGCAAAGGAGCTGCGTCTGGTCGATGTGCGCGGTGGCGAAGCTGAAACCCCGCGGCTCCGGATCGCCGGGCTGCGGTTCGAGGACGCTGAAATCGATGGTCCGGCCATTGAGCCGGCACGGCGTACCGGTCTTGAAGCGCGCCAGCTCGATGCCGTACGAGGCCAGGCTATCGCTGAGCGACTCGGCCGACTGATCGCCCGCGCGACCGCCGCGCGTCGTCGCCTCGCCCATGTGCATCAGGGCTTTGAGGAAGGTGCCGGTGGTCAGGATGACGGCGGGAGCGCGGTAAAGCGTGTCGCCGCGAGCGCGGACGCCGACCACCCGCCTGTCGTCGATCCGGATTTCCTCGATGATCTCCTGCCGAAGCGTCAGGTTCTCCTGGGCTTCGACCCGATGCTTCATCGTGAACTGATACTGCTTCTTGTCCGCTTGAGCGCGCGGCGAGTGCATCGCCGGTCCCTTGGTGCGGTTCAGCATGCGGAACTGAATGGCCGTGGCGTCGATCGTCTTGCCCATCTCGCCGCCGAGTGCGTCGATCTCGCGGACGATCTGGCCCTTGGCGACGCCGCCGATGGCCGGATTGCAGCTCATTTGCGCGACGGTGTCGGCATTCATGGTCAGCAGCACGGTGCGCAGGCCAAGACGTGCGGGCGCCAGGGCAGCCTCAACGCCGGCGTGACCGGCGCCGACGACGATGACGTCAAAGTCGTAAACAAGGTCTGACAAGGAAGACACTCCACCCACCAACAGTCTTCCACCAGTGTAGTTGATTTCTTACGCCGCGTAATGGGTCGGCAAAAGCAAACGGACGGCTAGCACGCCTGCCAGCGCTTGTGGTAGATTTGTTAGTAGGTAGGCACGCTTGACAGAGCGTCAAATCGAATTGTGTTCACCCAATGCCCGGATCGACTACTGAGGCGGTGTCTATGCAGTGGATAAAAATCCAAATCCCTGACCGGGAAGAGTGCATCCGCGGGTTCGGGGCGATGATCCGCCGTGGCCGGGTCGATTGCTACCGCGACAACGTCTTTGTCGTCCCCGAGGCCGCCCTCGAACTACTCCAAAGCCTCAGCGTCAACTATATTGAGCTTGGTCGAGGAGGGTTCGACTATGCCCAGAAGACGCTACGAGATTCTTCTGCCGCTCCGGCACAATGATGGCCAACCCATCAGCGACGAAAAACTGAACGATACTCGCGAAGAACTGCTCCAGCGGTTTGAAGGTCTCTCCTGTTCACCGCATCCCGTCCTGGGTCTTTAGCTGAATGAGGGAATTCGCTACGAGGATACTCACAGCAAGCTGACAGTGGACGTCGACGATGTCCCCGAGAATCGGCAGTTCTTCGCGGATTTCAAGTTGGTCCTTCGCCAACGATTTCAGCAAGTCGAAGTCTACATCGTTTCCTTCCAGATCGAAGTCACTTGACCGGCATGAATACGCCTGTCTTGTTTCCGCGCGCAATTTCTCCCAGGAGATGCTTGGAGTCCGCCGCGCTCACCGCTTAAAATGACGGCTGACCACGGCGAGTGGTACGGGAGATTGCTCCCGGCCCGCCGAGACCGCCCGCGGCAGCATCAAGGGACCGAAGTTCCATGGCCGATCTTGTCGTCCGCGTCGGGGCCTTCACCGCCCAGGGGCTGCGGCCGAATAACGAAGACTCGTTCATCGCCGACGTGCAGCACCACGTCTACGTCGTCGCCGACGGCATGGGCGGGCAGGAGCGCGGCGAGCAGGCGAGCGGTCTGGCAACTCAGATTATTCCGCGGGTGGTCCAAGATCGCCTGGCAGCGAGCGATGACGTCTCCGAGGCGGTCCGCCGTGCGCTCTCCGAAGCGAATCAGGCCATCGTGCAGGCCGGGCAGAGTCAGCCCGTCGGCCGGCGCATGGGGACGACGGCCGTGGTCGCCGTTCAGCAAAATGGTCAGGTCTTCGTGGCCGGACTTGGCGATAGCCGGGCGGTCCTGGTCCATGCAGACAAGGTCGAGCAGCTTACCGTCGATCATTCCGTTGCCCAGGCGCTGGTGATCAGCGGCGTGCTGACGCCCGAAGAGGCCCGCGTCAGTCCTTGGCAGCATGTTCTCCACAAGTTCCTGGGTTGCGCCGAGATGACGGGCGGCGCCGAGGTGCGCCCATTCACGCCCGAGGCAGGCGACCGCCTCGTGATGGCGACGGACGGCATGACCAATCACGTCTTCGACGAGGATTTTCGCCGCGGCGCACGCGCCTGCCCCGACCCACAGGTGTGGGCGCAGCACCTTGTGCAACTCGCCCTCTCACGCGGCTCGCGCGATAACGTCACGTGCATTGTCGTGGCGTTTGACAAAAAAGGATGAGCACTGCAAGGGGAATGGAAAAACTCCCATTCACCCGGCAAGGCTCCGCTTTCCGAATCGACCCCGACGGAATTCGACACGCTCACCGCAACCGTTTGCCAGGACGCTGACTTGCGTCAACCAGGCCAGCCGCACACTGCACAAGGCGGTGCAGCAGGTTCAGAATGGGCGTCGCCTGCCAACAAGAAAAAACGCCGCTGGCTCGGTTCAAGAGAATCGAGCCAGCGGCGTTTTCATTTCTGCCAATTAGAACCTAAACCCGATGCCAGCGACTCCCAGATGGTGCGACATGTCGTTGAACTGTACCGACCAGTTACTTGTCGGAACGTGCGGCGGGGGGGCCACGGTCGAACCGAAAAGGTAGGTGGTCGAGCTGACATACAAGTAGCGATATTCGCCGAACACGTACAGGTTATCTGTCAGGTTCAGCTTGAGGCCGACCTTGGCCTGCGCGGCGAAACCCCACGCCGACGAATTCGGGCCGGAGTTAAAGTGGTTGACGCCGGCTTCCGGCGGGGAAACCTGGAGCGAATCCGCGCCGCTGATGCTGATGTTGGCGGTACCGATGCCGCCGCCGAAATAAGGCGTAAAGGTCCGGGACGGCGTCTGGACATTGATGACGACGTTCGCCAGCAACGCCCAGTTGTCCATGGGCAATGTGACGTCAAAGCTGTGGTCGGGAAGCCGGGTATTCAGGTCTTCCACATGCGCCTTCTGGGTGCCGGTCAGATAGAAACCTTCGAATTCCATCGCAGGCACCAGGCCAAAGCCATCGCTTTCTGCACCGCCAAATTCATGACCAATTTGCAGGCCGACAAGGCCGACACCGCGGTTTTCGGAACTGCCCGAGGCTTGAACCCGGAGCGGTCCGATCGATGCCGGCGGGTCGGCAAACAGGGCGACGCCGGACTGGGTGACGTTGCTGATGCTGGAGCCGCCGCCGCCGCCGAATACGCTCGCGTAGGTGCGGCCGCCGGAGGCGCAGCCGCTGCAACCGTCATCTGCCAGCCCCGTGGAACACGACAGCGCCAGCAGCAAGACTCCGGCTATTTCCGCTCTGCAAAATCGTCGATATCGTGACAACATTTTGGTTCCACCCTTGTGAAGATTCCGTTCTCCGCCAATTTCTTCGGCCATCTTGTGGCCGATAATCCTCTCCTGAAACCGCGGAAAGCGGTCTCACGTTCCGCGGGCTGCGGGAATGACCGTCAAAGCGACCGCCGCTTTCCTAGAATCTGATCTTGGAGGGATTCCTTCGTTTCCGGCGGATCACGCAATGACGCCCCGAATCGGGTCGCCGCCGTGGGCGATGGGGATCGGCCGGCCTGCCAGATCGGGAACCATCATGTGCGGATCGATCCCCAGCAGGTGGTAGATGGTCGCTACGACATCTCCTGGCGATACGGGATGGTCCTTGGGATAGGCCGCGATCTTGTCGGTCGTGCCGAACACCGTTCCGGGCTTGACGCCGCCGCCAGTCAGAAGGCTGAAGCCACATTGCGGCCAATGCTCGCGCCCGGCCTTGCCGTTGATCCGCGGCGATCGACCCATCTCGCCCATCACCACGACCAGGACGAAATCGAGCAACCCGCGTTCTTCCAGGTCCTGGACGAGCGCGGAGTAGCCCAAGTCGAGAATCGGCAAGTTGACGTCCTTGAGCATGCCGAAATTGTTCTCGTGCATGTCGTACGAAAGTCCCATGCTGCCGAAGATCTCGGCATGGACGCTCACAAACGGCACGCCCGCCTCGACCAGCCGCCGCGCGGTCAGCAAGCTCGCTCCCGACACGTTCCTGCCGTAACGGTCCCGGACGCGGTCCGGCTCGCGCGACAGGTCGAATGCGTCGCGTGTCTTGCTGGAGGAGAGCAGCGAGTAAGCCCGCTGCTGAAATCGGTCGAGCCGGTTCATGGCCGGGGAGGACTCCGCCGCCCGGAGTTGCTGGTCGAGTTGCTTGACCAGGGAGCGCCGGTCATCCATCCTCGTCGCGGTCATGTCGGGGAGGGCCTGGAGAGAAGGCATATACGGATCGCCGATGGGCGGCACGGGGTCGTAGTGCGGCACCCGCGGCTGTCGGGCGAAGGTCGGCTTGCAAGCAGTGAACAGCGGGTCGTACTGGCTGCCCAGGTATCCGCCATAGGGCCCCGGCCGCCGAAAGCTCCCTTCCTCGTGCGTACCCGGTGCACAGGGCATGCAGACGGCGCCCGGCAAGTCGCGCGGCCCCATTCCCAGGTACTGACAGACCGCCCCGATGTCCGGCGGGTCGGTGTTCTTGGTATAGAGTTGACCGTTCTCGCCGCCGGTGAACCCCGTCATCAAGGCGAGAGGATTGTGAGCGTTGTAGGTGTGAGTGACCGTGCGGATCAGGCTTGCCCGGTGCATCCAGCGCGCGGCGCGCGGCAGGTGCTCGCAGATGTGCAAACCCGGCGCCGATGTCTGAATCGGCCGGAATTCGCCTCGAATCTCCGGCGGCGCCTCGGGCTTCAGGTCGAACATGTCCTGATGACTGGGGCCGCCAAGAAGGTTGAACAGGATGACCGATTTCGCGGTTCCGCGCCGTCTGGCATCGCCAACGGATGCAGCGTGCAGGAATCGCGGCAAGGTCATGCCGGCGAACAGGGACAGGCTGCCCGCCCTTAGCATCTCGCGCCGCGTGGTCCCATCGCACCGTTTCGTCCCGCTGCCCAGGATGCTCAGCATGGTTATTCCTCGTTGCGAGGTCGGACGGGGTGAGGTTCGAGACACTCTAGGGTCGAGCCATCGGGGGGGAGGGCGAAGCTTTCTTGTCGGAAGCCGCGCCCCACACTTTCGCGGTACGGTCGGCGCTGGCGGACGCCAGTGTCCTTCCATCGGGGGAGAACGCCACGCGCCAGACCATGGCCGCCGCACACGGCCGCGCACGACCTTACATGCGGTCCGCCGCGCCACTTCGTGGAGCCACCCGGACAGCGAGCGATCCACTGCTTCCGGCCGCTGGGCAAGTACCAGAAACACGGCCTGCACGACGTCCTCGGCCTCGTGAACATTACCGACCTGGCGCATGCAGCTCCGCAAGACCATGGCCGCGTGCCGGGCCACGATCTCGGCAAACACCTGCGGGCAGCGCGAAGTGCGATACTCCGCAACCAGTTGTTCGTCGGTCTTCATGCGGGAGGTTCCCGCCACGCGCGTTTACCGCGGGTCTGTCCTTGTAGGTGATGCAACATATCCACGCTGCTCTATTATGATGTACCCGGTGGAGACTGGCGCGCCGAAAAATTCGCGTTCCATTGATCGAGCAACGCCGGTCGGTCGGCACACCACCGAACGCTCGCTACCGCTGGGTTTCCGCTTGCCACCACGCATGGGGATGGGAAACGCGTGGACCTGCCGTTCAAGACCGACGCACCGCGGCCCATCGACCTGTGGAAGCCCGCAGGTCGGGCATGAGCGGGTGCGCGAATGATAGAACATTCGCTGTGGCCTTGGCGTGAAAGCGGCCGACCAGCATGTTTTCGAGAGCGTACGCGACTCCCGGAGCAATAAAGGCTTCGGGCTTGTTTTGGTCTTCACTCATGTGTGGAAAGCCCACGGAGCTTTAGGGCAGCAGGACATCAAGCCGCGCTCGCACAACGGCGTAGCACTCGCACGCATTGGCCTCCAGACCCGCACGGTCCAGAACTCGGATCCGCCCGCGGGAGTACTTGATGAGTCCAAGCTCTTGAAGTTTTCGGGCGGGCGGAATAATACTCATCCGTCGAACGCCCAACATCCGCCCGAGAAATTGCTGGGTAATTTGAAACTCATCCGCAGCGGCGCGGTCATGGGTCATCAGCAACCACCGGCACAGTCGTTGCGGCGCCGTATGCAGGCGGTTGCATGCCGCTGATTGCGAAATCATCGTGATGAATACATCGATGTACCGATAAAGCTGGTTGCGAAGAGGTACACTTCGGCTCACCACGGTGGAAAAATCCACGGCTGTCGCACGCAGTCCCACCATTGGTTCCTGGACCACGGCCTCAAACGGGCTGGAGCCTGATCCGAGCGCAACGCATAGGCCCAGAACTCCTTCATTTCCGATCATGCCCGCCTCGGCAGCAGAGCCGTCGGCCATATTCACGACCACGGAAATGACGCCCTTGGCGGGAAAGTAAACGTGCGTAATCTCGGCCCTGGGCCGACAGAGAACTTCGCCCAAACCGAGTTGAACCGGCTTCAGTATAGCGCGCATGCTTTTCAAGGGCCGCCCCGAGAGGCCAGCAAGAAGACGATTCATTCGGATCATTGTTTCCGTGTTCATGTCGTCTTTCCGGGACCATGCCACACCCTACCGAATTTTAGGCCAGATTGCGCGTGCTGAAGATTGAAATGGTCCAAACGAGAGTCTATACTGGCCTATAAGATCGATAGCGAACATATCAAGCCGGCATGATTCGTATCATGCCGGTACGCCGACAGTCGTCGAGAAAGGCCCGCTACTTCCTTATCGCGAGACATTCTCGACCCGGCCCTTGAGCGCGTGTCGCCGACATCGAGCCTTAGGGAGTCGCCCGTGAATCTGACCATCTTCCAAAAAGGGTGCAACTGCGTTTTCTACAAGGGAAACAGCAATCCTACACGGGAAAAACAAGGTTTTCGGCCATTCGGAGACCGGAAAATCGACCATTAATGCCCAAATTTGGGCAGCGATTGCAGCACGAAACTGACACGAGCTTTGAGAAGACCCTGAAAAACAGGGCATCTGCTACTCAAGCTCATCCTGTAGAATTAGCAGCTGCACCCTTCCAAAAAGGCGTGATGCTCGTCGCCGTTCCTCTTCTGTATCAAGTCGGTTTCGGCCTTATCATCGTCTGGTCTCAGCGTGAGCAGGTCGAGGCGGAATGGTGGGCGAGACACACCAAAGAGGTGATCGCCGAGGCGCACGAAATCCAATCCGTTGTCGCGGACGCTCACTCGGGGATTCGCGGCTACGTCATCTCTTCCGAGCCGAGCACCGCTGAGCCCTATCGACGCGCACGCCGCGAACTGACCGGGCACTTGAACGATCTCCAAGTGCTCGTGCAGGACAACTCCGAACAAAGTGCCCGAGTGCAGGGAATGCAAGAGACTGTAACTGCATTGCTGCGCTGGCAAGACAACATCGAGCAACTCGTTCAAAAAGGGCGCCAGGATGCCGCAGCCAATCAGGTTCGCGCGGGTCACGGCAACGCCCTTCTGGCAGCGTTTCGCGCCAAGATTGGTGCCTTCGTCACCGAAGAGGAACGATTAGATCGGGAACGCGCCTCCGCTCTCCAGCGGATTCGGGACCGGATGAGTCTATTGCTGGCATGGGGTGGATTGCTGACGCTCGGTTATACCGTTGGACTCGGATTTGCCTTCTACTGGGGCATCGCTCGGCGATTTGCCGCACTGGAGCTCACGGCTCACCGGCTCGCCGCTGCCGAATCGCCGCCTCCACCGCTTGGGGGCGAGGACGAGATCGCTCGCGTTGACCGGGCGCTGCGGGGCATGGCGGCCCAGTTAACTCAGGCGGCAGCACAAATCCATGATTTATACGACCAGGCTCCATGCGGTTACCACTCGGTCGGGCCAGACGGGACGCTGGTCGCGATGAACCGAACCGAATTGCAATGGCTGGGTTATCCCGCGGAGGCAGTCATCCACCACCGGCGCTTTGCGGACTTGGTCAGTCTCCCCACGCGGCAAACCTACCTGGCAGCCTTCGCCAGCATCAAGGAACACGGGCTCGCAGCGGACGTCGAGTTCGAGATGGTTCGTCACGACGGGACAACATTCCCCGTACTCTTCAATGCAACCTCCGTCCGCGGTCCGGACGGCGGTTTCCTCCGGACACGAGCGACTGTCGTGGATTTGACCCAACGGAAGCACGCCGAGGCTGCGGCCCAGCGACTCAATGTAGAGCTGGAACGGCAGGTTGCCGAATTGGCCCGCGTCGGTGAGGCCTTACGGATCGGCGAGGAGCGGTTTCGACTTCTCATCGACAGTATCCAGGACTACGCCATCCTGATGCTCGATCCGAACGGCCGAATCGCCACCTGGAATGCTGGCGCCGAGCGCATCAAGGGCTACCGCGCCGAAGAAATCGTGGGACGGCACTTTTCGCAATTCTATCCGCGGGAAGCCGTCGACCGCGACTGGCCCGAGCAGGAGCTTGTGCTGGCGCGGGCCAACGGCCGATTCGAGGAAGAATCCTGGCGGATCCGCAAGGATGGGACGCCCTTTTGGGCCAATGTGGTCATCAGTGTCGTGCGCAGCGCGGACGGGAGCTTGCTTGGCTATTCCAAGGTCACGCGCGACCTCACCGAACGGAAGCAGGCCGAGGACGAGGTTCGACGATTGAATGCCGATCTGGAACGGCGGGTGGAGGAGCGAACGGTCAAATTGGCGGAAGTGAATCGCGACCTGGCGCGTCGGAATGACGAGAACGAGATGTTCGTCTATAGCGTGTCGCACGACTTGCGTTCTCCGCTGGTGAACCTTCAAGGATTCAGCCGGGAGCTCGAGAAGGGTTGTCGAGGACTGGCGAATCTGCTCAAGGACGGCGCCATCCCTCAGGCCGTCCGGGACCAAGGCCAGACACTCCTGGACACAAAAATCGCCAAGGCCATCGAGTTTATCCAATCTGCCGTCCTGCGGCTCGGCACGATTATCGACGCCCTGCTTCGGCTCTCCCGGGCGGGGCGAGTCGAGTACCGCCCCGAGGTTGTGGACGTGGCAGGGGTGATCTCCCGAGTGGTTGCGGCCGCTCAGGGCACCGTCGCGGAACGGGGGGCGAAGGTCAGCGTCACCGAGTTGCCGCCGGCCTGGGGAGACCGGGCCGCCATTGAGCAAGTGTTTGCCAATCTGTTGGGGAACGCCCTGGCGTACCTCGATCCTGCCCGTCCGGGCCTGATCGAAGCGGGCTGCCTCCCGGCAGCGAACATGGAAACCGGAGCAGGATTCCGAACCTATTACGTCCGGGACAACGGACGGGGAATTGCGGAAGCGCATCAGAAAAGGATCTTCCAGGCATTTCAGCGAGCTCATCCGGGAGTTGGATCGGGCGAGGGGCTCGGGCTGGCCATTGTTAACCGGGCCGTCGAGCGGCATCGCGGTCGGGTATGGGTGCAGTCCTGTCCGGGCGAAGGCAGCACCTTCTACGTTACCCTGCCCGTTCCGAGTGGCACGTAACCGCTTTCTCAAAGGAAAGAGGGACCCGCTTGTGATCGCGCAACCGTTGGTCATCCTGTTGGCGGAGGACGACGAGGGCCATGCTTACCTGGTCCGGCAAAACCTCCAGGACTCGGGAATCGCCAATGACCTCGTGCACGTCAAAGACGGTCAGGAAGCGCTCGACTTCATCCGCTGCGTAGGGGATTACCGGGACCGCACTCCGAACGGTCCACTCCTCCTCCTCCTGGACATCAACATGCCACGAGTGGATGGCGTCGAGGTGCTCCGGCAGCTCAAAGCGGATCCAAAAACAGAGCAGCTCCCGGTGATCATGCTCACGACCACGGACGACCCCCGCGAGATCAAACGCTGCTATGCGCTGGGTTGCTCCAGCTACGTGACCAAGCCGGTCGAATACGATCGCTTCGTGGAGGCGATTCGGACCCTTGGACTATTCCTTACGATTGTCCGGGTCCCTCGCGAAGACGATCGCAACTAGGAGCCTTGCATGGATACCGAAGGTGCCCCCACCATTCTCATTGTCGAGGACGATCCAGGTATCGCCGAGCTGGAGCGGACGCGCCTGGAGGAAGTCGGCTATCGGACCACCGTCACAGCCACGGCCGAGGACGCCATGGAGGAAATCCGCGATAGCGGAGCCGATCTGATCCTGCTGGACTTCCGGCTGCCGGGCGGCATCAGTGGCCTCGACTTCTATGCCCAGTTGAAGGCCGCCGGCTACGATCCACCGGTTATTCTTGTCACTGGTTTCAGCGACGAGATGACCGTGATCCGGTCGCTTCGGTCCGGAGTCCGGGATTTCATCACCAAATCGCTCGAATACCTGGACTATCTTCCCGAGGCGGTCGCACGAGTGCTGCGGCAGGTTCAGATCGAGAGACGACTGACGGAGTCGGAAGCGCGACTCGCGGGGGTGATCGAGTCGGTGAAAGACGCGGTGATCGTGGTCGAGGCAGACCATCGTGTCAGCCTGTTCAATCCTGCCGCGGAGCGGATGTTTGAATGCTCGGCGGCCGCGGCGATTGGCCGTCCCATTACAGACTTCATCCCCGATGAACATGGAACTTTGCCGGTGCAAGTCGCTGCCTCGGTCGAGGTCTCCGGGGCCAACCAACTGGCGGCAGGAAATGAGGGGGTCCGTGCAAGCGGCGAGCGCTTCCCTGTGGAAGTATCGGCATCGCGCGGAGATGCAGGTGGGCGGCGCTTTTACACGCTGGTCGCGCGCGACGTCACCACCCGAAAACAAGCCGAAGAAGATTTGCGGCGAACCACGGCATTGCTCCAGGCGGTCATTGACGGCACGACGGACGCCGTGTTCGTGAAGGACCGCGCTGGACGCTATCTGCTGGCCAATGAGGCCGCCGGCCGGTTTGTCGGCCGTGAGGCGGAAGCGATCCTTGGACAGGACGACACGGCCCTGTTCGACCCTGCCGGAGCACGACGCATCAAGGAAAAGCACCTCGCCGTCATGGAGACCGGCCGCCCCGATACGCATGAGGACACGCTGACCGCGGCGGGCGTGACGAGGACCTTTCTCACGACGCTCGCGCCGTATCGGGATGAGCAGGGCGACATCATCGGCGTGATGGGCATCGCCCGCGACGTCACCGAGCGGCGGCGCCTGACCGCGGAGCGCGATGAATTGCTGGCGAGACTTCAGCTCCATGTCGAGCGGATGCCATTGGCATACATACTGTTTGACGCCAATCTGGTAACTTCTCAATAACCCTGGAAACTGGCGCAGCTGTCGAAGGAGGAATTGGGTAGTCTGGGAAGCATGAAGATGGCGCTTCCCGAGATACGGCCCGAGGAACGAACGCCGCTGGTCGAGGCGTTGCTTGGCGTGATT
>JAIEMG010000052.1 GCA_019752375.1 Gemmataceae bacterium | reverse complement strand
CTTCGTGTCTTTCAGGCGGTGGGCGGCGCAGTTGCAGGCTTCGCACACCAATCCCAGGCCCTTGCGGCGTTCTTCGATTTGCTTGCTGGCCAGGTAGCGCTTGTCCGCAACGACCAGGTGCTCGCCGACCCAGCCGTACAGCAGCTTCGGGTCCTGCTTGGGGGTGGCTTCGTAGGTTTCGATAGCCCAGACCCAGGGGCTACCCTTGGGGACCGAGGTGCCAAGGGTCGGCTTGCCGGTCTTCTGCGTGATGTGCTTCAGAATGGCCTGCTTCATCTCGGCGATGCTTGGGCCTTTCTTCTCCTTCGGCTCGGCATTCGTCTTGCCTTTGTCGTCGGCGACCAGGATAGCGCCAGTCAGGCAAACGGCTGCCGTGCATAGCAGAGCGAGACGGAAACTGGAAAGCAGTCTTGGTAGAGCGAGCACTGCGGGAACCTCAACGGGGAGCGAAACAGTTGTTGGCACATGCCGCGCTTTGCAGGGTACGAAAAAACGAGGACGCTGATGGCGGAGCCGGTGAGTGAGCGGGAACGCCCAGTCCACGGGCTTGCTCCGCCTCGTGAGTCGGGGTGCAGGTGCCAGCAGGCAACAGTTTGCGCTGGACGGAAAGCGGCGTCAAGCATGGAGGCGGGAATCGCTGGCTAGGCCGCCGGGCGCCCGATCGACCGCGCCAGCACGGTCACACAGTTCGCAATCCGGCGATAAACCTGCTCAAACGTGACGCGGCCCCGTCCGTCCGGGTCGGGAATGGCGACCGTCCCGTCGTGCGCATCGAGGACCGAGAGAGGGTAACACTTGCGAATGGCCGAGCGATTCATCGCGCGGATGGACCGCAAATGGGCCGGTTCCATGTAGAAGACAAGGTCGAACTCGTCGAGCATGCGCGGATTGAGCGCCACGGATTGATGGGTCGACAGGTCGATGCCGTAGTCCCTGGCCACCTCACGCGACAGTGGCCCACTCGTGTGGCCGCCTTCCGGGACGAGTCCCGCGGACGCGATGCGCAAGGCCGGGCGGAGGCCGCCGGTCGCGTGCAATTGCTTCTCGGCGAATGCACTGCGGTTGATGTTGCCGTGACATACGAACAAAATCGATCGGGCGGCACGCAAGGCGCGGGTAAGTCCCTGCCGGTCGCGCGCCTGACGAGCAGCCAGGCGGACACAGCGGCGCTCGTCCACGCTCTGCCAAAGCTTGCTGCCCTTCTGACGCAGAAATGTGCCCCAAGCCGACAATGCCGGTCGCGGATCGGAGAGGCTTTCCAGGTCGTAGCCTTCACGACCCAACAGGACGTTGACCAGCTCCGCGCCCAGTCCGCGCCAGCCGCGTTGGCGGAGCACCTGTCTGCCGGCAGGATCGCGAAGGCTCGTCAGCAACCAGTCGGCATCGGCGGTGCTATGCCGCACGAAGTATGGAACCCGGTAGGTGAACGTGGGCCGCGTCTGGCCAAGCACAAGCATTTCGTAGAGCATGCGTGGAAAATCGACGCCAGCTTGCACCGCCAATGCCAGCGAGCCCCAGAACCGGCCGTTGACTTCCATCAGCACGTTCGAGCCCGTTTGCGGGTCGTGCTTGAACTCGAACATGGCCGGTCCGGTCCAGCGGACCTCTCTGCAAAACCGCCGTGCTGCGTCGAGCAACTCGGCTGAAAGCGGGGTGCTGGCCCGATAGGACGAAGCGCCACCGTTGCGCGGCTCGTGAACGCGCCGGTGCTGAAAGGCCGCGATGACGTCGCCCCGGTTCGCGAGCACGTCGAGACCCACGCCGTGTCCCCGGCAGAACTCTTGCACCAGCACCGGGCAGCGCTGAAGCATTCGGGGCAACCACCGACGCAGTTCCGCTTCCGCGGTGACGATGCGGATTTCGTTGCGTCCCGGCACGCCGGCGATGATGCTCGACGTTGGCTTCAGTACCAGCGGGTACGGCCCCAAGCGACTCGTGTCCGCGGCCTCTTCCGGCCTATAAAAGGCCTGTGTCCGCGGCGTCGCAATGCCCAGGCGCTCCGCGATGGCAATCGTGTGGTGCTTCCCGTGCGTCGCGGCAAAGCCCTCCGTGTCCGGGAAAGCAAGACAAGCGCGAGCTGCGAGCGTATCGCGCCAGGGCATCAGGGGGACCAACGACGCATCGGACGTCGGAACCACGAGATCGAACCGTTGGCGGCCCAGCACGTCCAATAGCCGGCGGACGAACCCTTCGGTGTCGACCAGCGGATGTCCGAGGTGGTGGATTCGGAAGACATGGCGCGATCCACGCGTGGCGGAGTTCGACTCGAACGCCACGAGATGGACCTTCAGCCCCGCCCGACCCAGCGAGCGTACGGTGGTCAAGCTGGCGCGGTCGTTGTCGCCGAGGATCAGGACGTGGCCCTTCAAGGATTGCGCCATGCGTGATTCAGTTCCTTCAACTCGGGGATCAGAAGCCGACCATGTGCCACGCGAAATCGCGCATGCTTGTGTCCGCGCCGATGTTCACCCGGCGCAGGGCGTAGCGGTCCTGCCGAGATCGATTCAGGCCGGGTACCGTGCTCACACCGCAGGTGTAGCCCAGTTTTTTGAGGATTTGCTGGGTCCGACCGGTGAAATCAGCCCGGGTGCCGTTGGGATACGCGAACAGGTCGGCACGGCCCAGTCGCTCGCGGAGGATATCGCGCGATTGCCGAAGTTCCCCGTGCTGTTGCTCGGGTGAGCAACGCGACAGGATCGGGTGGGTGTGCGTGTGCGAGCCAAAATCGACGAGACCCGATTGCGACAGGGCTTCAATTTCCGGCCAGTCAAGCGTCGTCAACGGCGAGTCGCTCGGCACCGTGGCGGCCACTCCCAGTTGTTCATGCAACGCAACGAGCTGTGCGTCTTTCCGCACCGTTGGCAAGTGCTTGAGTCGAGCCGCCAGAGAGCGGTACGCCGTTGAGCGCTCAACCGCGGTCGTGAGTGTCCAGCGCTTGCCAGAGAGACATACTTCCATTCGAGACGTCGTCGCAACGGCGTGATAAAGCCGTTCCGGCCAGGCGGGCTGGTCCGTGCCCACCAGGCCGGTGACAAGGAAGACCGTGGCCGGGACATCGTGACGGCGGAGGACGGGGAAGGCGCCAGTGAGCACATTGCGAAAGCCATCGTCGAAAGTGACAACGGCGGCATTTTTCGGCAGCGGCTTGCCGTTCGCCATGCGCTGCACGACTTCGCGCAAGGGCAGCACCAGGTAATGCCGCGATAGGAATTCAATCTGCCGGGCAAATTCGGCGACGGCAAGCTGGCACCAGTTGAAAACCGGCAGCGGTCGCGGCACGATGCCGTGATACATCACGATGGCCACCGAATTCGCGTTCATCCGCCGCATCAGCGGATAGAGGCCCGGACACCGTCGGCCAAGGCCGAGCACTTTCCGCGGAAGTTGGAATGCCAGCGTCAGCATGACTGCCTCACGCTTTCTGAAGGAGCCGTTGCTTGTTGCGGACCAAGAATCCGTACGCGATTGGCGGCAAGCAACTGGCGAGGAAATGGGCCGCAGCTCGCACACCGACGGTATCGGCGCCAATCCCGCGGCGCAGGTGGGCGCGGGCTTGCAACCGGTTTCGCTGTCCCAGCGCGTGCTCGCCAAGGCAGAAATGCGCGTGACGCAAGCCCCAGTGCAGCAGGCGGCGTTGCCGATGGTCGGTCATGTGCCGCAGCAGCTCTTCGTAAAGCGCTACGCGTCGCGCAAACCGATTGCAGTGGTCCTTGCTCAGGTTGCCGCCATGCAGCCGACGCCGGGTCAACGCCTCGTCCAGGCATGCGAATCGGCCCCCGTGCGCTGCGATCTCCAGCAACAGGCCAAGGTCATCGACGCCCGATGCCGGCGCAAAGAACGACAGCCCATGTTGATTCAAGAACTCTCGGCGCATCAGAATGGTGGACATCAACGGAATGTGGAAGTGGACCAGCATGCGAAACATGTCGCCGGGCGTGCGCAGCTGGTGGAAACGCTTGAAGAATGAGGCATGGACCACGCCGCGGTCAGTGAATTCCTCGGCGTCGGTGTAGATCACGTCGAGCGCAGCGTCGCGTACTGCCATGTCGACCTGCTTGCGGAGCTTGTCGGGTTTCCACAGGTCGTCGTGATCGAGGAATGCAACGTACTCGCCGGTGGCTCGTTGCAGACCGGCATTCCGCGCGGCGCCGATGCCTCCCCGCTGCTGCGCGATGGTCGTGACGCGTGGTCCGAGTTCTCGCAGCAGCTCCGCGGTGCCGTCGGTGCTGCCATCGACGACAACGATGATCTCGGCCGCCGAGCACGTTTGCGCCAGTACGCTGCGCACGCAATCGCCCAGCCAGCGCTCCCCATTGTAGGTCGGGATGACGACGGAAATGCGAGGCATGTTCACGCACACTCCCTCAGCGACGGGGACGGTTTGAGGCTCGCTCTCGGCCACGGCAAAGTAACTTTGCGTGCCACGGATCTCAGCCAGAGCTTTTCCTCCGGCGAAACGATGCAACAGATCCAGAGCAGCGCGGGCCACAGCATGTAAAGACCAATCCGGGCGGGAATGGCGAGGCTTCCGTCCGGGATGAGCTTTGCCATCGACCACAGTCCGATGGACAATCCCAGCAGCACGGCCAGACGCCCGAACTCGTAACGCACGCGAAAGACGCGCTGGCCGACAATCAATGTCAGGCCCGCATGGAATGCAAAGCCACCCAGTGTCGCCCAGGCCGCACCGAGCGCGCCGTGAAGCGGAATCAGGCAGGCGTAGAGGCCCAGCATGAAGGCCGTGGACGCCAGCGTCAGCCAGAGCTTTGCGGATGTTCGCCGTCGCACGTAAAACGGCCCATCGAGCAAGACTGATGCACCATAGAACCAGTACGCCAGCACGATGGGGGCCACGACGACCGACGCGGGCGCGAACGCTGGGCCGGCGAATAGAGCAATCACCTCGTCGCAGAACAGGCACAGGCCCAGACCGACGAAAACGTAGCACGCCAGCATCCGCGTGGTCGCTCGGCCAATCACTTCTGGTGCGTCGGCTTGTCCTGCCACGTCGTACATCCGCACGCTCCAGGCGCGATAGAGCGGCGTCAGCGTGAACAAGCCGACCAGGCGGGCCAACTTGGTGCCCAGGCCATAGAAGCCCACGTCTTCGGCGCCGGTCGAGCGGATCAGGAAGTAGCGATCCCCGCTGTGCAGGACGAAGAAGCACAGTCCCACCGGTAACAGGGGCAGGACAAAACGAAGCATGTCTCGAAGCGTCTTGCCATCGGGCAGACGCAAGCCCAGCCGCCATTCGCGGCCAATCATGACGGCGGCGAACAATCCCGCCCGGATCAGGAACGCCAGCAGCACGCCCCATACGCCCCAGCCAAAGCCGAGCACAAACAACAACGCGAGGGCAATCTTGACGACGAACTGGCCAAGGGAGACGGCAACGAAGTGGAGCGATTCCATCCGCGCCTGCCAGGTCGCCAGCACCACGGTCGCAACGGCATCAAGCAGCGCCGCAGCCACCGCGGCGACGAGAAGAGACGGCTGGTCCTGACGCAGCAAGACGCCCAGGGGGCCGCTGGTCAGTGTCGTCATCGCGATTCCGATCAGCAGCGCGGCGCCGGCCAGGATCAGAGCGGCCCCGAGGACCCGCTGACGCTCAGCGTCATCGACTGCCTGACGATGAAACGCCATGACGGCCAGCGGCAGGCTGCGAAGCATCATGCACAGGGCGAAGATGTCCGCTGTCTGTTCCAGTAGTTCCAGATTGCCAAAATCGGAAACGCTCAGGCAGCGCGCATAGAGCGGCAGCAGGACGAAGCCGCCCGCGAGGATCAGCAATTCGCCCACGGAGTAGACGGCCGCGTGGCGCAACAGCGAGGGCTTTGACCGGTTCGACATTCCATCCCCTGAGGTCAGCACGATGCCGCGTCCCATGCCCGAGGCTCGTCCACGTACGTCTCGCCATCCCACTCGGCCAGTGGTTCCGCTTGCAGCATGGCCAACCGGTGCTCGACGCATTGTCGCACCATCACCAGGAAGGCCGCGTACCAGATCCAGGTGTAGCGAAACAGGTTGTGTCCGAAGTTACCTTCAAACAAAAGCAGGAACAGTGCCATGCCGATCGCCCGGGTGACATGGAACAGGAAATCGCGTCCCCATTCGGGGTGCGCGCGGTACGCCTGGCGGATGCGCCACAAATTGACGACGTAGCAGGAAACGAGCGAGAGGAAGGCAAGGACGCCGATGCCGCCCATTTCGCCCATCAGCTGGCCGTAAAGGTTGTGCGATTCCAGTTTATTGCCCGTGGCCGGCCGCCATGCCTTGGGGCCGACGCCGGTTATCGGGTTCGCTTCGAACAATTGAAGGCCCGTGTTAAAACCGATGATGCGCGCTTCGCCGGATTGCGCTGCATTGGCCGGGCCCACCGATGGGTCCAGGATCGTCATGAAACGATTTTGCAACGTGTCCGGCAGGATGAACCACACCAGCGGCGCCGCCAGGATCGCGGCCGGCGCCAGCCACTTGCGAGCGTTGCTCTGCGCGACGAAGACCAGCGCGACGATCAGCATGCTGAGGAAAGCGCCGCGGGATCCGGTAAGCAGGATCGCCGCCAGTCCGAGCACCACAAAGCTGGCCAGGAACACGCGCACGCGCCGCGTTGGCCAGGCGACCCAAACGGCCGGCACGAACACAAGCACGAACAGGATGTGCGACGCGAACGAATTGGGATCGCTCGCTGGGTCGACGCCGATCATGCGTGAAATTCCCATACGCACCACGTAGCGACCGCCGAAATACTCGCGAAAAGAGTGCAGCAGGTAGAGAAAAAAGACGAAGACGAAGCCGCCCATCAATCGGCGGAAGTCCAGCTCGGTGCGTACCATCGTGGTCAGCATCAGCCAGAAGACCATCATCTTGAAGTAGCTGTCGAGGAACTCAAAGCAGTGATCGGCGTGCGGGCTGGCCAGGGCGCAGAGGAAGACGGCGAACACGAAACCCGGCACCGCCCATGTCAGGCAGTTCGATGGCCAGTGCTTGCCGGCGGCGCAGAGCCAGGCGATCCCGGCGACCAGCATGTAGCAGAATTCGAGGCGGACCGTCGCCAGGACCGGCCAGATCTCAAACGTCCGGTGAATGAACAGAAACATGTAGCCAATCAGCAACCAGAGCATCCATGACCTCGGCAGCTGGGAGGGCGCGGAGCAAGGACCGTCCGTTGTGGCGCGAAGTTTACAAGGTGCGCAAGCGGACCCGCCATTGCAGACGGGGCGAATGTTACCCCCGATGGCGTTCGGCAGTCAATAAACGCTGGGGCGCTGTCCACGGTCCCGGCAAGCTGCGCGGCCGTGGCACATTAGATCAGGCCGGCGCTTTCTGCCCCGGGATGGTCACGAGATGCAGGAGTGGTCGCGATTCAAGCCCGGCGAAGAGGTTTTCGGCCGAGATTTCCGCCATGCGCTGCCGGGTCTGTTCGGTGGCGGACCCCAGGTGCGGGGCGAGGGTCAGGTTATCCAGCCGCAGCAAGGGGTGATCGCGCGGCAACGGCTCCGGATCGGTCACGTCCAGTGCCGCGGCGTAGATTCGGCGCATCGTCAGTGCTTCGGTCAGTGCGGCCGTATCGACCACGGGACCGCGAGCGACGTTGATAAGCGTCGCAGTCGGCTTCATGCGTGCGAACGCCTCCCGACTGATCAGGCCCTTCGTCTCCGCAGTGAGCGGCACCGTCAGGACAATGTAGTCCGATTGCCCGAGCAGCTCATCAAAGCCGGCGAAGCGGACGCCGAGCTGCGCCTCCACTTCGGGACGCCGCTGGCGATTGTGGTACAGCACGTTCATCTCGAACCCGCGAGCGCGGCGGGCCACCTGGGCACCGATGCGTCCCATGCCGACGATGCCCAGCGTACTTGCGTGAATCTCGCGGCCCAGCATGTAGCCCGGATCGTAGTGCAGGAAGTTGGGACCGCGTGCGTAGCGATCGCCCTCAGCCAGTCGCCGGCCCGCTGCGAGCAGCAACGCAAACGCCATGTCCGCGGTGGCGCCGTCCAGAACACCCGGCGTGTTGCCGACCGGAATTCCTCGAGCGGCCGCTGCAGCCAAATCGATGTGATCGACGCCGACGCCGAAGTTGCTGATGACGCGAACGCCCGGCAACCGGTCGAGCAAGGCGCCGTCCACCCGTGGATGTCCATACGTGTAGACCGCCTGCACCGGGAAAGGACCGTCCTCGGCCTTCGGCCACGGCAGCACGTGGACGCGGCCTTCCAGCAGCTTGAGGACGTTCGGCGCCAACGGTGTGTCGGCGATGATCGGGGGCAGGGGCATGGTTCACACTCCGGGCGGCTGCGGTTCAATCCATTCTGTGCCAGCGTAGGAACTGGACCGGAGGTTGCCCAGGCCAGCTCAGCCGGTGCGGGCTTTCTACCCGTTCCACGAGCAGGCACATATCATGTCAGGACTGGCTCTCGTCCACTTACCAAAAAGGAGAACTTCCATGATTCGCTTTCCGTTGGCCCTCGTGGTTGGCCTGACGCTCACTTTTTCCGCCCAAGGGGCGGTGCAGACCAAGAAGATCACCTACAAGGACGGCGATGTCGAGTGTCACGGCGTGCTGGCCTGGGACGATGCGATCAGGGGACCGCGTCCCGGCGTGCTGGTCGTCCACGAATGGTGGGGCCTGGACGATTACGCCAAGAAGCGGGCGGAACAGCTCGCCAAGCTCGGTTATGTCGCATTCGCCGCGGACATGTATGGCGAAGGCAAGACGGTGAAGCATCCCAAGGACGCCGGAGAGATGGCGGGCAAGGTCCGCGCCAACGTCGATGCCTGGCGCAAGCGGGCACTTGCCGCGCTGGACACGCTGAAGGCGCAGCCCCAGTGCAACAAGGACAAGTTGGCGGCGATCGGCTACTGTTTCGGCGGGTCCACCGCGCTGCAGCTCGCCCTGGCCGGCACGGACCTCAAGGCCGTCGCCAGCTTCCACGGAGCGCTGCCGGCGCCGACTGACGCCGAGGCGAAGCAGGTCAAGGCCGCCATCCTGATCTGCAATGGCGCCGACGACACGTTCATCCCCGAGAAGGCCATCAAGGCGTTCCGCGACGCGCTCGACAAGTCCGGCACCAAATACGAGTTCGTCAACTATAAGGGCGCCAAGCACAGCTTCACCGTGGCTGACGCGGACAAGCACGGTATCGAAGGCTTGAAGTACAACAAGGAAGCCGACGAGGATTCGTGGAAGAAGCTGGAGAAGCTGCTCGCGGAAAAGCTGGACAAGTAGCGGACCGGGCGTCTCTGGTGGCACGGATATTTTTGTCCGTGCCACCGGGGACTGCCCCGACCATTGTGGCGGCAGACCTCCAGGTCTGTTGGACCGGGAGACCTGAAGGTCTGCCACCACAGTTTCTCCTCATTTCGGCACTAATCAGATTTCACAGGGGACATCGTGTGGACCGAACCGACCACCTGGGGCTGGGTTCTTGCCGCCATCGAATGGACGATCCGCTTCTCCATGCTGGTCATCGTCCCCTTTCGCCGTAGCCCCTCCGCGGCGAAGGGCTGGCTGCTGCTCATCTTCTTCGAGCCGATCCTGGGGCTGCTGATCTACTGGGTATTCGGCAGCGCCAAGCTGCCGGCCTGGCGCTGCGAACGCATGGCAAAGCTGCCTTCCACGTTCGAGCCCGTGACCAAACGGCTGCGCGGACATCCCAACGTCTTCCATCCCAACGTGCCGGCCGAGCTATCCCAGGCCGTGGTGCTGGCGGAGAATCTCGGCCACATGCCGATCCTCGGGGGCAACGCGGTCGAACTCCTGTCGGACTATCATGGCTCCATCGATCGCCTCGTCGCCGACATCCATGCCGCGCGCAATCACGTCCACCTGCTCTTCTACATCTTCGCGGACGACAAGACGACCGCTCCCGTCGTTGATGCACTTCGCCAAGCGGCCCAGCGGGGCGTGGTTTGTCGGGTGCTGGTCGATGCGATGGGTTCGCGCGCCTATCTGCCAACGCTGGCTCCCAAGCTGACCAACGCCGGCGTACGAATTGAGGAGTTATTGCCCGTCAGCCTGTGGCGCTGGAAGCTGGCCCGGCCGGACCTGCGCAACCATCGCAAGATCGCGGTCATCGACGGCCACATTGGCTACACTGGATCGCAAAACCTGGTGGACCCGTTGTTCAAGGAGGGCATCACCTACGAGGAACTGGTCGTGCGCGTGACCGGTCCGGCGGTGCTGGAGCTGCAGTACGTCTTCGCCGCCGACTGGTACCTGGAAACCGACGAAGTGCTGTCCGGCGAAGACACGTTCCCTGGTCCAGAGAGCGCGGGCGACGTGCCCATCCAGGCGCTTCCCAGTGGACCGACGTTTCCGGCCTCTCCGAATCAACGACTCCTTGTGGGCCTGGTCCATGCTGCACGGCATCGCATCGTCTTGACCACGCCCTACTTCGTTCCCGACGAGCCGCTCCTGCAAGCGCTGCAGACCGCGGTGCTGCGCGGCGTCGAGGTCCATTTCGTTGTTTCGGAGAAGGCGGATCAGCTCCTGGTATCGCTGGCGCAGAAATCGTACTACGAAGAGCTGCTCGAGGCGGGCGCCCACATTCATCGCTACCGCCGGCACTTCCTTCACGCCAAGCACGTCAGCGTCGACGATGCCATCGCGCTGATTGGCTCCAGCAACGTCGATATGCGCTCGTTCAGCCTGAACGCGGAGATTACTCTGCTGTTCTACGATGCCGAAGTCGCCGGCCGATTGCGGGCGGAGCAGGACCGGTACTTGAAGAATTGCAAGACTCTGGTGCTCGAAGACTGGGTGAAACGGCCGTGGCTTTCCAAGGTGTGCGAGAACCTGGCACGATTGATGAGTCCGTTACTGTGAATCGTTGACGCTTCCAGCACCGCGGCGCCGGTCATTCCCACGTTTCCACCCAGGGCGACCAGTCCTCCGTCACCCGAAAGATCGACACCGTGACGCGTGGGCCGCTGTGATGCTCCAATGGGATGCGACCACCATAATATCCCTGGACGGTCCGCAACGGCAGGTGATCCGCGGTAACCCGGTCCTCCACCGGTTCGGTATGCCACTTGCTGACGCGAACCATCTGCTGGTTCAATCGCCAGTCCGGCTTGACGAACCAATCGCCCTTGCGCAAACGCGAACCTTCGACACGCTGGATACCGCCGGGAATCACCGGGATCATCCCCGCGCGCTCGGCATAATGCTGAAAACCCCAGTGGCCGACATACCAGATGGTCGCGTCCGGCTCGCGCGCCCGAATGAACTCCGCCGCATCCTCGGCAGCGCGCTTCTCTGCATACGCGTCGTTGGTGTCCACGCTCCAGAAGAGTAACCCAAGCCCGATGCTTAGTGCGCCAGCCAGCCAAACCAGCCGGCGCTGCTCCGCGGATCGGCAACGGCGCGACGCCAGGCGCCCGGCGAGAAGCGTGCCGACGACGACCACGCCGAACACACGCCGAACCGCCGGAAATGGCGTCAAAGCGAAGTAGCCCATCACCTCCAGCAACAGCCAGACGATCAGGAAGTAATCGATGCGACGAAACGGCGACAGCAGCCACCGCCACGACGACTCGGCTTCCACGGTCAGCAGGGGCGCTCCGACGGATGTTTCCAGCGATTCCGCGAGGACGACCGAATATTCCTCGTCTTCGCCGCGCACACACAAGTACCACAATACGCACCCCGCGGTGCCCAGCGTCAACAGGCCGTAGAATCCGTAAACCAGGTGATCGATCGTCAATAAGCCGCTGACCGCCGGTTCGCGATCAAGGTAACTCTGCATTGCCGTCAGTTCGATGAAGAAGCGTTCGTCCATGACCGCAACGCAGACAAATCCCAGCGCCAAAATGATGCCGGCCGCGATCGCATAACTCCGGCGCACTCCCAGTGCAATCAGGTTCAGCAGGATCAGCGGCGGACAGATGGCGCCGAGAATCGTCAACAGCGGTCCGGCATTGTCGGCCTTGGCGACGATGCGTACCCAGATGTACTCCAAGCCTGCCGCGTTGGGGTGGTGCTCGCGAACAATCCAATCGCTGTCGTGCAGGTGATAGAGGAAGTGCGACTGTCCGTGCTGCTGAATGATGAACAACTCCCAAGATACGAACAGCAACGCCGCAACCGCAAATGCCGCCGCGCCGACGAGGATCCGTCGAAACATCAGCCCGTAGAGCAAGATGACCGCGGGCGCCAGGAACCCGGTGTACTTGGTCTGCGCCGCCAGCCCCGCGAAAATGCCTGCGCCAACGGCCAGGAGCAACGAATCTCGAGCTGCGGCCCGGAAGAAGACGACGATGCCGGTCAGCGCCAGCGCCAGGGCCGGCACATCGAGCATCAGGTTCAGGCTCGGCAGGAACGTCGGCGACAGGACCGTCATCCACAGCAGCGGTGTTTCCAAACCGCGAGCGAACCGACGAAATAGCGCGTCCAACGACCAGACGAACAAGATGCTGAACGGCGCCAACCAGAGTTTGCTCAGAAACGTATGATCGCCAAACAGGTGCAGGGCGATGGACCACCAGTACGGCAGCAGAGGCGGGGCGAGGATCTCATTCGCGGGGTGCGGCCAGGTGTACCAGAACATGTCAAAGCCGTACGGATGCAGTGGATCCTGGCTGATTTGCCGTGCAAAGCAATAGTAGGCGCTATCGTCGATCTGCAACGGCTTGACGGCATTGAGAAGCGTGAACAGCACGGCCAACACCGCGAGGTGTCGGACGTGCGGCCGGCGCAGATCGAGCGACAATGGAACGGTGGGCACGGCAATCCTACGGCAGAGATTCGAAGGTCCGAGGGGATGTCGCCAGCATGAACTCGACTACCCTCCCGCCAATCAACTCGGCCTTTCCGGACGTGTTCTACAGGTGGTCGAGCGTTGCGCGCGTTTTGGAGGACATCGCAAGGCCTCACGCTACGTTCATGCTCATCACGCCCGGAGTGCGGCAAAGGTCGTCCACGTCGGCGCGGGTCACAGATGACATGGCATTCCTCTCCGCATCTAGTGCGCGTCTCATTACCGGAACAGCGCCGCCACAGGCGCTCGAAACCCGGACAGGTGGGGATCGCCTACCAGCTCCTGCCGTGAATTTAGCAGTTCCGGCTCGTGCCCTGGTCGATAGATGGTGACGGTCCGAAACACCGGTTCAACGACCCAGGTCAGCGGCACGCCGACAGTCAGGTACTCTTGCACTTTCTCCATCACCTCTTCTTGGGTGTTCGAAGGAGAGAGGATCTCCACAGCCAGAACCGGGATGCCGTCAATCAGACCAGCATCACCCGGAGTGGCGCTGGCCAGTTCGGCAGAGATGTAAGCAACATCAATTCCTACCGTGCTGTCGGGATCGCGACGCAGGCGGAAACCTGCATCACCATCGAGGACTTCGCCTCGGGGTTCCGGCTGCTGGAGAAGCCAGGACCAGAGAAAATAAGCGATCTTCGCTTCCGAGTGGCTGTGTCGCGGATTTCGTCTGGTCATGGGCTTTTCCCGCAACTGGCCGCGGATCAGATCGCGCTCCATGCCGTCGTCCGGCAACGCGAGGAACTCCTCCGTCGTCATCAAAGTACTGGCTGGTGCAGCGCTCATGGTTCACCTTGCTGATCGGCAAATCACGCCAGGTTCATGCTCATCAAGAACTCGGCATTCGTCTTGGTCCGCGACATCCGGTTGATCAGCAGCTCCATCGCTTCCACCGGGTTCATGTCGCTGAGGACCTTGCGCAGGATGTAAATGCGGCGCAGCTCCTCGGCTTCCAGGAGCAGCTCTTCCTTGCGGGTGCCGCTGCGGTTGACGTCGATGGCGGGCCAGATGCGCTTGTCGACCATGCGGCGGTCGAGGTGCAGTTCCATGTTGCCGGTGCCCTTGAACTCTTCGAAGATCACTTCGTCCATGCGCGAGCCGGTGTCGATCAAGGCCGTGGCCAGGATCGTCAGGCTGCCGCCTTCCTCGATGTTGCGGGCGGCACCGAAAAAGCGCTTGGGCTTGTGCAGCGCGTTGGCATCGACGCCGCCCGACAGGATCTTGCCGGAGTGCGGCACTTCCGTGTTGTAGGCGCGGGCCAGACGCGTGATGGAGTCGAGCAGGATCACCACGTCGGTGCCGAACTCGACCATGCGCTTGGCCTTTTCGATCACCATCTCGCACACTTGCACGTGACGGCTGGCCGGCTCGTCGAAGGTCGAGCTGACGACCTCGGAACGCGGTCCCTTCACGGTGCGTTCCATCTCGGTCACTTCTTCGGGCCGCTCGTCGATGAGCAGCACGATCACATAGCATTCCTGATGGTTCTTCAACACGCTGTTGGCGATCTTCTGGAGCAGGATGGTCTTGCCGGTGCGCGGCGGCGCGACGATCAGGCCGCGCTGGCCCTTGCCGATGGGCGTCACCATGTCCATGACGCGCATGTTGATCTCGCCGGGTTCGGTCTCCAGGATCAGGCGCTCGTCGGGGTGCAACGGCGTCAGGTCGTCGAAGACCACCTTCTGCGTCAGCAGCTCGGGGTCGGCGTAGTTGATCGCCTCGACGCGCAGCAGCGCGAAGTAGCGCTCGTTCTCCTTCGGGGGCCGGATCTGGCCGGCGACGACGGCGCCGGTGCGCAGGCCGAAGCGGCGGATCTGGCTCGGCGAGATGTAGATGTCGTCCGGGCAGGGCAGGTAGTTGTAATCGGGGCTGCGCAGGAAGCCGAAGCCGTCGGGCAGCACTTCGAGCGTGCCCTCGCCGAACATCAGCCCGTTCTGTTTGACCCGCTCCTTCAGGATCTTGAAGATCAGGTCCTGCTTCTTGAGGCCGGCGCACTCGGTCAGGCCCTCTTCCTTGGCGACCTTGAGGAGCTGCGGCATGTTCATCTGCTGCAGTTCGCTGATGTGCGTGCCGCCGCGCTTGATCTCTTCGTAGCGCTCGTTGACTTCGTTGTCGAAGCCGATGTACTCCTCTTCCACGGGATTGGCGGCACTGGCGGCCGGCGGTGCCGCCTTTTCGATGGGCGGCTGCACGGCGACGACTTCGCGCGCGGGCTCGCGGGCGTCGTGGCCGTTGTCCATGTCCGGCTTGGGCCGGATGCGCGGACGCGGGTTGTTCAGTTCTCGTCGGCCCTTGGGATCTGGCATGGTCCGTGTCTCCTTCGAGTAGCTGGCGCTAGAGGCGGCGGAGATGACAAGGTGACAAGGTGACCTGGTGACAAGGTGAACGAAGACAAGGTCTTGTACGTTCACCTTGTCACCCGGTCACCTTGTCACCTTGTCATCCCTCCGGCCGCGCTGGGGACACCGAAATGTCTCCCGATGGGTGCTCCGCGCGGCAATCGCCAGCGGCAGGCGTTGCACAGGAATTTAGAATGGGTAATCCACTTCGTACGGCTGATCGTTGCTCGTTTAGATAAGCCTGACCGTGTGATCGTTCTTGGGAATTATCGGAATTCTTCGCTTTTTTGTCGATGGGGGATTCCCAGCTTCTCCAGCAGGCCCTCCACCTGCGGGGCGACGGCCTCCGGGGCGCCGGAGTTGTCGATCACGAAGTCGGCGTGATGGCGCTTGTCATTCAAGGATAACTGCGCGTTTTCGCGCCCTTCCACCTCCTTCGCAGACCACCCACGTTTCTCCGCCAGCCGTTGCAGGCGAATTTCGTGGGGGGCATGAACATAGACGAGCGAGTCGCACACCTTATTCCATCCCGTCTCCAGCATGATCGCCGCGTCCAGGATGACAAACGCGACCTGGGCATCCGCTTGCGCACTCTCGATCTGCTTGCGAATGCCGTCCTCGATGAAAGGGAAAACCATCGCCTCCAGGGCATGGCGTTCCGCCGGGTTGGCGAAGACCTTCGCGCCCACTCGGCGCCGGACAATCTCACCGTTGTCGTCCAGCACCTCGCGGCCCCAGCGCCGCACCACCTGTTCCTTGATGTCCGGCTGCCGCAAGGCCTCGTGGCCGAGCTGATCGCCGGAAATCAGATGGCCGCCATGCTTCGCGAATTCGGCGGCGACATGGCTCTTGCCGCTGCCGATACCGCCGATCAGGCCGAGGACGGGTTTATTCGACTTCGATGCGATAGCTCACCATCCAGAGTTCCAGTTGCTGTAATCGCTCTTTCCAGCGGGCCTTGAACGCTTTCATCCAGCGTCGGTTTTTCACAGTTTCCGGCAAATCGATGACCAGTTTTGCGTGGTTGTCTCGGTAGTGGGTGCCATTATGAATCCAGTGCCCTTCGACCGACTGCGCCTCGTAGCTGGCTCCGCCAAAGTGCAAGGCAATGTCCAGCACCGCTTCACTGCGAAGCTCTACGGGAATTTCGCTTCCGTCGTTGAACTGAAGGGGCAGCATCACCTCGTAGCGCCGCCAGTTCTTCCGCATAGGTGGTCGTCCCCTTGACGGAGTAAGTGATTTTCTCCTTCGTCAGCACAGGCAGGGCCGCTTCGGGCACGATGTGCTCCCCGGAGCGTAGCACGCGGCCGGAAAACCGTCCCAGCAAGAAGCCCAGGGCCCGTTTTTCCGTATCCCGATCAGGAAAAGTGATCGTTACCATCATTCACCCTCTACACGGTCCCTCTTCACCGCACAGCGGACCCTACAAATCGCACCGGGGTGAGTGCTTCCCGTGAATGCGTTCCGAGACCAACAGCGTCTTGAACGGCTGACGCAGCGCCGGTTTCCAAAGATTTACACTTCTTCCACATCCAACCAGTTCTTCCCCGCCCCCAAATCTACCTTCAGCGGCACTGCAAGCTTCATCGCTCCCGTCATCTCTTCTTCAACCAGCGTCGCGACCTCCTTCAGTTCCTGCGGTGGCACCTCGAAGACGAGCTCGTCGTGGACGGTCAATAACATCCGGGCGCTGTGGCCGCGAAGCCGCAAGCGGCGGTAGACGTTGAGCATCGCGAGCTTCATCAGGTCGGCGGCGGAGCCCTGGATCTCCATGTTGATCGCTTCGCGCTCCGGCTGATTGCGCGAGGTATAAGTCGTAAAGGCACGGATGCCGCTGATGGCGCGGCGGCGGCCTAGGATCGTGCTCACATAGCCGTTCTTGCGGCAGTCGCTCAAAAGCCGTTGCTGGTAGTCGAGCACCTTTGGATAGCGGGCGAAGTAGGCGGTGATGAACTTGCCTGCTTCCGCTTTCGGGATCTCCAGGCGCTGCGCCAGGCCAAAGGCGCTCATGCCGTAAATGATGCCGAAGTTCACGGTCTTGGCCATCCGGCGCATGTCCTTGGTGACTTCCTTTTCTTCCACGCCGAACACCTGCGCCGCCACCACCGCGTGAATGTCCTGGTCTTCCGCGAACGCTCGCCGTAATGCCTCGTCGCCGGTGAAGTGAGCCAGCAGCCGCAATTCGATTTGCGAGTAATCCGCCGTCAGGAGCTGCCAGCCTTCCTCGGGAAGAAACGCCTGACGAATCTGACGGCCCTGCTCGGTGCGCACGGGGATGTTCTGCAAGTTCGGATCGCTGGACGACAGTCGGCCCGTCGCGGCCACGGTTTGGTTGAATGACGCGTGGACGCGGCCCGTCGCCGGATTCATCAGGCTCGGCAAGGCATCGACGTAGGTGCCCTTCAGCTTCGCGATCTGCCGATGCTCCAGGATCTTTCGCGGCAACTCGTGGCCGAGGGCTGCGAGACGTTCCAGGGTCTCGGAATCGGTGCTTGACTCGCCCGTGATGCCCGTCTTGCGCTGCGCCGGCAACTTCATCTCGTCGAAGAGCACTTCCCGCAGTTGCTTGGAAGAGGCGATGTTGAATTCGTGGCCCGCCAGTCGGTGGATTTCCTCTTCCATGCCGCTCAATTGCGTCGCCATCTCCCTGCTGAGCCGTTCCAGCATTGCGATATCCAGGCGGATGCCGTTGAACTCCAACTCCGCCAGCACCTCGATCAGCGGCACTTCCAGCTCGTCATACAGTTTCTTTAACCCCGGCTGCTCCAGTTGGGGCTCGATGATCCGGCACAATCGCCAGGCAACGTCGGCATCTTCCCCTGAGTACTCGGCGACCTTGGCAGGTTCCACCTGGTCCATGCGCAGCTGGTTCTTGCCATTCTTGCCGATGAGGTCGGTGATCGGGATGACCTGGTGATTCAAGTAGCGCGTGGCCAGGTCGGTCATGCCGTGGCTGCGTTCGCCCGCGTGCAGCAGATAGTCGGCCACCATCGAGTCGCCGCCGATACCCGCTAGCGTGACGCCTGCCTGCCGAAAGACCATCAGGTCGTACTTGATGTTCTGGTTGACCTTTTGCACCTTCGCGTCTTCCAGCAAGGGCCGCAGCCGTTCCAGGGTTTTCATTGGATCGAGCAGCGCGGTGCCTTCCGGCCCGCGCACCGGCAGATACCAGCCCTCGCCTTCCTTCCAGCAAAAAGCGAGCCCAACGATCTCGGCACGGCGCGGTTCCAGGCTCGTCGTCTCCAGATCAACTGCGATTCGATGCTGCTTTCGCAGGCGTTTCTCGAAGGCATCGAGCTTCTTTGGCGAATCGACCAGACGATAGGTCGCCTGCCAGGGCCCAGCCTTCGCGTGGCCGTTCGATTTGACGGGAACAGGCTCGCCGTGCGTCGTGTTCGCGCCGAAGGGAAACAGTTCGCCCTGCACGGGTGTCGAATCGTCCGGCACCGTGACCGCCACGCCGACTCGCGACAGCGCTGCCGATCGGACCTGGTCCGCGAAACTGCGGAAGCCAAATTCGCGGAACATTGGCAGCAAAGCCTCGACGTCCGGCTCCTGCAAGCTCCAGGCATCCCAGTCGATCTTTACGGGAACGTCCTTGCGCAGCTCCACGAGTTGCCGGCCGATCTTGAGCTTGTCAGCAAAGTCCACGATCGCCTTCGCCAGTCGCGGCGTCAGGCTCCCTTCCTTCTTCCCCTTCTCGCCGCTGGCCGCCACACGTGCAGCGGCTTCGATCACCTTTTCCAGTGTGCCGTGTTCCTGCAACAGCTTGGTTGCGGTCTTCGGGCCGATGCCGGGCACGCCAGGCACGTTGTCCACTGCATCGCCCACCAGGCTCTGGAAATCGACCACCTGCTCCGGCGTGATGCCCCAGTCCTTCAGCAGCTCATCGCGGCCGAATTCCTGGTGCTTACGCAGGCTGTAAAGTCGCACGCCGTCGGAGATCAGCTGCCGACAGTCCTTGTCGCTGGTGCAGACAAAGACGTTGAGGCCGCGCCGATCGCCGGCCACGGCCAAGGTGGCAAGGACGTCGTCGGCCTCGAAGCCCGCCATGCTCACCACGGGAATGCGTAGCCCTTCCAGGACTCGGTAGATCAATGGGATCTGGCTGATGAGGTCGTCCGGCGGCGCTTCTCGATGCGCCTTGTAATCCGGATACAGGTCGTTGCGAAACACCGGGCCAGGCAAATCGAACGCACAGATCAGATAGTCGGGCTTCTTCTCGCGCAGGAACAGCATGTCGCGCGTGAAGCCGAACAGCGCGTTGGTCGGCAATCCGGACGGGCTGCTCATTTCCGGGATGGCGTGAAACACCTGGAAAATGAGCGAGTGAGAGTCAATCAGATACGCCGACGCGGCGCCGCTTGATGCCATGACCAGGACCAAAAGCGGAAATGTCTAATGAATAAGGACTAATGTCTGATTAATGCCAAAGGCCGAACTCCCAAACCCAAGGGACCAGCCATCGCTCCTTGGTCATTGATCAGTCATTAGGAATTCGAAATTAGGCATTCCCCCAGGGGGGTAGGGCCGGGATTCGTCGTTGAAGATCACAGAAGGGCTGCGGGATCAGCCACCGAGTGGAAACGACCTATTCCCTGCGAGTCAAAGGAAGCAGACGAGATCAACGGAACAGGACATGATCGCACGCAGCGGAGAGCGAATGCTTCATCCATCGGAAGTCTAGGGCGGTCAATCTGCGCTGTCAAGTCCATTTGGTGGGTCTGTGTGGGTTAGGTCGATTGAATGAGGCACGTTGCAATCGCAGCCTCATCACGCCACCGCAACGGCTTGGCGGGGTGAGCCGGCCTTCGGCGGACGGTATTTGTAGGGTGCGTCAAGCGTACTCGCGCGGACGCACCGGAATGCACACACGTCGGGCTGTTATACTGCACGCGGGCCGAATGGATACCTGGCAAGGTGGGCCAGACACTCTTGTCAAGAGTGTCTGGCCCACCGGACACAATCATTCTCTACCGCGTGCAGTATCCAGCAACCGATGGGTTTGTAGTGCGTCCGCGCGAGTACGCTTGACGCACCCTACAGGTTACACGCTGCTTGATTTTTGCACAGACGCGGGAAAGTCGTCATGGCCGATACGATGGGCCTATTCGGCGCTTCGCGGCGGTTCGCTGCTTCGCGCCAGAGGCAAGCCTCTTCCCCCTAGCTTGCCTGGGTAATTTGATTGACACGGACCGCGCATTCTTTACACTTGAATAGCGTTTCCCGGCTTGCAGACCAACTCCCATCGTTCGAGCAAGTCCGTTCCCCGTTCCGGAGGTCCGTTCCATGGTACGGTCGAGAAATCGGTCCGACGACCAGAAGCAAATCCTCACCATCTCCCTGGTGCTGTTCGTGTTGCTCAGCCTGATCCTGGGCGGGACGACGTACCTCGGCTATGCCGACTCGGCCGACGAACGCAAGGGACGTCTGGAAGAGAAAGACAAGAACAAGGTCATGCGTCGCAACCTGGAAGAACAGACGCTCATGACCTCCACCTACAAGGCGCTCGTCGGCTACGACGACAAGAGCGACCTCAAGAACATTCAAGGTTACAAACGCGAGCACAAGGACAACTGGAACGCGGAGATCGCCAAGCACGGCAAGACGATTCCCTGGAACGCGACGGAAGACCTGCCGGGCACGACCTACAGCGCTCTCATCGAGAAGCTGACGAAGGAAAAGATGGAAGCCGCCAAGGGCCGCGTCACCTGCGAGGAGCAATCCGCCAAGGCCCGCGCTGACTTCAACAAGCAGCGCGCGGAACTGCTCAAGAGCAACGAGGACCTCAAGCAAGCGCTCAAGGACAGTTCCGCCAAGGTGCAGGAGAACTTCGAGAACATCGACAAGAAGTACAAGATGGCCATCGAAACCCTGACCGCGGCCCTGCCGGACAACGAGGCCAAGACCAAGGAAATCGAGACGCTCAAGAAGGATCGCGACAAGGCCAAGGACGAGCTCGCTCGCGCCCAGAAGGACATTGAGACCAAGATCCGCAAGCTGGAAGAGAAGATCCCGCAAGTGGACCTGTTGGCCTTCGACAAGCCCAAGGGCAAGATCCTCGAGCTGGACCGCGTCGGCAATACGGTCTTTCTGGACCTCGGTTCGGCCGACTATGTGAAGCCAGGCATGACGTTCAGCGTCTTCGGCCTGGGCGAATACAAGCCAACCGCCGAGCGCAAGGCGAGCGTGGAAGTCGTCAGCGTCTCCGGCGACCACATGTGCATGGCGCGCGTGACGGAAATCAAGAGTGCCACGCGCGATCCGATCCTCAAGGGCGACCTGCTCTACAATCCTGCCTGGACCCCGGGCCTGCGCGAACACGTCGCCATCGCCGGGTTCATCGACCTGTCGGGCGATGGCCGGGACGAGACGGCCGAGTTCGTCAAATCGCTCGAGAAGCAGGGCGTGATCGTGGACGCCTATCTGGACCTGAAGGAAATGGCCCTGAAGGGCGCGCTCAAGAAGCTGGACCGCCAGACCGGCTACTTGATCCTCGGCGAATTGCCGGACCTCGACAAGGGCGGAGTCATGAACCAGGCCGATCCGCGCTTGGAACGGAAGATGAACATCCACGAGGAAATCAACAAGCTCCACGAACAAGCGAAGGCGCTCGGGATCACGATTGTGCCGGCACGAAAGTTCATGGCGCTCGTCGGCATGAAGGTACCGAAACCGTCCGGCCCGACCGACTGGACCAACTACACCCTCAAGCCGGGCGCGGGCGTCGGCGGCGGCGAGAAGAAGGAAGAGATGAAAAAGGAAGAGATGAAGAAAGAAGAGAAGAAGGAAGAAAAGAAGGACTGACCGGCCGCATACCATCTTCAGTCCAATCGGGAGGGCGACGCGCCTTCTGAGCCAGTCCTCTCCACGGACAAGACGGCTTGGTCGGAGCCTCGCCCTCCCGGACGTTTTGGGCAGCTGCCGTGGGGCCGGCTTCCAGCCGGCCGGAATGCCATTTCTCGCATTCTTCGGAAAATCCGTACCCGCGGAGAGCATTTGTGACACTATACCGTTGAAGCTGCTTCAATCGTGCAGATCTCGCAGGACGGGCGACCCATGACGACCGAGTCCGGTAAGACCCCACCGGCAACCGCTGACGCCGCGTGGTGGACGCAGACGACGGTCAGCACGCCGGCTACCGAACTCGCGCCGACAACGAAAACGCCCAAGCCGAAGCACGCGAAACTGACACTCGAAGGCGCGTTTGAAGTTCTCCGTTGCCCCGTCTGCTCCAGGGCCAATCCCCAGGGCGCCTACTACTGTCACTTCGATGGGAAGCCGCTCTTCGAAGAGCTCCGGCCGACGCCGTTGCAGGTGGGGAGCTTGCCTTTTCCTTCGCCGTTTTGTTTTTCCAATGGTCAAGCCTGCACCAATTTCAATCAACTGGCGCTTGCCTGCAACAACCTCTGGGAGGAGGCGCGAGAGTTGTTGACGGACGGCATCTGGTCCACGTTCTTCGCCGCCATGGGCCGACTGGACCTGGCCGCAGCCGCCAAGCAAGCGGCCAAGGAACCCGATCCGGACCGTGGATTGAGCCAGCTGCTGGAGAAGCTCCCGGTCGATCCCGAGTTCCTCCGTCCACCCAAGCTGGCCGTGGCCACCTCGGAAGTGGACCTCGGGCAGCTGACGCCAGGCACCGACTACACATTTGATCTGACGATCCAGAACCAGGGAATGCTTTTGTTGCACGGCATCGTCCTGTCCAACTTCGAATGGCTCGTGCTGGGCGACCATGTGAAACCGTGTCCAGTGACCGCGGCGCCATTGAGCGTTCGCCCCTGCGCGCACACGTCGGTCCCTGGCGACCGCGCCAAGCCTACCGAGAAGTTGTTTCAAACGAGACACGGCTGCACCATCCCGGTGTTGGTGCTCGGCAGAAAGCTGCGTGCGGGGTTGAAGCCGTTGCTGGGCGGCATCATCGTGGATACCAACGCCGGCGCGGTCACCGTGCCGGTGCGCGCCACGCTCCCAATCCGTCCTTTTCCCAAGGGCGTATATGCCAACGACGTCCTGGCAGGTGTCCGGACGCCGCGCGAGTTGGCTGCCAGGGCCAAGCAGTTTCCGAACGAAGCCGGCGTCCTCTTCGAACAGGGAGCTGTGAAGGCGTGGTATGCGAGCAACGGCTGGACTTATCCGATCGAAGGCGCCGATGGCGTGGGCGCTGGTGCCGTGCAGCAGTTCTTCGAAGCGCTTGGCTTGACCAAGCCGCCCGTGCTGGAGATCGACACGACGGCGCTGTCGGTCGAGGGCAAGGCCGGTGAGACGCTCCTGACCCACATCACGCTTCGTACCAAGGACGGCAAGCCGGTGTATGCCCACGCCTCCAGCAGCCAGGAGTGGATCAAGCTCGGCCCTCTAAAGTACCTGGGCACCAAGGTGCAGATCCCAGTCAGGATCGCGGTGTCCGCCGATCTCGGGAAGACCGCCCAGGCCGAGGTGACCATTCAGGGCAACGCGAAACAGACATTTGTCGTGCCGGTCACGCTGACGGTGAAGCGTCGCTAGACCCGCCAAGTTTCTCCGACAAGCACCAACGAAATCAAACCCATCGGGTTATTCTTCCGAGATTATGCAGTTGCGGGAACCAAGGAGCACTGGCCTATGTTGACCCTCGTAACCTGTCCGACCTGCCATCACAAATTCACGATTCCCGAAGACGCCATGGGCCACCGACGGACGTGCCCCAACTGTCAGTCGATCTTCGTGGCGGGGAAATCCGTTGCGGAAACGAATGGCCGGATCAACGGCGCCAGCCGCCCCGGGCTGCTCGAACGTGCCGCCGGCGAGGATCGTGCATCGAAGCCGCCGATCGACCAGACCATGCTCGGTGAAGTCGCAGCGCCCATTCGCTACAATTGCCCGCGTTGCAAGAAGCCTCTGGAGTCTCCCGCGGGCGAAGCAGGCACCAAGAAACCGTGTCCGTCGTGCGGAGGACGGTTGCAGGTGCCGGCCGCGCCGCCGCCTCCGGCCCCAGATCCCGGCCTGAACAAGACGCTCCTGGCAAGTGCCGAAGGCGGTCCCGCACAGCCTATCGCATCACCGGCTTCAGTCCCCATCCCAGCACTGCAACCTGCCGCGGTCGCCACGGTCCCCGCGGCGCTCGCACCAACCGGCAAGTCCGGCACTGAGATTCTACCGAGCCGCGCGGCGCGGTACGCGATCGGGGCGCTGGCCGCTGCCTGTGTGGCGTTCGCCGTCCTCTATTTCAACGGCAAGCACAATGCGGCGATGGAGTACGACAAGCTGTTGCAAGCCCAGAAGCAAGAACTCGACAAGCTGAAAGCGGACATCGACCAGAAAACGACCGCACTCGCCCAGCAGCAACAGCTGGAGGCGCAGCAGCGGCGTCTCTGGGAAGAACAGAAGGCGAAGCAGGACGCCCGGCAGAACGAGCTGGAAAAGGAACGAGCGTTCGAGCTGCAAAAGCTAGCGCTCCTGAACGATCAGAAACAGGCCGCGGAAGCCAAGGCCCGTTTCGATGAGAGACAGAAGGAGCTGGAAGCAGAACGCAAAGCGGCCGCGGAGAAACGGGAGCAGTCCGAGCGCGAAATGCGTGCGCAGATGGACGCGCTCAAGCGGCAGCTGGACAACGCCAACAACAAGACCACGACGATCATCACCCAACCGCCGCCGCCCGCTTATCCGTGGTGGCACCACTACTACGGTCGTTATCCGTGGTAGCGCCGAACGAGTTTCCATCGCAAAAACCCGACGAGCCGACGCAGTGGACCATTTCCACCGCGTCGGATCGGCTTCTCTTAAACCACACGCGGGCCGAGTACCTGGCAATGTGGGCCAGACACTCTTGTCTGGCCGGCCAGACAAGAGTGTCTGGCCCACCGGACACAGCCATTCTCTACCGCGCGAAGTATAAAACTTCGCCGATGTTCAATGGTCGAGTCCTGCATTCGACCCGGCATCTGCGGGCCATGATCGATCTCCCGTTGGCGTCGTTCACTCCGACTTCTTCGGCGGATCGACCGGCTTCTTCGGGATCGGCTTGAACTCGACCTTCTTGATCGATTGCAGGTATTCCAGCACTGGCTCGGCGTGCTTGCCGCCGACGTGCGCGTGAAAATGCAGGCTGATGCCGTGGGGGCCGCGTGCATCGATCAGTTTCGGCTGCAGCGTGAGGAACGCCTTGACGGCTTCCAGCTGCCCCATCATCGCAGCGCAGAAGATGTCAATCCGCGCTCCCTTTTCCAGCAGCAGCTCGACGATGTCGCGCCGCCCAACATGCGATGCGCCGCCCAGGCCGCTCTCCCAGTCGCCGCCGCCCCAGTCCATGAAGGCGTTGACGAGGAGCGGTTCCTTCTCCAGCAGCTTTTTTGTCATGTCCAGATCGCTGTGCGCGAAGATGACAAAGTCCTGCACGAGCAACCGGTTGAGCTGCTGCTTCTTCCAGGAGGGATTGAAGCGCGGCGCGGTGTAGTCGCGCTCGAACGGCGCCTCCGTTGGCATGGGCGCCTTCGGTGGATCGGTCTTTGGCTTGTCGTCGTCGGCCAGCAGCGGCGATGCGGGCGCCAGGACAAGACCGGCGGCCCTGGCCGTGAACGCGCGACGCGAAATTGAATCGGACATGAGGGGGTCCTCGAAAGTTGGCTCATGTAGTCGGACGATGCCGAACTGCCCGGTGGAATGACGAATGACGAAGCTCGAATGCCGAATCAATCACGAATGACGAAGCTCCAATGACTGCAAGGGTGTCTGATCCTTTGGTCATTGGGACTTGGACATTGATTCGTCATTCGAGCTTCGTCATTCGTCATTCGTCATTTCCCCCGAAGTTAGAACAGACTTACGGTCGCGCGGGACGGTGGGTCTTCGCCGCAGCCGGTTGAACGGTGTCGCTGGCCTGAGTTACTGGTGGCGTGCCGCCCGGGCAGCCGTTCGTCTTCGGTCAGTCTACCACCGCCTGGGAGACGCGCGATATGAAATCCGTGCAGGAGGGCCAGCGGTTCTGGGGGACAGTGGCGAGAGCACGCGCGATGATCGGACGTTCCTTTTCCGAGACCATGCTCAGGTCGGGCGTCGGCCGCACGTAGTCGCGCTGGATGGTGTCTGGCGTGTCGGCGAAGGGCATGCGGCCGCCCCGGAGCTGGCAGTAGCTGACCGCCAGCGCGTACTGGTCGGTCCAATCGCTGAGACGGCCCTGAAACACCTCCGGAGCGATGAAGTCCATCGTGCCGGCGCGGCGATGAAACTTGAGCGCTGCCGTGGTCGGCGAGGCCAGCCCGAAGTCGGCGAGTTTGACGCTATCGCCAAAGAGCAGCATATTGCTCGGCTTGATGTCGCAGTGCTGGAACGCCACCTTGCGGCCGTCGAGCTGGTGCTGGCGAGCATTCATGAAGTCGATCGCATCCGCAGCCTGGCTCAGGTACAGACAGACCTGCTCGGGCGGCACCGGGGTGCCCATTTCGGAGCCGTAGGCCTCGAGCAGGTCGAGCAGGCTGCCCTCGGCCAGTTCCATGGCCACGACAATGTAACCCAGGTGGGTCCAGACCTGATCGATGTGTATCAGATGGTTGTGGCGGATCTGGCGGACTGCCTGGATGGAACGGATTTCCTTGGAAGCGGCCAGGCCGTCGTTGCAGGGAAGAAACTTGAGAGCGACGGTCTGGCCGTCGGTTGTTTCGGCTTCCCAGACTTCCGCGAAGCCCCCCCGGCCGAGGAGCTGACGCAATCGGTAACCGGGGTAAGGCTCCATGCCGGTTCGTAGCGGCACGGCGTTGCTCACGGCGACCCCTTCCCGCTGGGCGCGACTGGTTGGGCCTGAATTGGGACCCGTCTTCCGCTCGGTTTTTGCCGCAACACCGACAAACGCCAGTGGATCGGCCGCGAGTCGTGTGGAAAACAAACAAATCCTAGTCTTCAGAACCACGGGAGGCCAATTTATTTTGCAGGCTTTTGCCGCGCCGGGCAAACTGACGATTGGCCGGTTTGCCGCAAGGCTGCCAATGGGTTAGGCGCGGGATTGAAAGCCCCTGTACAATCGGCACAACGGTAAGGTACGATACATGCGGGATGAACCGCCTTCGCGCCCCCGCTCCGGGAAGTCTCTGGCCCACAAGGCTTTTGGGCCAAGCTGGAGGTGCCTCTGGTTCGTCTTATTGGGAGGCGACGATCGCCTCTGGTCCTGGTTTCAACCCATCGGTCCCCAGCGGAGTGACGGTGATGGCTACAGCACGGTTCCCGGCGGTTCAGGGGTTAGCGATTGCACTGGCGCTGACCTCCCTGATCGGCTCGGTTTCGGCCGCCGACGATGACGCGGCCCTGCGCGAGAAGGTCCTCGGCCTCAACAACCTAACGGGCAACGATCCGGTTGAGGCACAGCTCAAACTCCTGCTCGCCGACCAGCCCGGCACGAAGAAGCTCCTGGGCGTCGCCGTCAAGGTGGCCAAGGAGAAGGACCAGCCGCTGAACTACAATGCCGCGTACATCCTCGCCCGTGCCGCGCAGGAAGTGAAAGACATCGATAGCTGCGAAGTCCTCTATCGCATCTGCGCCGACCAAGCAACCAAGCTGCATAGCGGCCAGAAATTGGCCCAGTCGTTCGGCGGGCTGATCGATCTCTTTTACGAGACCAAGAAGTTCGACAAGGCCGTCAAGCTCTGCAAGGAGTTCCTCGAGCTCAAGGGCAACGAGACGGTCGATCGCCTCAAGCCCGCCGTCATGGAACGCATGATCCAATCCATGACCAAGCAAGGTAAGGTGGACGAGGCCCTCAAGCTGGCGCAGACGCTGGTCGAGGCCGAGGAAGAAGACAAGGGCTGGTGGGCCCTGCAACTCAAGGCGTGGGTGCTGCGCGAATCCGAAAAGTTCGACAAGGCGGCGGAAACCTACGAGATGGTCGTGGACCGTTTGAAGAATGACAAGACGCTCAAGAAGGAGCAGAAGCAACGCTACGTGGAACGCAATCGCTACGTTCTCAGCGGCGTCTATGTGGATATGAAGAAGATCGACAAGGCCACGGAACACCTGAAGGCCCTGCTCGAGCTCAAGCCCGACGACCCGACCTACAACAACGACCTCGGCTATATCTGGGCCGACCACGACATGAACCTGGACGAAGCCGAAAAGCTGATCCGCAAGGCGCTGGAGAAGGATCGCGAGAAGCGCAAGGCCGATCCGGACTACAACGCCGCCGACGACAAGGACAACTCCGCCTACCTCGACAGCATGGGCTGGGTCCTCTACAAGCAGAAGAAATACGATGAGGCCAAGAAGTACCTGGTCGACGCCACCAAGGACAAGGACGAGGGCCAACACATCGAGATCTACGACCACCTGGGCGACGTCTACAAGGCCCTGGGCGACAAGGCGGAAGCGCTCAAGACCTACAAGAAGGGCGTCGAGCTGGCGGGCACCAGCAAGCGCGAGCAGAAAAAGAAAGACGAGGTCCAGAAGAAGATCAAGGACCTTCAGTAACCGATCGGTCAACAGTGGGACGTTGGAGATTTCCTGAAACGCGGAACGACGCATGGCGTCGTTCCGCGTTTCGCATTGCACCCCACCGACCCGCAGAAGTGCACGGCGCTTCTTCCAAAGGAAGGAGCGCCGTGCACTTCTGTAGCCGCAGGCTTCAGCCTGTGGAGGGAGTCCACGGTCGCTGCAACATTATTCCGCAGGCTAAAGCCGGCTGAAGCCTGCGGCTACAGACGTGCATGATGAGTCATGCGTCCCACAAAGGGCTGAAAACCGGCGCAATTGTGTCGGACAAGGAATGGCTGCCCGCGTAGCATGGACGGAAACTCAGGGACACTGCATTCGCCATGAACCAACGATCGCTGCTTCGGCTGTTCATCCTGGCCCTGCTCGTCGCTGCCTTTGTCCTCAGCCTCGTCTTCTTGCCCGAACTCAAGGACCGCCTGGAGCAGTTCCTCGACTGGGCGCGCGAAATTGGTCCCTGGGGACCGGTGGTCGTGGCGACGGTCTACGTGCCGGCGGCGGTTTTTCTCTTTCCGGGCTCGGTGCTGACCCTCGGGGCCGGATTCCTTTTCGGTCCGGTGGTTGGCACCGTCGCTGTGTCGGCTGGCAGCGTTGGCGGAGCCGCCGCGGCGTTCTTTGCCGGCCGGTTCCTGGCGCGCGACTGGATCGAGCAACGCGTCGCAGCCAATCCTCGCTTCCGCGCCATCGACCAGGCCGTGGCGGAACAGGGATTCAAAATCGTGCTGCTGACGCGGCTGGCGCCGATCTTTCCCTACAACCTGCTCAACTATGCCTATGGGCTGACCCGCGTCCGCTTTCGCGATTACCTGCTCGCCTCCTGGCTGGGCATGTTGCCCGGCACTATCATGTATGTCTACCTCGGCTCGCTGGTGCAGAACCTGGCGGAGTTGTTCGCCGGCAAGCGCGAGCGGACCGTCGGTGAGCAAGTCCTCTTCTACGGGGGCCTGGTCGTCGCCGTGGTCGGTGCGGTGTACGTCACGCGCATCGCCAAGAAAGCGCTCGACAAGGCCATTGGCGAAACCGACAATCCGCGGCCGACGATGTCCAAGGGGAACGACGTATGAGTGAACCGCTCCAAATCCAGCCATTCGACGAGCACAATCAGAAGCTCATTGCCAATGTCCACCCGTCCGACTGGGTGAATCCCGAGCCGCAGCCGCGCTACAACCTGGTCGTGATCGGCGCTGGCGCCGCGGGGCTCATCACCGCCGCGGGCGCGGCCGGACTGGGTGCGAAGGTCGCGCTCATCGAACGCGAGTTCCTGGGCGGCGATTGCCTGAACGTCGGCTGCGTGCCGAGCAAGGCGCTGATCCGCGCCGCCCGTGCCTTTGCCAACGTCCGCGATGCACACGAATTCGGCATCGAGGTCCCGGCTGGCACGACAGTCAACTTCGGCAAGGTGATGGAGCGGATGCGACGACTGCGTGCATCGATCAGTCCCAACGATTCGGCCGAGCGCTATCGAAAGCTCGGCGTGGACGTGTATCTCGGCTCCGGTAAGTTCACCGGGCCGGACACGGTCGAAGTGGGTGGCAAGAGCTTGCGCTTCAAACGTGCCGTGATCGCCACCGGCGCCCGAGCCAGCAAGCTGCCGATCCCCGGGCTGGCCGAGACGGGCCATCTGACGAACGAAACCGTGTTTTCCTTGACCGAGTTGCCGCGGCGGCTGGCAGTCATCGGCGCCGGCGCCATCGGCTGCGAGCTGGCCCAGTCGTTCGCGCGCTTCGGCTCGCAGGTCACGCTGCTGGAAGTCGCACCGCACATCCTGCCCGTCGAAGACCGCGATGCCGCCGCACTCGTTGAGAGATCCATGCGGAAAGACGGCGTCAACATTGTCGCCGACTGCAAGATCACCGGCATCGAGACGCAGGGAGCCGAGAAGGTCGTCAAGTACACGGTCGGGGGCAAGGCGGCCGAAGCGCGGGTCGATGAAATCCTCGTCGGCGTCGGCCGCATGCCGAACGTCGAGGGCCTGAACCTGGAGGCGGTCGGCGTCGCGTTTGACGCGCGCGAAGGCGTGAAGGTCAACGATCGGCTGCAGACGAGCAACCCCATGATCTACGCGGCCGGCGACATCTGTTCGCGCTACAAGTTCACGCACATGGCCGACGCCCTGGCACGCATCGTCATCCAGAACACGCTGTTCCGCGGCCGGGCGAAGGCCAGCGCCCTGACGGTGCCGTGGTGTACTTTCACCGATCCCGAAATTGCTCACGTCGGCATGTACGAAGGCGACCTGCACAAGGCCGGGATCGCTTTTCAGACGATCGCGCAGCCGCTGCACGACGTCGACCGCGCCATCCTCGACGGTGAGACGGAAGGCTTCGTGAAAGTCCACGTCGGCAAGAAGGGAAAGCTCCTGGGCGCGACGATAGTGGCGTCTCATGCCGGCGACATGATCTCGGAAATCACGCTGGCAATAGTCGGCCAGCTCGGCCTGGGCACGATTGCCAGGACGATTCACCCGTATCCCACGCAGGCTGAAGCAATCAAGAGAGCCGGCGACGCCTACAACCGCACCCGGCTGACGCCGCTCGTCAAGAGCCTGTTCGCGAAGTGGCTGGCGTGGACGAGGTGAGGGCCAGAGGATCTTTGTGGACGCTGGTTTGGATTGATGGTCGGCCGGCACACCCGGCCGAACCAATCCACCAACCCTCAGTGCCCAATGAGCACCACAACCTTGTACGTCCGCTTCTGGAATCTGCCTGAGTGGTTGGGGCTTGGGCCATTCGTCATTGACTAGTACTCGCTGCATTCCGCGGAACGATGCGCGCAACGTCTGTAGCCGCAGGCTTCAGCCTGCGGAATGGCATCGCAGGCCTCTTACATTCACTCCGCAGGCTAAAGCCTGCGGCTACAGACATTCCGCGGAACGATGCGCGCAACGTCTGTAGCCGCAGGCTTCAGCCTGCGGAATGGCATCGCAGGCCTCTTACATTCACTCCGCAGGCTAAAGCCTGCGGCTATAGACGTCGCGCGTATCGTGCGTCAATCGAGCCGTCCCGAGTTGCGAATGGCCCAGTAGAGCCGGGCGGCTTGCACGGAACTCAGGCCAAAGCCAATCGCACCGGGGATGGACAGGCCGTAGAATTCCGGCGGGACCTTGTGGCTCATGAGCAGGGCCGATCCCAGGAACAGAGCGCTGGTCAACATCCCGTAAACCAGACGGTTGACGGTGGGCTCCAGGTGCTTGTGCTCCAGGTGGACCTCGAAACGGCTGTTCTGGAGTTGCAACAGGATGTCGGCGAGACTGCGCGGCAAGACCTCGCCCAGGTGTTGCCATTCCCGCAAGAGATGTTGTAGCTTGCGCAGGCGACGCGCCGGAGAAAGGTAGCGGCGCAGCATCCGGCGCTTGTACGGCTTGAGCAGCGAGAGCATGTCGAAGCCCGGATTCAGCGCGCGGGACGTCCCTTCCAGCATGACCAGGGCCTTGAGCAGCAGCGAGATGTTAGCCGGCAACAGGATCTGATACAGGCGGACGATCTCGACCATCTCCGTCAGCGCCTGTCCCAGATTGAGCTGCTTGAGCGATCGGCCGCCGTAGTAGGCGAGGAACTCCGAGACGTCCGCGCCCAGCGCCGCCTGGTCGAGCTGCGGCGGCACCGAGCCGACGCGCGTGATCACTCCCGTCAACCGCACTGCATCCATGCCGCCGATCGCCAGCAACATTTCTTCGACGTCTTCGCGCGTCTTCTCGTCGAGCCGTCCGACCATGCCGCAATCGACCAGGCCAATGGTCCCGCCGGGCAGTACCAGGATGTTGCCGGGATGCGGGTCCGCATGGTAGAAGCCATCGCGAAAGATCATCTCCAGGAAGATGACTGCCCCCCGCCGAGCGGTGTCTTCCAGGTCGATGCCCAGTTCCTTGAGTTGCTCCGGCTGGGAGATCTTGGTCCCTTCCAGGAACTGCATCGTCAGCACGCGGCTGGTGGACAGCTCGGGATAGGTGGTCGGGAAGTGGACAGTGGCGTCGGCGGCGAAGTTGGCGGCAAACTGCTGCAGGTTGCGCTCTTCGCGCCCGAAGTCCAGCTCGCGCAGCAGTACGCGCTGAAACTCGGCCGCGACCGCGCGCGGGCGGTACTTCTTCACCTCGTCGATATGTTGCTCGGCCAGCTCCGCCAGGCCGACGAGGATGTCCAGGTCGGTGCGGATCTTCGCTTCCAGGCCCTTGTGCTGCACCTTGACGACGACCCATTCGCCACTGGCCAAGCGGGCGCGGTGGACCTGGGCGATCGATGCCGAGGCCAGCGGTTTCTCCTCGAACTCCGTATAGAGGTCCCGGAGCGGCTGGCCCAGTTCGGCCTCGATGGTCGAGCGGACCAAGGGAAACGGATCGCCCGGTGCGGAGTCTTGAAGCTTGGTCAACTCGCGGGCCAGTTCCAGACCGACGATGTCGCCGCGCGTGCTGAGCACCTGTCCCAGCTTGATGAACGTCGGCCCCAGCTCGGTGAGTGCCAGGCGAATGCGGCTTTCATGAGTTTCGTTCGCCAGGGCCAGGCCGTCGGTGCTCTTGAAGATGCCGCGGGCAAAGCCAATGTCCAGCCGGCTGATCCAGTCCGCCAGGCCATACTTGCTAAGGATAGTGCCAATCTCGCGGAACCGATTGACGTTCCGGGCGATCTGCGGGATCGAAGTGATCTTCATGAGCCGGCCGGGCATGAACCATGAAAGTTGAGAACGTCGCATTCAGTATACACGCCCACGTTTGGCGCGAAACGGAGAACGAAGAACTGGCAATTCTCGCGTGCGGCGTTTTTCATTGCTCCTCGTCTTGCTCTCGTTCGCTCGTGACCGGGCTCCGCCCGGTCACGAGGGTAAACGGCATCCATTCTGAACTCTCCCTGGAATCCCGCCCTTTGCCGCGGTACAACATAGGGTTGATTCGCCCGAGCAGCCCCCGGGTCGATTCCGTCCACTTCCGAGGGGGAAGGGATCATGTTTCGCGGTAGCGTGCTGACCTGCCTGGCCCTGGCCGGCTTGTGTGCCGTTGCGCCGGCGCGCGGTGATGGCCGGAAAGACGCGCTCGCGCTCCAGGAGGCTCTGCAAAGCGCCATTCAGGAAGCGGAGCCCGCCGTCGCCTGCGTTCTGGTGTCGCGCAGCGAAGCATACGCGAAATATCGCACTAGCCCCGTGTCCGACAATCCCGGCAAGCTCGACGGCTTCTCGCTGTCCTTGCTCGATCAGCACTACGGTAAGGGCGACAAGGCGGAAACGGACCGTCGCAAGAAGCTCGACATGGCCCAGCCGCGCTACATCCCCGAATCGTATGGCAGCGGCGTGGTGATCGACGGCAGCGGCCTCATCCTGACCAACTACCACGTCGTTCGCGATGCCGCCAAGATCTTCGTCCGTCTCACCGGCGACAAGGAAAGCTACGCCGACATCCATGCCGCCGACCCGCGCAGCGACCTTGCCGTGCTGCGGTTGCTCACGCCTCCGAACGGTCTGACGGCCATCAAGCTTGGCGATGCCAGCAAGGTCCGCAAGGGGCAGATGGCGCTGAGCATTGCCAATCCGTTCGCCGCGGGGTTTCGCGACGGCAGTCCCAGCGCTTCCTGGGGCATCATCAGCAACATCCGCCGCCGCGCGCCGGATACCTTGACCGAGCAGGAACGCACCAACGAGCTGGAACGCAAGAAGACCTTGCATCACTACGGCACGCTCCTGCAGACCGATGCCCGCTTGAACCTCGGCTGCAGCGGCGGCGCGCTCATCGACCTGAAAGGCGAACTGATCGGTTTGACCACGTCGCTTGCCGCCATCAGCGGCAGCGAGACGGCCGGCGGTTTTGCGGTGCCGATCGACGCGACCATGCGGCGAATCATCGAGGTGCTCAAACGCGGCGAGGAAGTCGAATATGGGTTCCTCGGCGTTTCCTTGTTTGACGATCATCGCCGGGGCAAGGGCGTGCCGGTCGAACGCGTGACCGCGTGGTCGCCGGCCTATCGCGCCGGCCTGCGCGACCGCGACGTGATCCTCTCCGTCAACGACACGCCAGTCACGGAAAATGATGACATCTTCTTGACGGTCGGCACGCTTCCCGCCGGCTCCGAGGCCCGGCTGGAAGTGCGGAATCGCGAAGGCACGCGGACCATTCCCGTCACACTGGCGAAGTACTACGTCCCCGGTACCATCATCGCGTCGCGCAAGCCGGCGGCGGTGCGCGGGCTGCGCGTCGATCACGTGAGCGTCTGGTACCAGACGGCCCCCACGCTGCCCGACATGCCCCAAAACAGCCTGAGCGGCGTGGTGATCCGCGAGGTTCAATCCGGCAGCGCCGCGGCCACCGCACTCTTAAAGGTGAACGACGTCGTCACCCACGTCAACGGCACCGCGGTCAACTCGCCCACCGACTTCTACCGCGAGGCCCAGAAGGCAAAGGGCCCGCTCGAACTGACACTGACTCCTTCTCGCCCGGTGAAGCTCAACTGACATGCGCTACGCAATCTGCAACGAGACGTTCGAAGGCTGGGACCACGCCCGTGTGTGCCGTTTCGTGGCCGATTGCGGCTATACCGGCCTGGAGATGGCGCCCTTCACGCTGGCCCCGCGCATCACCGACGTGACTGCCGATCGCCGCAAGGAACTGCGTCGACAAGCAGAGGAGTGCGGTCTAACCATCCTCGGCCTGCACTGGCTGTTGGCCAAGACCGAAGGCCTGCAGCTGACGTCGCCCGACGAGGCCATCCGCAAGCGCACCGCCGATTATCTGGTCGAGCTGGGTCGTTGCTGCCGATACCTGGGTGGTGACTTGATGGTCTTCGGCTCGCCCGCCCAGCGCCGGGTGCCGGCGGGCAGCACGAAGGCGCAGGCCGCGGACTGGGCTGCCGACACGTTTCGCCGGGCGATGCCCGCGATTGCCGACTGCGGGGTGCGTATCTGCCTGGAGCCGCTGGCGCCGCCCGACGCCGACTTCATCCTCACCGCGGCCGAGGGCATGGACCTGATCGAGCGGGTCAATCACCCGAACTTTGTCTTGCACCTCGACGTGCGTGCCATGTCGGCCGAAGAAGCGCCGATCCCCGAGCTGATTCGCCGGCACATCAAGATCACCGGCCACTTCCACGCCAACGACCCGAACAAGCGCGGCCCCGGCTTCGGGACCGTCGATTTCGTACCGATCTTCCGCGCCCTGCGCGAGCACCAGTACCGGGGCTGGGTGTCGGTGGAAGTGTTCGACTACTCGCCGGACCCGGAGACCATCGCCCGCGAGAGCATTCGCTACATGCGCGAGTGCGAGCAACGAGCCGGGGCTTGATCAGACGTAGGGGAAGAATTCAACCACGGATTGCACGGATAACACGGATAAGCCAAGAGCGCAAGCAATAGGTATGGTTCTACCCTGAGCACCGTGGCTTTGTTGGTAATCATTGCATTCCTTATCCGTGTTATCCGTGCAATCCGTGGTTCATTTCTCCTCCTCTTCAACGTCCGCCGCTCGCCAGGCTGGGATTTGCATCCACCGCTCGATATTTCCCTCGATTGTCGCGTGCCAGGACGTGTAACGGCATCTCGTGCCGGTCGCGGTTGCCCATGCTGAGCTCGATGGTATGGATGGCGGCGCGCCCGTGGTTCAGCTGCGTCAGCGTGCGGACCTGGTCCGCAAGCAGGTCGTCGGCGTCGGTCAGGAAGTAGATCACCTCCGGGTCGAGCAACAGCGCCTGTTTCAGGGCGATCAGGTGCTCGCTGCCGCCTTCGGGCACGAGGTGCTGCAACAAGTAAGCGGCCTGCTGCTTGTTCTCCGGCGTGGCGGCGGCCAGGCGGTTCTGTCCACCAATGTGGAGCGGGTCGGCGTTGCGGTTGTAGGCGATGACCTGAAAGCGGACCTCCGCCGGCAGCTTTGCCAGGCTGGCGAGCAACTCGCGCCGCGCCAGGTCGAGGCGGCCGCACTCGCCCATGCTGCCGGAGCGGTCGATGACGTAGACCACGGATCGGCCCTGTGCCGCCACGTCGAAAAAGGTCGTTGCGGAACCGCCGCCGCTCGTGCCGCCGGAAGTCCCACTGCCGATCGGTGTCCCGGCGGTGGATGCGGGGCTGGAGTGTCCGGTGGTTGGCGAAGACACGGCGACGACAGCAGTCGGCGCAGGCTGGGGCGGCGTCACGGTCGGCACGACGGCGGGCGGCGCGGATGTGCGCGGGCCTGGCAGGCCGACGTCGATGTCCATGACCAGCACGTCGAGCTCGCGCTCGTGGATGCGGGTATCCAGTGCGGGAGCGATCAGGCCGCTGACGGGCGGGCTCTGTTCCGCCCATATCCAGAAGCACAGGGCGCCCAGCACGTGCAGGACCGCCGACACGAGCATCGGTCGGCGCCATGGCGACCGAGAGGACGAGCGTCGAATCATGGTTGGCACTCCGTTGCGTCCGGCGATGACCTTGAGGCAATCGCTCCGCTTCAAGAACCTCTGCCGCGACAGACGATAACTCTCTTGCTAGGGTGGTCCGACCCACTCCAGGGGGAGGAAGGCGGGTTTGTCCTGGCGTCACCGCCGACGCCGCGGACTGACCCGCCTTCGACGGCGGCAACGCAACGACGCGTTGCCGCCTTTTTTCATGCGCAGTGGTTGAAATTCCAGTCAACCACGGAGTGTTGACGATTCCCCAGAGCATGCTCTCCCGCTTGTAGCCGCAGGCTTCAGCCTGCGGAGTGCCCGCCGCACTTGTAGCCGCAGGCTTCAGCCTGCGGAGTGCCCGCCGCACTTGTAGCCGCAGGCTTCAGCCTGCGG
>JAIEMG010000209.1 GCA_019752375.1 Gemmataceae bacterium | reverse complement strand
CCGCCGCCGCGTGGATGGCCGATCCCAGCGCCGGCGCCGCGGGAAGACAGCCCTCCGGGAATTTCCCTCCTGCCGCCCCAGCAGATCGCGCCGGTAACTGGGACGCCCGGCGAAGCAGGAAGCCTCGTGCTCGCCGTCGAACGGCTTCGGGCAAACGATCCGCGCTTTCGAGCGGTTCGGGTGGAAGTTCAGGGAGGCTTGGTTCGGTTGCGCGGGCATGTGAAGCGTTCGGAGGAATTGATGGAGCTGGCGCAGGCGATCTCCCGGCTGGCGGGGGTTGAGCGTGTCAGCGTCGTGGATGTGCGCATCGGGGCGGAGCGATGACGGTGCGGCGATCAGAGGATTGCGGACAGCGCTGACGCCAACCGGTCGATTTCTTCTTCCGTGTTGTAGAAATGCGTCGAAACGCGGAGCAACGGACCTTCCGGTCGTTCCACGATGGGCGCTTCGATCCGAAAGTCTTCCCAGAGCCGGCGGCGCAAGATCGGTGGCTGCACGCCTGCCGGCAATCGAAACGCGGTCAGTGCCCCGTGGCGGCCGGCTGCCGTGGGTGTGATTCGACGCAGGCCGCTCAGTCCTTCGAGACGGCGGCGGACGTAATCGACCAACTCGGCGATCCGGCCGCGGATACGTTGCCAGCCCAGGGCGTCCTGAAAATCGATGGCCGCCGGAATCGCCAGCCAGGGACACAGATCTCGCGTCCCCTCAAACTCCAAGAAGCGCAATCGGGGCGTCGAGCCGAACTCGTCCCGATCGTCCATCGGACGACGATCAAACTGCCATCCCCAGCTCACCTGCAGTGGTTGCAGGAGGTCCTGGGCTTGCGCGCCCAGGTAGAGGAACCCGGAACCGGTCGGCGCCAGCAGCCACTTGTGGCAGTTGCCGCCGTAGAAATCAGCACCGATCTCGTTCAGGGCCACCGGTAGCATCGCGGGAGCATGAGCGCCATCGATCACCGTCAGGATTCCGCGACGTCTGGCTTCCGCGCACAGCTCGCGTGCCGGCAACACGAGGCCGGTGGGCGAGAGCACATGGCTGAAAAAGAGGATCCGGGTGCGTGCACTCATCGCGGCCTTTGCGGCATCCACGATTTCTTCCGGACGGGCGGCCAGCAGCGGCAGCGGAAACGTCCGCACGGACAGCCCCAACCGCTGCGCCATGCGTTCCCAGCACCAGTGCATCGCGCCGTACTCGTGATCGGTCAATAGAATTTCACCAGGTGCAGCCGGGTGCAGCGATGAGGTGACCAGGTTGATCGACGCAGTCACATTCGCCGTGAAGACCAGCCGGCGTGGATCGCCGCCAAGGAATCGCGCCAGCCGCTCGCGCGCTTGCCACAACAACGGCGGCAGCTGGCGGACGAGGAAATCCATCGGCTCCGCGGCCAGGCGGCGGCGCAACTCGGTGACGTACTCGAAGACCTCCCGCGCCAGGGGACCGAAGGAGCCCGTGTTGAGGTTGGTGACGGTCGGATCGAGCATCATGCGAGCGCGGGCGTCGGACCAGAAGATATCGGGCATGGTGATGATTTCAGGCGGCTTTCGCGGGGCCGGCGGGCCTTTTTTCGTTGCGTGTCGCGGGAGCAGGTCTGATAATTCGGTGCGCCCTGGATCCCCGCCCAATTCAATTCATATACAAGCTTCCACCGAAGATGCTGCAAGGATAGCATGCACGATCGGGGCGTCCCCTCTCCCGCAACTCGCGCGTCGAGAGAGGCGCTAGTTGGTGTACGAGGCCCGGCAAGCGCTGACCAGCGGGACGCCGGCCGGGACGGGAAAGCAAAGTCGAATGCCGATCACCTGCATCTGTCCGCAGTGCCAGAAGACGCTTGCCATCGGTGATGAGTTTGCCGGCCAGGCGATGCGCTGCCCCCTCTGTATGGCCCTCTTCCAGGCACCCGCGCCTCAGGCGCCCGTGCCCCAGGGCGCGCCCGCCAGTGCTCCGGCTCCGGAACCGCAGCCGGGCTGGATGGCACCGGGCAACGGACCGCAGATCCCGTACGGCCCCGTCTGGGGCGGCATCGGCGAGACACGGCCGCGACGGAGCCCCACTGCGGGCGGCGCGGAGTTCAACGGCGTCACGCCTGCGGGATCCAAGCTCGATCCTGGCTGGCACATGGTCCGGCGCGGACTGAACCTGATTCCGATCAGCCTCTTCATCGTGTTCCTGGTGCTGGCCGGCAGCCGAGCCTTTCTCGCCTTTGCCAGCCCGGGGCCCAAAGTCACCGAGACTGTGCTGCTGATCAGCATTCCCATCGCCATCATCAGTACGGTGGTCGCCATGCTTGGCACGGCCATGTGTTGCTTGGTCCCCGGCTTGCCGGTCGCGCGCAAGATGGCGATCGGCTCCACCGGTTGCCTGGCCGGCTTCTTGCTGGTGGGTCTCTTCACCCTGGGAGTAACTTCGGTCATCCCGACGATTGGCGAGCGCCCGGGCGAGCGAGCCGCCGGCAGCCAGGCGCTGAGTGTGCTCGTGCCCATGGCGTACTTGCCGGCAGGACTTCTGCTGGTGGCCGGCACGGTGCTGTTCCTACTCTTTCTGCGGGCCATTGCAGCGCATTTTAACAATCGGCGCATTGGTCAAGGGGCACTGTGGTGTGCCGGTTTCGTGGCGGCGTCGCCACTTGTCCTGCTCTTCATCATCCTTCTGCTCTGGCTGACGTCCCGCGCCATCGGCGGCGACGGCACTGGACTTGCCATTCTGGTCGCGGTTGTCGTCTATGGATTTGTCGCCGTGGACCTTTTCTGGTTCCTGCGCGTGCTTCGCGAGGTCCGGGGGCTGGTCCTGCGTGGCTTCATTAGCGCGGCTTCTTGACGTAAAAGGCTGTGGGGCGCGCACGAGCTCACAGCTCGTGCTACGGCTGATATAGGGGTAGGGAGAACCGATTGAGTTCGGCTCCCCTCCGAACCGGACGGGCGAATCTCTCGCTTCCGGCTCTCCGTTCGATGGTTCACCCGCGGGAGATTGACTCGCCGTCGCATGAGCCGTCACCAGACGCCTGCAGCTACAGAAGCCACACCGATCCAGCAACCATTAGACGCGTTCCGCCGTTAGCAGTGCCGTGAGACTTTCCGTCAGCGGCAGCCCGCAGCGCGACTCGAAGCCCATGAACATGGGCGATGGATTCGCTTCGAGGAAGACGTACTTTCCCTCGGGAGTCCGGCGCAAATCGATGCCAGTCCAGAGCAAGTCGAGGGCTTGCGCGATGGTGCGGCAGCGATCTTCCCACTCAGGCGGAAGCGGGTGGGCGACGATGCGCGGGTCGGAATCATCGCGATAGTCGAGCTGCTCGGTCAGCAACTCGCACGCCAGCACCCGTTGACCGGCCACGAAGACGCGTATGTTGCTGCCCGGAACTTCTTCCTGCAATGTCACGGGGGCCACATTCAGGTTTTGCAGGTTCGCGTCGGTCAGATGGGCGGGTGTGACGCGGCGGGCATGGGCGCCCCCCTGTACCGGTTTGAAGATGCTGCGCGGATGCTTCTCAAAGAACTCGCGCACCGACGCGGCGTCGTTGGCCAGGACCGACGCCGGGATCGGCACTCCCAGCGCCGCGATCATCGCCAGCTGCACCGGCTTGGTCTGGTGCAACTGGAATGCGCGCCAACTGTTAACCCAACGCGTCGGCATTCGGATCAGCAAGGACTCGAACAGCCCGCGCGCGTCATTATTGGCGATGTACGCCTGTTCTGGATCCGGTAATGGCAAGCTCTGAACGGAGTTGTAACAGCGCCAGTACACGGAATGCACCTGCCGCCATTGGATCGCTCGGCCGGTCGGAAACTGAATCTTGCAGGAATCGCCCTGGGGATCGTAGGCGAGGCGCAGGGCAGTCGGAAACCAGCGGCTGTCGAGCAACTCGACGTCCACGCCGCGCTTTTGCAGATGCGTGAGCATGTGGACGGCATGCGCATCGTCATTGCCGCCGAGAATGAGGACGGTCATGGATTTTGCCGACTCCTTTCCACAAGTGCTTTCAGTAAATATAGATAGACGAGCGACTTCACGTCCGGGATTCTTACAATCTATTTGAACTCCGCTCTCGTCTGTTCAGTATCACTGGGAATTCCTTTTTCAATTGCGAGACCGTTCCTATGCGTCACCCCTTCGATGGCATTATCGCTCCGGAGTCCACGGAAACCGCACAAGTTCGGCCCACGCGGCGCGCGGCACTGGAAAAGATGCTGGTCGCCACGGCGGGCCTGCTTGGGTTCAACTCCGCTGCCCGCGCCGACAAAGAAGTCTCGACCGATGCGCTGAATGAAGAAGGCGCGCGGGCAACCACACGGGCCGTCGGAGAAGAGGGAGGTCAGCCGATCGAAGTGACGAAGGCGCTGAACGAAAACGGCGCGAAGCCGACCACGCTGGCCATTGGCGAAGAAGGCGGCATGACGCAGGCCCGCGGCGAAGCCGGCAACCCCGGCCTGACGACCGAGGCCAAGAACGAAGAAGGCGGCATGGCGCCGATGCCCCCCGCATCCCAGGACGTCAAGCCGGAGCAACTCAAGGCGGCCTGGACGGACCTGGGCAGCAGCGACGCGACCAAGCAGTACCAGGGCCTGATGACGATCTACTCGGCCAAGCAGGGCGTGCCCTTCATCAAGGACAACCTCAAGGCCGAAGTCATGCAGATCGATGCCCAGCGCGTCGCGCAGCTCATCAAGGACCTCGATAACGACGCCTTCATGATGCGCGAGAAGGCCACGACCGATTTGGTGAAGATGGGCCCCGGCATCCTGCCGTTGCTCGAAAAGGAAATGGGCAATGCGGCGTCCGTGGAAGTGCGCATGCGTCTCGGCATGATCGGCGACAAGATCCGCTTGCTGCCGGCCGTGCAACAGGCCCAGCGCGCGCTCGACGTGCTGGTCTTCCTTGGCACCCCCGAAGCGAAGGGCGTGCTCGAGAACCTGGCCAAGGGCAACGCCGAAGCCTGGCTGACGCCTTTGGCCAAGAACGCCGTCGGCCGCATGGGCGTCGGCCCGAAGCCGGGCCCCGGTGGGATCGGCGTCCCCGTGCCGCTGCCCGTCCCAGTGCCGCAACCGGCGCCGCGTCCGCTGCCCGACAGGTAAGCAGGATTACCGAGAACTGTCTGTAGCCGCAGGCTTCAGCCTGCGGAAGAGCGTCGCGCGGCGGCAGACGCTACTCCGCAGGCTTTAGCCGGCTGAAGCCTGCGGCTACAGACACGGACGCCGATCCTTCCCGTGGACGCAGCGTTGTAGTATTACAGTCTGTTTTAAGGGGGGGGGCAGGCACGAATGTCGTCAACTTAAGCGGTGTTCCGTGGCACGGACTTTTCTGTCCGTGCCATTTCCCGACCGCACAGACAGAAATGTCCGTGCCACTGGGCAATTTAAGGCTGCCGCTCGCCAAAGTGAAAGGCATTCGGGTCAGGCACCGTTGTGCGCAGCACCCTTCGGGCCGTTCCGGCAACGGTGCCTGACTTGCTTTGTAGAAAACCCTGCCATCGCCCTCGTTACCGGGCTCTCTGCCCGGTAACGCACTGCCCGCGAGGCTCTGCCTCACGGCAGTGAACTGTCCGCCATCTGCCGGTCCAGCCAGGGACGGGCTCGCGAGGCAGAGCCTCGCCGGCAGTGCGTGACCGGGCAGAGCCCGGTAACGAGGGACCTCCGTCCAACCAGGGTTTTCTACAAAGCATGCCTGACCCCTTTTGGAACAGACTGTTAGTGGTCCGGTACGACCGATGGGGTGGTGGGGCTGATTCGTCGAACGGCCCCTAGGCCAGACTGCCGTGGGCCAGCGCCTCGATGTGATACTCGCTCTTGTGGACCTCGCGCCAGTCGATGCCGTCGGTCGAGCGGAGCAGCCGGCCCTTCCAGCGGCTGCCGACGAAGACGCCATTGCCAAACGCGGCAGCCAACGGCCCGTTCCGCGCGACGTGGCGTTCCCACTTCACGCCGTCCGGCGAGGTGTACGTCGCCTTGATGCCTACGGCGACGAAGCGGTCGCCGGCCCACAGGATGGCGTTCAAGTGCTCGCCTTCCTCGCCGACCTGGCGATCGGCCCACTTGAGGCCGTCCTCGCTGCGCATCCGCAAGCCGTGCAGGCCGACGCCGACGAAGACGCCCTTGCCGAAGGCGACGTCGACCAGCGTGTCGATCGCCTTGACGTCTGGTGCGTCGTCCCACTTCCAGCCATCGGCGGAAGCAGCGCGCCGACCGGAATCGCCGACGCCGACGAATCGCTCGTTTCCGAACGCCAGTCGGCGCAAGATGGCCTTGCCCGGAAAGGCGCGGAAATCGCTCCAGGCGACGCCGTCGCTCGACTGGACCGCGCACGGCTTGGCGTAGTTGCCGAACCCGGCATCGCCGCCGACGCCGACAAAGACGTCCTTACCGAAACCGAGGCTGCGAACGGTGCCGAGGTCGCGTCCATCCTTGGAATCGGTCTGCCATTTCTCGCCGTCGCTGGTGGAAGCAAAAATGCTGCGGCCGCCGTAAGTGCCCAGGACGACGGCGCGGCCCTTGCCGAAGCAGGCGGCACGGTAGACTTCGCCGTCCTTGCCGGTCTGGCGCTGCTTCCAGTCGGTGCCATCGGTGGAGAACAGACGCAGGCCTTGTTCGCCGACAGCGACGAAGTGATCGGTTGGCATCAGTGCTTCCTTTCGAGCTCATGGCCAAATCGAAGCACACAAGCGTTCTCGTTACCGGGCTCTGGAGACGGCTGAAAAAGTCGGTACGGTGGGAGAAAACGGCCATTAAAGGCCAGATTCTCGGGGTGATTCCCGTTTTTTGCCCAATTTCTGGCCGTCTTGATGGCCAAAGTGGGAGCCCGTAGGACTTTTTCAGCCGTCTCCTCTGCCCGGTAACGCACTGCCCACCAGGCTCTGCCTGGCGAATTGCAGATGGGCAGGAATTGCAAACTGTGTCCGCGCGGGGGCGGGAGGCAGAGCCTCCAAGGCAGTGCGTTACCGGGCAGAGAGCCCGGTAACGAGTAGAAACAAATGCGAAACCCAAGGTTAGATCAATCCCGGCAAGCGTCCTTCGTGGGCTCGCTGCTCCGCCGTGTCGCTGTCGCCGAATTTATCGGTGCGGACGCCCATCAGGTTCATCACCTCCACGAACAGGTTGCTCATGGGCGTGCGTTCCTTGTAGGCAAGGTGCTTGCCGGTCTTCAGCTTGCCGCCGGCCTGGCCGACCAATGCGACCGGGTAGTTGCGCGTGCCGTGGCCGCCGTCGGCCATGTACGAGGTGTAGAGGATCACGCTGTTGTCGAGCAGGGTGGAACCGCCCTCGTCGATCTGCTTCATCTTCTGCACCATCTCGGCGAAGAGCTCCGTGTACCAGGAGTGAATCTGGCGGAGGGCTTCGCGGGCGATCGGGTCGGCATCTTCAACCCGGCCAGCATTGCCGCGATGCTCCAGCGTGTGGCAGTGCCGTTCGTAGCCGACCGTGACGACGCCGGGGAACATCGCGTCGTCGCTGCCGACGGCGAGCGCGGCCACGCGAGTCGAATCGGTCTGGAAAGCGAGGACGAGCAGGTCCGCCACGATGCGGATGTACTCGGCGTGCTTCTCCGGATCGTGGAAAGCGGCGTTCCAGAGCTTCCAGAACTCGTTGCCCTCCGGCAGTGCCTTCTCGGGCAGGTGCAGCCGCGACGGCCCCGGATTGGCTGCATCGAGCGCCTCGACGCGCAGGCACGATTCGATGAACTGAATGCGCGTCTCGATGGCGCGGACGCCTTGCAGGTACTGATCGACGCGCCGTTGATCCGCTTTGCCGACATTCTTCTGGAGGCTCCGTGCGTCTTCCAGGACCAGGTCGACGACGCTTTGCTCGTACGAATCGGAGCGGGACAGCTTGCGGACCTGGGCCGCCTCGGCCGTGTGCCGGCGGTGCCAGTTGGGCACGACCGGCTTGCGGCCGCGGAACATGCGCTCGAAGAGGAGCCGGGGGTTCGATTCATAGGGCACCGGCGTATCCGGCGTGCGCCAGGAGTACATCGTCTCGTGATTGGTGGCGCCAAATTCCAGCGACGAGAACAGCGTCTGATCGCCGATAGCGCGGGCGACTGCCTGATCGACCGACACGCCCGCGTACCGTTTGCCCTTGTCCTTCTTGACGAGCGGTGCTCCGGTCAAGTGAAGGTAGCCGCAATGCTCGTGGCCGTTGAGCCCTTCGCTGCGGCCGCCATGCGACAGGCCCGACAGGACGAGCATGTCCTTCTTGACCCCGTCGAGCGGCTCGAGGATCGACGGCAGCTTGCTCAGCGAACCGGCTTCCTTCGGCCGCCAGGACTCATGCACGGTACCGCCGGTGACGGTGAAGATGCCCAGACGCACCGGTGGCTTCGCTTCGCCGGTGGCTGCACCCAGGCGCGATGGCAGCATCGCTTCGAGGAACGGCAGGGCCAGCATGGCGCCGGCGCCGCGGAGCATGGATCGGCGGGAAATCGGGGCATTCATCATTGTCACTCCAGGTCGTCGGCCGCTCGATTGCGCCGATGGCGAAGCGGGTAACTCTTGACGATCTCCAGCACCAGCGTGCCGAAGCGATGGTCGTTCTTTTTCAACTCTGCGGCGATGTCGCGGACGGTGTTCTCATCGCACGGCTGCAACTCCCGGCCCAGGGCATAGACCAGCAACTGCTCCGTCAGGTTTTGCGCGAAGGCGTCCTGCCGTTGGAGCACAAGCTGCTTGAGCTCCCGCGGGCCGTTGAACTTCTCGCCGGTCGGGAGCTGGCCGGAGGTATCCAGGTCGCTGCCCTCGCGCCAGCGGCCCACCGCATCGAAGCGGTCGAGCGCGTAGCCCAGCGGATCCATCTTGCGGTGACACGCGGCACAGGTATTTTGCGTCGCATGCTGGGCCATCAGCTCGCGGAACGTCTTCGGCGCTTCGCCTTTCTTCTGCTCTTTCAGCAGCCCGGCATCGGCGGGCGGCGGGGGCGGCGGCGTGCCGAAGATCACGTCGAGCACCCATTTGCCACGCAGCGTCGGACTGGTGCGCGACGTGTGCGAGGTCATCGTCAGGATGCCCGCCATGCCGAGTAGGCCGCCGCGACGGTGTTCCGGCTTCAACTCGACCCGGCGCATCTGGTTGCCCTTGACGTCGGCGATGCCGTAGTGCCGAGCCAGCTCTTCGTTGACGTAGGTGTAGTCGGCGTCGAGCAGGTGCAGCACGCTCTTGTCCTCTTCGCGCAGCTTGTCGAAGAAGATCGTCGCCTCCTCGCGCATGGCGTTGCGGAGGCCGTTGGTGAACGTGGGAAAGAACTCCTGGCTCGGCCGGGCGTCGTTCAGCTTGCGGAGCTGGAGCCATTGCACGCCAAAGTTGTCGGTCAGGGCGCGGGCCTTCGGGTCCTTGAGCATGCGCCGCACCTGCTGCTCCAGCACGTCGGGATAAGCGAGCTTCCCGTCGTCAGCGAGTTGCAGCAGCCGTTCGTCCGGCATTGTGGACCAGAGGAAGTACGAAAGACGCACGGCCAGCTCGTGATCGTTGACAACGTAGGATTCCGCTGCACCGTCGCGGTCCTGCTCGACGCGCAGCAAGAAGCGCGGCGACACCAGCACCGCCTTGAACATCAGGCGGATGCCGTTCTCGTAGCGGTCGCCTCGCTTTTCGGTCAGGTCGTAAAGCGCCATCAAGCGATCGATCTCGGCAGCGCTGACCGGACGGCGAAACGCACGGCGGGCAAAGCTGTGAATGATCTGCTGGGCCGCTTCGCGTTTCGGGAGTTTGTCACTCGGTTTGACGTAGAGGAGCTTGTCGCACGCCTGTTTCGCTTGCGGACGGTTGAAGTTCTCCTTGGACGGCGTGCCGTCAGGCAGGCCGAGGACGCGATCCAGGACCTTGTCGGCGGCAACCAGGTACTTCTCGAGAAGTGCCGGCGACACGTCGAGGCCATTGGCCAGGTTGTCGAAGCCTTCGCTGTTGGTGTCGTTGGGCATGCCGACGGCATCGCCGGAGTTGAAGTCGATGCCCACCAGATCGCGAATGGTGCGCTCGTACTGGGTGCGGTTGAGCCGGCGGACCACGGCGGGACCGGGATCGGCCTTGCCGACGATGAGCGCCTGCTTGATCCAGGCGACCAGGCGCTGGCGTTCCTCGGCCGTGGGCTGCGGTTTCTCGTCCTCGGGGGGCATTTCGCGTGTTTCGAGTTGTTTCAGCACCCGCCGCCAGAGCTTGGGCTGCTTGGCGACCGACTTGTCGTCGGTGAAGACAGCCAGGTTGACGTTGCCGCGCGGCTTCTCGGCCCCGTGGCAGCGGATGCAGTGGGCGGCGAGCAGCGGCTGGATTTCCTTGGCGAACCCGGCATCGGCACCGTGCGCGGACGAAACGCAGAATACCAGCACCGAGGCGAGGATCAAGGAACAGCCGAAAGCACGCATGGGTGGGGTCCAGGTAGGTGGGACAAAGCCAGGATGATCGAGGTCGGGCGTCGAGTCAAGCGTCTACCTGCGGTTCGCGCGCTGGAGGGAGCGGGTGTCTCACCTCCACTAAGGCCCAAATGAGCCCGCCGTTGCCCGCGGAAAACCGGCTTTCGAGGAATTGTCGTAACTGCTTGCAATTCCTGAGTTTCTTCGCTTGCACCGAGGCGTACTGTTCGTCGTTCCGCCTAAAGGCGGTCTTTCGGCCGAAGATCGCCTTTAGGCGAACGGCAAAAAATCACTTCCCTGGCGAGCGTCGAGGCGTAAGCCCGACGTGGACAGCGTCCAAAACCCCTCATGAACTGTACACAGACACGTCGGGCTTACGCCTCGACGCTCGCCAAAGGGACTTCCTTGCCAGCATCCACATTGGGCCGAGCTTGGCGGAAGGTAAGTCTTCTCCTGCTGATCGCCTTAGTCGGAACGACGAACAGTGCGCCATTGCGAAGTTGCTCGCCCTGGCGAGCCATCCTACACTGGGGCAAGAAAGAGTGTCCCGCCGCGCTCGGCTTTGGGCCTTGGGGAAGCAGATGGCGCACGCACCGGAGGACTGGCTGTCGGCCGCGCGAGCCGGTTCGCAGGAGGCGCTGGGCCAGGCCCTGGAAGCGTGTCGCCGCTACCTGCTGCAGATCGCCCAGCAGGAGCTCGACCCGGCATTGCAGGCCAAGGGCGGAGCTTCCGACGTGGTGCAGGAGACGTTTCTCGAGGCGCAGCGCGACTTCGACCATTTTCACGGCGGCTCCGAGGCCGAGCTGCGGGCCTGGCTTCGGCAACTGCTTCTGCACCATCTTTACAAGCTGGCCCGGCGCTTTCGCACCACCCAGAAACGCGCTGCCGGCCGCGAAGTGTCCCTCGAAGCGGCCGAACAAACCAACGGCGTGCCGGTCGCTTCCGGCGCATCGCCCAGCGTTCAGGCAATGGCCCACGAGCAGGCCACGGTCATTGGTCACGCGCTGGCACGGCTTCCCGAAGACTATCGCCAGGTCATTGTCTGGCGATACCAGGAGCATCGCTCGTTTGAAGAGATCGCCGGCCGGATGAACCGCTCCGAGACGGCCGTGCGCAAGCTCTGGGCCCGCGCGCTGGAACGGCTGCAAGCAGAGATGAGGAGGCCGCCATGAGTGTCCACGATCGCGAACCTCTGGAAGACCGGTTCACCGATCTGCTGGCCGCCTACGAGGACGCGCTGGTCACCGGGGCGCCGTCGCCGACCGCCTCCGGCGTCCGTCCGCCCCCGGAGTTGCAGGGCCGCTTGCAGGACGCGCTCGATTGCGTGCAGATGTTGCAAAAGCTCTGGCCCGCGCCGCCGTCCGATAGCGCCGAATCTCCCACAAATCCGAGCGGCGACCGCTATCAGGCGCGTCGGCTGCATGCTGCCGGCGGAGTCGGCCAGGTCTGGCTCGTCTACGACACGGTTCTGGAGCGAGACGTGGCGCTCAAGGAACTGCGTCCCGAACGCCAAGGCGATGTGGTCCTCGGCCGGCGCTTCCTGCACGAAGCGCGGATCACCGGCCGACTACAGCATCCGGGCGTCGTGCCCGTCTACGAGCTGCTGCCGGGCCAGGACGGCGAGCCGCCGTGCTACACGATGCGTTTCGTCCGCGGCCGCACACTGACCGAGGCGATTCAGGACTATCACGCGCGCCGTGCAACCGGTGCTGCCGGGCCGCTTGACCTGCACGCACTGCTCGGCGCGTTTATCCGTGTGTGCAACACCGTCGCGTATGCGCATTCCCAGAACATCATTCATCGCGATCTCAAGAGTGACAACGTCGGCCTGGGCGATTTCGGCGAAGTGATCCTGCTCGACTGGGGGTTCGCCAAGGAGCTGGACAGTCCGGAGGAGACATCGAGCCAGGCAGCCACAGCCGATGCTCGTCCGGAGGACACGCTGACGGGCCAGGTCGTCGGCACGCCCGCGTACATGGCGCCGGAGCAGGCGGCAGGCCAGCGGGAACGCCTCGATCGACGTAGCGATGTTTACGGCCTGGGGGCGATCCTGTTCGAAGTCCTCACCGGCCGACCGCCGTTCGTCGGCAACAGCACGCTCGACCTGTTGCGGCAGGTGCGCGAGACCGAGCCGCCGCGACCGCAAGACGTATGCTTTGGCGTGGCGCCCGCACTGGCCGCGGTTTGTTGCCGGGCACTGGCACGCGATCCGGATCAGCGCTATCCGTCGGCACTGGACCTGGCGCGCGACGTGGAGCGCTGGCTCGCCGATGAGCCGGTTGCCGCCTATCCGGAATCGGCCGGCGAACGGTTGCGCCGCTGGGGACGCCGGCACAAGCCGATGGTGGCGGGCCTTGCCGCGCTGGTCGTCACGGGCTTCGTCGCCCTGATGATCGGCCTGGTGCTCCTGGAACGCGAGCAGGCCCGATCGGCGCAGGTCCGCGTCCAGGCCGCGGCGGAGAAAGCCGATGCCGACGCCCAGGCTCGCGACACGCTGGAAAGCCATCTCTACTTCGAACGCATCGCCCTGGCCGAGCGCGAGCTGGCCGCCAACAACCTGGCGCGGGCCACCCAGTTGCTCGACGAGTGCCCGCCCGGCCGGCGCGGCTGGGAGTGGGCCTGTCTCCAGCGCCTGTGTCACACCGACCTGTTGATCCTGCGCGGCCACGGAGCGCCGGTCTCCGGTGCCGTCTTCTGCCGGGACGGCAGCCGGATCGTCTCGGCGGGCCACGATCGGCTCATCAAGATCTGGGACACCGCCACCGGCAAGGAGCTGCAAACGCTGCAAGGACATGCCGACGTGATTCATTGCCTGGCTGCCAGCGCGGACGGTCAGCGCTTCGCGTCCGGCAGCTGGGACCGGACCGTCAAGATCTGGGACGCCGATGGCCAGCTCCTGCACGCGCTGCCGGCGCACACGGGCATCGTGATCCGCGTCGCCTTCAGCGCGGATGGCCGGCTGCTTGCGTCAGTCAGCGGCGATGCCGTGAAGCTTTGGGACGTCGCCACGGGCCAGGCCATCCGCACGATCGAACCGAAGAGCGGCCAGCAATACGGCCTGGCGCTCCGCCCCGACAACCGGCTCCTCGCCACCGGGGGTAGCGACAACGTCATCCGCCTCTGGGACCTGGACACCGGCGCGGAACTGCGCGTGTTGCTCGGCCATCAGGCTGCACCCAAGCACCTGGCGTTCAGTCCCGATGGCCGGCTGCTCGCTGCGGGCGACGGCGACACGCTGCAAGGCGGCCTCGGTACCGTCAAGGTCTGGAATGTGGCCGACGGCCGGGAGGTCTTCAGCCTGGATGGCCATACCTATCCGGTCTTTTCAGTTGCCTTCAGTCCTGACGGGCGCCGCCTGGTCACCGGCAGCCAGGACCGCTCGATCAAGGTCTGGGACATGGCCCGCGGCCAGCTGGCGATCACGCTGCGCGGCCACAGCGACGTGGTGCGCAGCCTGACCTTCAGCCCCGATGGCTTGCGACTGCTCTCAGCAAGCGCCGACCGTGCCGTGCGTGTCTGGGACGCGTCGCACTGGAACGAGAATGCGGATTCCGGCACGCTGCACGGCCACAACGAGCGCGTCATCGGCGCCGGTTTCAGCGTCGACGGCCGGCGGATCGCTTCGCTCAGCTACGATTCCGAGCTAAAACTGTGGGATGCCGATTCCGGCCAGGTGCTCCATAGCGTGCGGATGGATCCCTTGCGCGGTGCGTACCATTCGTTCGCCGTCGCTCCCAGGGGCAAGCTCCTGGCGCTGGGCATGTCGAGCGGAGCCATCGCCCTCCACGACGGCGACACCGGCAAGGATGCGGGCCTGTGCGCCGGCTTCGGTGCCGGCCCCGTTCTTGGCGTCGCATTCAGTAGCGACGGCAAGTGGCTGGCCGCAGCCGAGTGGCGGCACACGGTACGCATCTGGGACGTCCAGACGCGCAAGCCGCTGCACCTCATGGAAGGCCACGCGGAACCTGCCATTGCAGTGGCATTCAGCGCCGACGATCTCTGGCTCGCCTCCGCCAGTCACGATCAATCGGTGAAGCTCTGGGACACCGCCAGCGGCAAGGAGATCCGCACCCTGCGCGGCCACACCAGCCGACTGACCGCTGTGGCCTTTCACCCCGCCGGTACACTGCTGGCCTCGGCATCCAACGACGGCGTGGTGAAGCTCTGGGACCCGCGCACCGGAAGGGAGGTGCGCGAACTGTGCGGCCACACCGCAGCCGTCTGCGGCCTGGCGTTCAGTGCCGACGGCCGCTGCCTCGCCTCGGCCAGCGATGACTGGACGGCCAGGCTCTGGGACGTGGCGAAGGGCGAAGCGATTCACACGTTTCGCGGCCATTGCGGTGCGGCGCGCACGGTGGCCTTTGGTCCGGACGGCAAACGGATCGTCTCGGGAAGTGCCGATCGGACACTTCGGCTCTGGCAAGTGCCGGGATCAATCATCACCCGTTAGCACCAACGCCCCACGCACGGGCGGCGTCGTGGGTGACGTAGTTCACCGAGTTTGAGGAATCGGAGGAATGTGCTGAATAAAACGCTGCCGCGGACGGGTCATGGACCGTGGATATGTCGCGGCCATTGACCTCTGATGGTGAGCGCCCTATGATTAGAGTGCCCCGTTGATCGGCGGCCGCGTGATGGGCGACACGTCGGTTGCTGGCAACGGGGCATTTTCATTTCCCCTCTTCCTTACCAATCAACCGACGGACCGCTGCATCGATTTCGCGGCAGACTTCGCGGACCACACACAGCATCTGTTCGCCTTCAATGACGAGCCGCTGGCGCTCTACTTCCATTTCAGCGACATCGCGAATCAGCTGACGAAGGCATGAACGGCGACGCCTCTCCATGCGCATTGTGGTGCGTGCCATCGGATCGCCTCCAATGAGAAAGGGGCACCCCGTTGGGTGCCCCTTGATGGTATGAGGAGCGACGGTTCCCGCTTGGGGAGCACGAATGCCCGCGCTTGGCATTTCGCCAGCTTTGATGGCCGATAGGCCGAGGGCCGTGCGATCCCACGTTGCAGTCTTCGCCGCACGATGATTGATAATGCACATCGCGTGCCCAATGGCATGGAATGCATCGTCACATGCCCGCGTGCTTATCCCCAGATGTTGGGTTTACTCCCTGGTTTTTTCAAGATCTGGCCTTGCAGTGTGAACGTCGTTACAGTTATATTCCCCACCACAATCAATTCACCACTCACTCATGGAGGAGTCGCGCAGTGCTGGTTCTCTCACGGAAGCTTGGCGAGAAGGTGTGCATCGGGGCCCATGTGATCGTCACGGTCGTTGCCGTCAGCGGCAACCGCGTGCGGATCGGCATAGAGGCGCCACCCCACGTCCCCATCCTCCGCAACGAAATTCAGCCACCCGCCATGACCGCCGAAGAACTGGGTGCGAGCAGCCTTGAGGAGTAATGACGAATGCCTAAGGACTGCGAAATGACGAAGGAGCATCACGACCTTGCGGCGGGCGGGTGGAACCTGGCTGATTTGCTGCGTCGGCGTTCATCTCGATCTGGCCCTGGAGAATTCACCGGCCCGCTCCCGGAATGACGGCTTCGGGCCAGTCTCCATTACACCCGCGCGGACACAGCCACCATGCCAGCTCCAGCTCGCCCGAACTGCTCGCCGGTGCCTTCCACGTCAATGCGCAGACCAAGCAGGTGCAGGTAGCGGTACTGTTGTCCGATGCGATCTGCAGCTGGATGCCGATGGACGGCCCGATCGCCGGGTTCAGATTCGCCAGTCTCATCGCCGCGGGCCTTTCCGCTTCGCTCGGGTACCCACCATATGCCGTCGCTGCTGGCGTCGGCGACGTCCGTCATGCTCCAAGCACGATCGACTTGAACCTGTTGAGGAGTCCGACCAGGATGGCCGGGTCCACCGGCTTGGTCAGATGCAGGTCGATCCCCGCCGCGGTTGACCGCTGGTGATCGTCCACGCTCCCGCGGCCCGTCACGGCGACCAGAATCGGCCGACGGAGCACTGACTGCTCATAGATCGATCGTGCAACTTCGTAGCCATCCATGCCCGGCAAGCCGATGTCCAGAAGCACCGCGTCGGGAGCGGTCATGCGTGCCAGTTCAATGCCCGTTGGCCCGTCCGCGGCGATGACGACCTGATGCCCTTCCGCGCGGAAAATGGCGGCCAGACTCTCCGCGGCATCCGTGTTGTCCTCCACGATCAACACGCGCAACGCCGTGGTGGACGAAGACCATGTGCCCGTGGAAGTGTCCGGCATTGATCGCCTCGTGTTGCCAGAACCGTGTCAGCCGACATCTCCACTCGCCTGGCGAAGGTGAAGCCGGAAGCGGTACGTGTCGCACGCTGTCATTCTACGCTGAACCTACTGCGCCGCCGCGCCCTCGAACGGTCGCGGTCGCTGGCACGTCGACGGACCTGTCCTTCAGACTCCTGTCCTTGCCCTTGACGGCACCACATTTGCACAAATCACCAGTACACGATGCCGCAGCAGTCCTCACGTTGGGGCCGCTGCGGCTTTTATTGCGAGGTGCGGCTATGGTGTGCCATCGCGTCCTCCTCGTCGAGGACAATAACGACATTCGGGAGAGCCTGGCGCATCTGTTGAGAATCATGGGCTATGACGTGCAGGAGGCTGCCGATGGTCCCGCCGGGGTCAACAAAGCGGTGCAGTGGCGACCGGATGCGGCTGTGGTGGACGTGGGCTTGCCAGGATACGACGGCTTCGAGGTTGCTCGCCGGCTGCGGAACCGGCTCGGCGGCACCATCCGCCTCATTGCTCTGACGGCCTATCACCAAGCGGCGCACGAGGCAATGCAGGCGGGGTTTGACGTTTTCCTGGCCAAGCCGGTCGAACCCGAGGAACTGTCGCGGCGACTGGAACAGTGCATGCTCTAACGCCCCCCTCGCCTTTTGAAGTTGCGCGCTGGGAGAACATGCTCGGGGGTCGTTAGCCGGACGCGCAAGCGACGGATGGGTTTACGTTCCACCGTCGCTTGCGCGTCCGGCTAACGATACCGGCGATTTTCCTTGGGGTTTTCGTAACGCGCAATTTCAAAACGCGCGCCTTCGGATTGGATGCAAGAGTCTGGGAATCGGTATGGCGGCACGATTGACGACTCGTGCCCTCATGCCGATTCTTCTTTGCAAGGGGCACCGTTCCCTCCATTTGCCGTCACGCCAACGTCACGTCGTCGCGCCGACAATGCCCAGAAACGACGCCAAGTTCGTCGCAGTGTTCTACCGCCGAATACCGGCAACCGAGGCTTCTTCTTCGTTCCGCGGTGGCACGGGTATTGCTGAGGTTTTTGCATCTCGCCTCCGCGAGCGGCTGCCCTTCCATTCACCGCGAAAGGGCTCGGTAGGGGAATGGCAGCGTCGGCGACGATTCGATGTCGTTGCTGGTTTGGTGGCGGCGGGCTTCTCAATGACCCACTCGTCGGCAGCGGTATTCCTTTCGGGGCGGTCAAAATTGAGATAAGGGGAACCCATGTTTGGTGCGTCGCTCGATCGTCTTGTCGATTGGCTGCAATCGTGGCGAGAGTCGGTTCCCGGTGTCGGGGCGCGGCAGCGGCGTCGGCTGCCCGCGGATCGTTTCCGGGCACGGCTCCACCTCGAGCCGCTCGAAGACCGCACGACGCCCAGCAGTGCGGGATTGCTGATGAATTCCGGCAGCGTGAATTTCCTTGGCGGTGGAAGCAACAACAGCCAGTCGCGCGGCATTGCCGTCGATAGTCAAGGTCGGACCGTGCTGGTCGGATCGGTCGACACCTCCAGCGGGGTCGACTTCGGCGTCGCCCGGTTTCTCCCCAACGGGCTGCTCGATTCCTCCTTCAACCCCGGGGCCGCCGTCCCTGGAACCATCCACTTCAGCTTTCCTTCTGCTTCGATCAGCATTGCTACCTCCGTCGTCATTGACCCGGTGAACGGCAACATCATCGTGGGGGGCCATGCCACGATCGGTTCCCAGGACGATTTTGCCGTGGCCCGCCTCTTGCCCGGTGGGACACTCGATTCCTCGTTCAACGGCACGGGCATGCGCACCATCGATTTTGCCGGTGGCGGATCCAATAACGATCGCGCGAATGCCGTGACCCTCTATGGGAATGGCGACATCCTCCTGGCGGGTGCATCGGACCGTTCCGAGACAGACAAGGACTTTGCCATCGCTGCCGTGACTCCGTCGGGGGGCCTGGATGCGAGCTTCAATGGCACCGGCAAGAAGTTCGTGTCCTTTAACCTGGGGGGCAGCCTCCAGGACGTGGCCAACGGCATTGCTGTCAACGGCACCAAAATCGACGTGATCGGCTCGACCGCGACCAACATTGGCAAGAACTTTGCCGTCGCCCAACTCCTCATCAATGGTCAACTCGACTCCACCTTCAATGGGACGGGCCTGAAGAATTTCAATTTCGGCACCGGCACCGATGACCAGGCGACGGCGATCCGTTTCTCCTCCGACAAGATCGTGGTTGCGGGGTTCTCCCAGATAAGCGGCACCGATTATGACTTCGCGATTGCCCAGCTCAATTCCAACGGTTCTTTGAACACGGCGTTCGGCACAACGGGCGCGCTGACACTGAAATTTGATCTCGCGGGCAGTCCTCTCACGGACCGAGCTTCCGGCGTGGCGGTCAGCGGACAAGGGAAGGTCGTCGTGGCGGGGACGGTGAGCAAATCGTCTCAGCAAAACGTGTTCGGTGTCATCCGGCTGAACCCGGATGGCACGCTGGATCGCACATTCTTCGGGGGGACGGGCGCCGAAACGATCGAGCAGCAAGACGATGCCCAGTGTACCGGCGTCGCCATCGACCCGGCGAGCGGTCAGATTGTGCTGGGCGGGTACAGCTTCCGCTCCGCGGCCAGTTTTTACGCGCCGCGCCTGATCGGAGACACGCAGGACTTGCTCGGTGTCTTCCGACCGAGCACGAGCCAGTGGTTCCTGAGCGAAACCAACACCAACTACACGCCGGCCAACACGCAACAAATCGATAACTTCGGCGCCCCGGGCGACATCGCCGTCCAGGGCGATTGGCTCGGCGACGGCGTCTCGCGTGTCGGTGTGTTCCGTCCCAGCACCAGCCAGTGGTTCCTGAGCAAGACGAATACCAACTACACCGCGGCCAACACATTTCAGATCGACAACTTCGGCACCGTCGGCGACATCCCGGTCGTCGGCCACTGGGCCGGCGGACCGGGCAACAGCGTCGACTACATCGGCGTCTTCCGTCCCGCCACGGGGCAGTGGTTCCTGAGCAGAACCAATACCAACTATAGCGCCGCCAACACGTTTCAGATCGACAACTTCGGCACCTTCGGCGATCAGCCCGTGGTCGGCAACTGGTTCGGAGGTGTCGGTAAGCGGATCGGCGTGTTCCGACCGAGCACCAGCCAGTGGTTCCTGAGCCAGACCAACTCGAATTACACGCCCGCCAACACACAGCAGATCGACAACTTCGGCACGGTCGGCGACCAGGCGCGCGTCGGCGATTACTTCTCCGAAGGGATCGCACGCATCGGCGTGTTCCGCCCGAACACCGGCCAGTGGTTCCTGAGTCGGACCAACACGAACTACCAAGCCATCAATACACAGCAGATCGACGACTTCGGCACCGTCGGCGATCAGGCGGTGATCGCCACGTGGTTGGCCAACGGAAAGAGCCTGATCGGCGTCTTCCGCGCCAGCACGCACCAGTGGTTTTTGAGTCTGACGAACACTAATTACAACGCCGGCAACACGCTGCGGATCGACAACTTCGGCACCGTCGACGACCAGGCCGCGGTCGGCGGGTGGTTCTGACCGCCCAAGACGGTCGTTTCATCGCAGGAGGCTCTTTTCGGCGGCGACTGTGTCGCCACGGCCAGCGCGACGCAGGCAGTCAACATCAACCCCATCTTCGTCTCGTGGAGTTCCCAGGGCTTGATCAATGACGTGCAAGGGTGGGCGAAAGCGCGTCCACGAAGACCCAGCAAGATCCAGCCATCAAGGTGGAGTTGGAGGCTCGCGGCAAGAGGCGATCCTGCGTTGGCTTGTTCCGCAGGGTGGCGACGAAGAGGACCAGCCCCACGGCCCCAGCCGCCAATAGGGTGTCGCCGGGAACTCGCAGCCAGCGAAGGGTCTGCATTGGCGGGTGTGCCCAGGAACTCGGAACCGCGGGCATACCAGTAGCCCTGGTTGACCGAAGCCCAGGTCTGCATCAGACCCACGGGCAGCAGGCTCAGGAGGCACATGGCCAGCAAGCCGCCATTCATGGCCCAGAATGAGAACTTCAACATTCCTTCGTTCCATTCCGCGTCGGGCAGCAGGGCACGCAGGCAGACCAGCATCAGGCCGATGCCGAGCATCCCATAGACACCGAACAGGGCCGCGTGGCCGTGCAGCGGGGTCGCGTTCAGTCCGGAGCGACGTAGCTGCCGTGTCCCCAGATGGAGCCGCATTCCATGCCACCCAGCGACTGCCAGACGTTTTGCCCCTTCTCGATGTCGCCACGGTCGATGACGACGGTGCCGTCCGGGGTCGCCACTCGCTCGGGGAGCGGCGGCGCTTCCTGATATCTCCGGGGACCGATCCAGCCCAGGACCGCGAACGACAGCATCAGCACTGCGGCAAACGCCAGTTAGAGTCCTTTCATCGTGCCACTCCTTCAAGAGGAATCGTGCTGCCAATCGTCGCGGTCTTGAGGCCTCACGCGACGGCTTGCGGTGCCGCGTCCGCCGGCTGATAGTGTCGATTGATGAGGTCATTTTGCAGCCAGAGAAGCTTGCCGAACGCCCGGAGCGTGCGGACTTCGTTCGCCCGTTCCAGTCCCAGCCCCAGGATGGTGCTGGTAAGCGCGTCGGCGACGAAACCAAGGAGCGCGTTCATCTGCACCAGGGGAACGTCGACCTCTTTCGATCCCGCCTTGGGCGTGTGCATCTTGCCCACCATGTCGAGATAGGCCATCATCTTGGCATCGTAAGGTTTGGAGACGAGGGCCGCGAGGTAGCGGGAGAGATGTTGCTTCCGGTAGGCGATCAGCGGATGGTCCGGCGTCAGTTCCGCCATGTCCTGGGCCACTGCTCCTTCATAGCCGTACTGCCGGGGCAGGAAGTGTCGCCAGGTCGCGTCGTAATTGTGCAGCTTCTGGTAAACCGCATCGACCAATGCCGGCACGACGGGAGCGAGAACCGGCGCCGCTGCGTGGATGGCAGCGATGTCGTCCGGGCCAAAGCCCAGGAACTCGGCCAGATAACCAAAGCGATAGGCGAGGTCGGACTCCAGGCGCGGCTCATTGATCGTCTGCATGGCGGTGCCTCCAGAAGTTACACACCTTGACGGCGAGAAAGGATTCCAGGACAATTGGACAATCTTGTCCTATTTGGGCCTGAGGATAGCCGATAGGAAATTGGATGACAAGGTCCAGTTTCCGGATTTTCAGGAAATTTCCATGTTCTCCCAGACGGTCGAATACGCGTTGCGGGCGGTGGTCCATCTGGCCGCGGAAGCACCCTCCGCTCGGACCACCGACCAGATCGCCGACGCGACCCGCGTGCCCAAGGCGTACCTGTCGAAAGTCTTGCAGGGTTTGAGTCGAGCGGGCGTGGTCCACTCGCAACGGGGCATTGGCGGCGGGATGACCTTGACCAAGGCCCCCGCCGATCTGACCATTCTGGAAGTGGTGAACGCCGTCGAGCCGCTCGGTCGGATTCGGACTTGTCCCCTGGGCCTGGCAGCCCACGGCGTCCGACTCTGTCCCCTGCACAAGCGGATGGACAACGCCCTGGCGACCGTGGAAGCCGCGTTTGCCAGTACCACTCTGGCCGAGATCCTGGCCGAACCGACTGACAGTCCGCCCTTGTGTGAAAACTCACCCAAGCTCCGGGTGAGACGCTGACGGGGCGCGGCGTGATCCGCGGCTACCGCCTGCTGGAAGGCTACCGCGGCCACACGCCGGGCGACGTCGCGGCGCTGGAGGAAGTGCTGCTTCGCGTCTCGCGACTCGTCGAAGAGGTGCCCGCCATCAGCGAACTGGACCTGAACCCCATCTTCGCGCTGGCGCCGGGCCAGGGGTGCCGCATCGTGGATGCCCGGATTCGCTTGAATCGATGACCGTGGACGATCGAAGCTGCCCCATGGTAGATCACTCCTTGCTCATGCAGCACTTCTTGAACTTCTTGCCGCTGCCGCACGGACACGGGTCGTTGCGCCCGACCTTTTTGTCCGGTCGCAAGAATGGAGTCAGTTTCCGCTCCCGGTAATCATCCATGGATGCGGGCGCCGCCGGCGTGATGGGATTCGGGGCCTCGAATCGATCCAGCGCTTCCCGTGTCCGACGTTCGGTGAGGGCCAACTTCTCTTCCATCTGCCGCTTCCAGACCGGCAATTCCGGGAAGGTTACGTCCATGATCGTACTAACCGCCACCAGCCGATTCATGAGATCGACGGAAAACGAATCGTATGCCCGTCGCTCAACCATCTGGCGAATGGGTTCGATCCCCTCGAAGGCAAACTGCGCCAGCAACGCATCGGCCAGCCTGGACCTGATACTAGTGTCAGGGTCCTGCGGCAGCAGTTCCAGGCACTTGCGGACGGTCGTGTCGGAGTGAATCTTCTCCAGAGCGCCGGTCGCGTAGAGGCGGTAATCCCACTCCGCTGCCAGCCAGCCTTCCGTCACGGCTTCCGCTGCCGCGTCCGTGCCAATCCGGCCCAGGGCATTGACGGACTCCTCGGACAGGATTTCGCCCATCTCGTGCAGCTTGGCGACGATCAGCGGCACGGCTGGTTCCAGACGCATCCTGCCGGCCAGTTCGACCAGGAAGATTTCCAGCCAGGACATGGGGTCGCTTTCGAAATCCGTGACCTTTCGAGCGAGGAGTTCGAGAATCCGGTCCGTGTACTTCTCGCCTTGGCGTGCCAGCGCCTCGACGATCCGTTCCCCACGCTCCAGGTCGACATCCCCCGTCTCCGATCTCACCGCCTCCTGGCAGAGGTCTTCCAGTTCCTTCCAGCAGCGGTCGACGTCCCAGGTGAACAAATCCAGTCGCTCCTGAAAATCCGGGGTCAGGGTCTGCATAAAGCCGGGGGCTTGAAGGACCTCTGGTGCCCGAGGAGCAACGACTCGAGGATCGGCGTTACAGAGGATTCGAGACAGGACAGGGAAGTAGCGGCTCCGATCATCCGCCCGGTCTTCTTCCCTGTGCAGTTCCCGGATGGCCCACTCCACGGTCGCCTCCGTCTGGGCCAGGTGCTCCAAGGGGTGAACCCACTGAAACGCCTGCCGGCGACCGAACTTCTCGATGGCCTGGATCGCCAAGGGCATCACATCCGTATCCCCGCTGAAGCAATTGGAAAAGTAAAGGACAGCCTCCTGTCGGGCCAGCTTCTCCGGATGCAGGATGGCTTCCTTGATCTTCGCTTCGGTTAGCCGCATCGCGCGTCTCCTTTCGTCACGTGGTTCTCACTGCCCATGCTGTTGCCGTTGTGGTCGTGCAGATGAAGTTCGGCATGAAGACGCGTGCCCTGGTGCTGGATTTCCCAAGTTCGTGCCTTCGTGTCTCATCCGCCTCGATAGGTCGAGTAGCCGTGGGGACTGAGGATCAGCGGCACATGGTAGTGTTCCTTCGTGTTTTCGACCTCGAAGATCACCACGATCTGGGGATAGAAGGTCTTGATCTTGCTTCCACCAAAGTAAGTTCCCGAGTCAAAGGTCAGCCGGTAGGTCCCAGCGGCCAGGGGCTTGTCGGCGGGAAGCAGGCCTTCGATACGTCCCCGGTCATCGGTCCTTCCTTTGGCGACTTCACGCCAACCTTTTCCCTCGGCTCGCTCCAGCAGAGCCGTCAATCCAACGGCGGGTTTTCCGCGGCTCGAATCGAGGACATGGACCGTGATTGGGCTGCGCGGCGATTCGACTTCGCCACCGGCAGGCAGCCCCGAGAGAGCCACGCAGGTCAATGCGAGAAGCAGGCAGGTTCGATTCATCGGAGCCTCGGGTTGCGACTGAAAAGGCCTTGGCTGCGGGTTTACTTTCCGTGCGCGTCATCGCGGTGGACGGTGCCGGGCGAAAAGGCGGGCAGACAGACGGCGATGTACTCCGCGCCCTCCGGCTCGGGCGTGCTGTACTGCACCCATTCGCCGGCGTGCGCCACGACCGCCTGCCCCGAATGGACGTCGAGGACGCCGCCTTGGTGGGCGACGCGGAGCATTCCCTTCAGGACGATGGTGAACTCCTCGAATTCGGGTGTCTGCCCTGGCTCGACCCAGCCGCCGGGGCTCCGCATGTGAGCAACGCTGAGCTGGCCGTGGCCCGAGTTGACGCGGCCGACGTACTCGTCGATCAACTTGGGCTTGTTGCCTGCTGCCTCGATCCGGGTTGGTGCGGAAATCAGTGTCGGCATCGCTACCCCCCAAAGGAAAGAATGTAAATCAATTCCGCCTGCTCATTCAACTCCCGCAAGATGCGTAAGGGAATGCCGATTTTACCGGTTGCGCATCGATTCCGTCTTCAACCCCACGCCGAACCGTTCGCTTCGGTAGCGTGACCGTCCACGCCGTGTTAAGTTGACCAGTCTGGGAGGATTTACCATGCCGCGCAAAGGTTCCCGGTTTCTCCATCGCAATCGTCTTATGAGCATATCGATCAGAGGCTACCCGCTGACCTTCACGCTGCTGGCGCTGATCGTCGCCGGCTGCGCCAAGTCCGTTTCGCCTGCACCAGCCGTTGCGGAGAAGCCAAAGGTCGAGGGGGAGCTGGCGCGCACGACGCTTTCCGCCGAGGCGTGCAAGAGCCTGGGGATTCAAAGCGCGCCGGTGCGCAATCAAGAGGTGCAGGAAACACTACCCCTGACTGGCTGGATCATGGCGCGACAGGGAAATGAGGTAATCCTTACCGCCGAGAGCGCCGGCTACGTCCGCGCTCCGTCGTCTCCGGCGGAGGTGGTCACCAGTGGGCAGCTTGTCGCCAAGGACCAGCACCTCTTCAAGCTCGAGCCGGTACTGTCGCAGTTCGAGCAACTTCAGCTCGCAGCCCTCAAGCGGATGGCGGAAAACGAGGTGTCCAAGGCCAGTGAAAGCCTGGACGTGGCGCGCAAGGAGCAGAAGCGCGTCGCCGACCTCCACGCGCAAGGACTGCGCGGCTCGCAGGACCTGGAGCAGGCCAATGCCCGGTTGAAGCACGCCACGGAAGACTTTGCCGCAGCCAAGGATCGCTTGAAGCTGTACGCCGGTGGCAACGGGGAAGGCCCGACACCGCTCACGGCCATTGCGGTTCGGGCGCCGCGCGCGGGCACGGTGCTTACCGTCCACGTCAGTCCGGGCCAGTATGTGCCGGCCGCCGCGCCGCTGGTGACGATCGCGGACCTGTCGGAACTCTGGGTGCGCGTGCCGGTGCCGGAACAGTACCTTCCCCAGCTCGATCCCAAGGCCAACGTGAAGCTGACGTTTCGCCTCTCGGCATCTGCCAACCGTTCGCCAGACAAGCTGCCGTTTTTCGACGCGAAGCCCATCGGCCTGGTGCCGCAGGTGGACGTCCTCAAGCACACCGCCGACATGATGTACCGCTTGACGCTCCCCGCGGAAAAGCGGCCGATCTTCGCCAAGGACCAGATGGTGACGGCCCACGTACCGCTGGGCGAGAAGCACGAGGAAACGGTCGTTCCCTACTCCGCGCTGATCTACGACGCCTACGCCGGCACCTGGCTTTACCTCGACGTGACGCCGGAAGGCGCGGCGCCGCACGTCTACGAACGGCGACGCGTGGAGCTGGGAGCGCCCGTCGACGGCGGCGTGGTGGTGCGGCCGACGGTCAAATCCGGCGAACGGATCGTGACCACGGGAGCGGCCGCGATATTCAGCCGGGAGTTCTACAAGACGCCGGTGGCGAAGTGAGGGCCTGCGTGGGGCTGTGATGAGGCTTGTCGTCAGGCAACCTTGTACCAACAGTCCGGGGCCGGGTAGCATGCCCATTGTGTGCGAGTGATTTCCCAGCTTCAACACGGTGGAGGGATTTCATGACTCAGATTATTGTCGACGCGGCATTGTGCGGCCAGCTGCAGAAGCTCGACCTGTCCGTGGACCTGTGCGACCAATCGGGACAGGTGCTCGGTCGATTTACACCCGCGCTGGTCCCGGCCAAATATGACCTGGAACCCAAGATCAGCAGAGAAGAAATCGAGCGGCGAAAGAAGTCCGATAAGTGGTACACCACGGCCGAAGTCCTGGCCCACCTGGAGAAGTTGCCATGATCCGGGTGCTGTGGGAACAGTCGGCACTGGCTCCAGGCCGAATCCGGCGCGCGGCAGTCGCTTACCGAGGCGGCGCACCAGGTTGACCAGCGTCTGCAGCAAAATCCGCACGAACAGGGTGAATCGCGGAGTGGCGAAGAGCGAGTGCTGTTTGAATCATTGCTGGTGGTTTTGTTCGAGGTTGATTCCCAAGCACCGATCGTGCGCGTTCTGCATGTGTGGCCCATGCGCGGACGCCGGTAAGAAAAACGGGCACTGTCGCCGCGAGCCTGTGCTCAAGATCGGTGAACGGATCGTGACCACGGGAGCGGACGCGATATTCAGCCGAGAGTTCTGCAAGACGCCGGTGGCGAAGTAGGAGCACATCATGCCGTTGCTCGATCACTTTCATGTGCCGACTTCGAATGAATGCTCGTGGGCATCCATCCATACGCTCTGGGCGGGGGCCATTGTGGGCCGGCTCAACGAGTCGGTCCTGCCCTCGATGTACCGAGCCGAAGCCCAGATACACATCGGAAGTCGAGTCGAGGCGGATGTGGCGACGTTCGAGCGCGAGCCACCCGGGTCATCCACTTCCGTGGCGCCTGGAAATGGTCCAGTCGCAACCATGCTCGCCGAAGTATGGGCGCCGCCAGCTGCATCCCTCATCATTCCGACGCTGTTCCCCGATGAGCTCGAGGTTCAGATCCTGGGCTCACGGGCCGGGCGCGAGTTGGTGGGTGCCATCGAACTAGTCAGTCCCAGTAACAAGGACCGGCCCGAGGCACGGCGCGCCTTTGTTGCCAAGTGCCAGAGCTACCTGGAGGTCGGCATCGGCCTGATTGTGATCGATGTCGTCGCCGACCGGCGCGCCAACCTCCATGATGAGTTAATGCGTGCGATGGATCAGCCGGAACCGTTCTATTTTCCCGGCCATTCCTCACTCTATGCCGTCGCCTATCGCCCCGCGCGCAGGCCTGGCGGCGACCAGATCGATTGCTGGCCAATGCCACTGACGGTGGGGCAGGTCTTGCCCACGGTGCCGCTGGCGCTTCGTGGCGGGCCGACGCTGCCACTCGACCTGGAAGTGACGTACACGGAAGCGCGGCGACGGAGTCGGTTGTAGTCCGCTTTTCCTGAGGCAGGCCGAACGCAGATGCTCAACGAACTGGTCCGTTTCTCCATGCGTTATCGCTACGTCGTGCTGATTGCCGCGGCGGTCATCTTTATTTTTGGCGTCGTCGTCGCCCTGCGCACGCCGCTCGACGTTTTTCCCGAGTTTGCGCCCCCGCTGGTCGAAGTCCAGGTGGAAGCGCCGGGCATGTCGAGCGAAGCGGTCGAGCATCTCATCACGATTCCGATGGAGAGCGCGCTCAACGGCGTGCCGCGCATGACCACCATGCGCTCCAAGTCGGTGCAGGGCCTTTCCGCGATCCAGATGCTGTTCGAACCCGGCACCGACATCCACAAGGCCCGGCAAATGGTCGCGGAGCGCAAGGACGTTGCCCGTGCATTGCTGCCGCAGCAGGTCAAGCCGCCGCAGATGATGCCGGTGCTGTCGTCCACCAGCCGTATCCTCAAGCTAGGCCTGACGCCGAAACACCGCGACGGCGTGCCGGACCTGTCGCAGACCGACATCTCCGTGGCGCTCAAGTGGATTATTGAGCCGCGCCTGCGTGCAGTGCCGGGCGTCGCCAATGTCTCCACCTATGGCTATCACGACAAGCAGTACCAGATCCTCGTCCGCCCCGACGTGCTGCGCGACTACGGACTGACCGTCGACGACATCAAGCTGAAGGGCAAGCAGGCCGTCGCCTACGGCAGTGCCGGCTATCACGACACCGACAATCAGCGCCTCGCCGTGCAGTACAGCACGCGCATCAACAAGCCTTCGGACATCGGCCAGATCGTCGTCGCCGACCGCGGCGGCCAGCCTTTGCTGCTCAATCAGGTTGCCACGATCGCGACCGGCAATCCGCCGCACATCGGCGAGGGCGTCGTCAACGACGAGGCCGGATTGCTCGTCGTCGTCGAGAAGGACCCCGACGCCAACACGCTGGATGTCACACGCGAGTGCGAACGCGTGGTCGAGAACCTCAAGCCCGGCCTGCCCGGCATCGAGATCAGTACGGGCATCTTCCGCCCGGCCACGTTCATCGAGCGGGCGCTGAACAATCTGCAATTCGCGATGATCCTCGGCTGCGTGCTGGTGACGCTGATCGTCATCGCTTTCCTGTTCGAGTGGCGTACCGCCGTCATCAGTCTGACGGCCATTCCGCTGTCGATCGTCAGTGCGGTGCTGGTGCTGAACAAGCTGGGCGGCACCATCAACACCATGGTCCTGGCCGGGCTGGCCATTGCCATCGGCGAAGTCGTCGATGACGCCATCATCGACGTGGAGAACATCGTCCGTCGGTTGCGGCAGAATCGCCTGTTGCCGAAACCGCGTCCGGCATTCCCGGTCGTATTCGACGCGTCGATCGAGGTCCGCAGCGCCGTGGTATTCGCCACGTTTATCGTTGCCTTTGTCTGCCTGCCGATCTTCTTCCTCCAGGGCGTTGCCGGGGCGTTCTTCCGACCGCTGGTCATCGCGTACATCCTGTCGGTCCTGGCATCACTTGTCGTGGCCCTGACGGTGACCCCGGCGCTGGCCCTGATCCTGTTGCCGGGCTCCGTGGACAAGCATCGCGAGGCGCCGCTGGCCCGGTTCCTGCGCGGCATCTATCGAAAAGTCATTCCCGGCGTCCTGGATCGTCCGCGGATCACCATGGGCGCCATGGCCGCGCTCCTCGTCGGCACGGCAGCCCTGTATCCGCAGCTCAAGGAGGAGTATCTGCCGCGCTTTCAGGAGACTGATTTCCTGATGCACTGGATCGCCAAGCCGGGCACCAGCATCGACTTCATGCGCAAGGACATCGAAGTCGTGAGCAAGGAAATGCGGACGGAAACGGCCGTCAAGGAATTCGGCTCACACATTGCGCGGGCGGAGATTGGCGAGGAAGTCGTCGGTCCCAACTTTGCCGAGCTGTGGGTCAGCCTGGGCGACTACGACGGCGATCACGCAGCCGCGCGCAAGAAGATCGAGGAAGTGATGGCCCGTCACGCGGGCTTCGATCACGACCTGCTCACCTACTTGCAGGAGCGTATCAAGGAAGTGCTCAGTGGCAGCGGCGCTTCGATTGTTCTACGCATCTACGGTCCTGACCTGGCCGGCCTGCGTGCCATGGGCCAGGACGTGCGCCAGGCCATCGAGGGCGGCGACGGCAAGGGCAAAGTGCCCGGCGTCGTCGATCTCCGCGTCGAGCCGCAGGTGCTGGTGCCGCAGATCAGCCTCGTCGTCAATCCCCAGCAGGCCGAGGCCTACCGCGTGACGCCGGGCTACATCGTGGATGCCGTTACGACGCTTATCAACGGCACCAAGGTCGGCGAGGTGCGCGAAGGGCAGATGAGCTTCGACCTCGTCGTCTGGGGCAGCCCCGAGGTGCGCAGGAGCTGGAGCGACCTGCGCCGGCTGGAGATCGACAATCCCAACGGCAAGGGCACGATCCCCCTCGAGGCCGTCGCCGATTTGCGCCTGATCAACGCGCCGAATACGATCCGACACGATCGAGCGTCGCGCTGCATCGACGTGACGTGCAACGTCAGCGGCCGCGACCTGGGCAGCGTCGTCAAGGACGTCCAGGAACGTCTGGCCGGCGTGCAGCGGGCAGGCTACCGCATCGAGTTGCTCGGCGAGTACCAGGCGCGGGCCGAAAACCTGCGGCAGCTCCTCGGTGTCAGCGGACTGGCGCTCCTCGGCATTGCAGTCCTGCTCTACATCGACTTTCGCTCGGTCCGCTTGACGCTGCTGGTGCTTCTGACACTGCCGTTCGCATTGATCGGCGGCGTGGCGGCCGTGGGACTGACCGGAGGCCTGGTGTCGCTCGGCTCCCTGGTCGGTTTCATCACCGTGCTTGGCATCGCGGCCCGCAACGGCATCATGCTCGTCAGCCACTACCGGCATCTGGAGCTTGAAGAAGGCATGGCGTTCGACCGCGCGCTGATCCTGCGCGGCGCCGAGGAACGCGTGGCGCCGATCCTCATGACCGCCCTGGCCGCGGGTCTGGGCTTGCTGCCGCTCGCCATCAGCGGCAACAAGCCTGGCTACGAAGTCGAATATCCGATGGCCGTTGTCATCCTCGGCGGCCTGCTCACCTCAACGCTTCTCAACCTCCTTGTGCTGCCGGTCCTGTACGAACGCTTTGGCAAGACCGGGCCATTGGCCGCCGAGGAAGAAGTCGCGATCTAACTCAGCGTGCGTGATGGTGCAGCACGGTCGCTGCCAATGCACCCGTTTAACACTCAGCGCTGGTTTGGAAGCACGATTCACCGGAACGGTCTGTAGCCGCAGGCTTGAGCCTGCGGAGTGCGTGTATGGCACCTGCGACGCCATTCCGCAGGCTCAAGCGGCTCAAGCCTGCGGCTACAGACGTGGCGCGGATCCTTTCACGCAATGGAGCGCTGGAGTACTGACAACCCTATTCTACGGCAAACTGGGTTCAGCCAGGGGATGCGGAAAAGCCGATGATTCCACGAGACGTGTCATCGTCTGGAGCGTGGAACACGGCGGTGCGAAGATGGGAAAGAGACGAGCGTTCCGAAAGGCCTCCTGGAGCAGCATCCTGGTCCTGCTCGGGTTCCTTGCCGCGCGGACGGCCAGCGCCCAGTCTGCGTCCGACGCAAGCTTGCCGCCACCTCGCCCGCTTGCCCCGGCTCCCGCGCTTGCCCCGCTATCGCTTCAGCAACTCGTCGAACTCGCGGTGCAAAATAACCCGGACATCGCGGTGGCCCGCGCCCGCGCGGAAGCGGCCCGCGGCCGCTTGATCCAGGCTGGCCTCTACATCAATCCGGTCCTGACCTGGGAAGCCAAGGACATGCGAATGCAGAACGGTCGGGCGGGCGGCAGCCAGGGACCAACCGTCGAGCAGCAAGTGATCACCGCACACAAGCTACCGCTGGCTCAGGCTGCCGCTTCACAAGGTGTCGCCGTGGCGGATTGGCAGGCGCTGACCCTCTGGTACGATGTCATCACACGCACGCGCATCGCCTACTTCGAAGTCCTCACCGCCCAACGCAGCGTACAAACGACCGAAGAGATCCTGTCCGTTGCTCGCGCCAGCCTGGAGGTTGCTCAGAAGCTGCAGAAAGCTGGCACCGGCACACGGCCGGACGTCCTCCGCGCGCAGGTGGAGCTGAACCAGACCCAGGTGCAGCTCCAGGTCGCTCAGCAGCGCCTGGCGGCGGCCTGGCAGCTGCTCGCCGTCGCCCTGGGCACGCCGGAAGTGCCCTGCCCGAACTTGCAAGACTTGCTTTCCGTCCCCGCACCCTCCTACGACTGGCCCGCGGTGCTCGACGCAGTGACCAGCGCCAGTTCGCCCGTGCAGGAAGCGCAGGCGTTGGCGCTCCAGATGGAACGGCAACTCTTGCTTGTCAAGGCCCAGCGCATTCCGGACGTGCGCATCGCCGTCCGTGCCGTCTACAATTTCGCCGATCCCCGCGAGGAAATGACGGTGTGGCTTGGGTCTCCCGTGCCGATCTTCAACCGCAACCAGGGCAACATCCTGGCAGCCGAGGCGGACGTGGGCCGGGCGCGCGAGGAAGTGCGCCAGGTGGAATTGCGGCTCAAGGAACGCCTGGCGGGAGCTTTTCAGCGCTACATGAGTGCACGTCAGCAGGTCGAAGCATACGAGAAGGAGATCCTGCCCAGCGCCCGCGAATCGCTGGAGCTGATTCAGAAGGGATACGAGCGCGGCGACCCGAAATACGATTACACAACGCTGCTTCAGGCTCAGCAAACCTACTTTCAGGCTCGGTTGGTTTACGTCCAGTCCCAGGGCAATCTGTGGCGAGCGGTCAGCGAAATCGCCGGCCTGGTGCAGCAAGACCATCTCTCGGACTGCACCCAGCCAGCGGAGTGACCACCGGCGGCAGCCCTTCGCGCAAAAATCCTCCGCTTCAGTCTGCCAGTCGATCGGCGGTCGCGATTTCGCCGACGGGCTAATGCCGGCTCGTGCGCCAGATGAGCACTTCACCGACCCCTGGGCTCGCTTCGCCGCCGCTGACCAATGTTTGCCCATCCGGCGAAAAGGCCAGGCAATGAATGATGCCCTGGTGTCCCGCCAGCGTGCTGACTTCTTGACCGGCGGCCACGCTCCAGAGCCGGACCGTTTCGTCCCGGCTGCTCGAGGCCAGCGTCTTACCGTCAGGACTGAAGACGATGCTCGTGATGCGGTCCGAATGTCCGATAAATGGGGCCCTTTCACGCTCGGCCTTCACGTCCCAGAGCCTGATGCGACGGTCCGCGGTGGCGACAGCCAGCAGACCGCCGTCCGCGGAAAAGCTGCCACAGAGGATGGTCGCGTCGTCACTCCGCCCGAGCGTTTTCGTCAGAGTCCGTCCGTCCAGGTCCCAAAACTCCAGCTGGCCGCCGCGTCCCAGCACGGCGACCCGACTGGCGGGCACCCACCCGATCCAGCAGGTGCCTGTGAAATCGCCCGGCAAAGGCGGCCGTTGTGTCCAGTCGGCCGTGTTCCACGCGGTCACGGCGCCGCGATTGCTGGTCGCCAGGAGAACACTGCCATCCGAGGAAAAGGCAAGCGACTGGACGGCTTCGGGGTAAAGGGGACGGGCGGGAGCGAGCCGGCGCATCGCTTCAATGCTATTCGCGTAATTCTCCGCTTGACGACTGACGAACTTGCGCGCCGCGACTTCTCGGCGGGACAGCTCCCACAGCCAGATGCTGCCGTCATTGGAGCCCCCAGCCAAGATCCGGCCCCGTGGACAGGCCGCGACGAGGGAGGGCGACGTCATGTTGACCGTGCCCGAGAGCGTCGGTTGCTCTGCCCCGGTCGCGTGGTCCCACAGCCGGACCGAATCGGCGGGGTGATGAAGCGTCAGGAGTGCGTAGCGAACTTCCCGATCGAGCAGGGGCAGGCTGCCGAGTGGTCGCTTGCTGCTCTCGACGGGGTGGCCGTTCGCCTCCGCACCGGTCGCCAGGGTGCGGCGGTCGGGTAAGAACGCAAGCGAACGGATCGGACGAAAAGGCGAGTGTGGGGGGCTAACGACTGCCCAGCGATTCAGGTCCCACAACTCGGCGCCGCCGCCGGCGTTGGTCGTCGCCATGCGCTGACCGTCCGGGGAGAGTACTCCAGCGCGCCACCAGCCGAGCGATGCGCCAAGGGCCTCGTGCCGAATTCGGCGCCGGCCCACGTCCCATAGCCGAAGCCGTTGATCCATGCCAGCCACCAGCAACAATTGGCCGTCAGCGGAGAACGCCAGACTTCGGACGCCGGCCTCGGGCGCAACGGCCACCAGTCCTTGAAGCGACGCCGTTTCGCGTAGTCCCTGCTCCGTGAAGGTCCACAGCCTCACGTTTCCGGCCAGCTCGCCCGTGGCCAGACTTTTGCCATCGGGGGCGATGGCCACGGCGGTGACTTCATAGGGCGTCTTGGCGGTGCCCTCGGGCAGTGGCTGGAGTCGGTCGTCAACGACCTTCCAGATCCTGATGGTGCCATTGCCAAAAGCAGTGGCCAGCGTCATGCCGTCCGCGGAGAACTCCAGTCCCGAAACATGAGCTGTCGCGCCCCGGGTCGTTTCCAGTTCTTTTCCCGTCGAGTAATCCCACCCCCGCAGGAACCCTTCGTTGTCCCCGGCCAGCAAGAGCCGACCGCAGGGAGAAAACCGAAGTCGGGATAGCGTAACCGTCGAACGGTCCCCCAGCCGGCGCAGCAGCCGGCCTGTTGCAACGTCCCAGAGCGTGGCGCCCGGGGTTCCGCGGTCGAGCGTGGCGAGGACGCGACTGTCGCTGGACCATGCCAGCGCAACGACGTCTCGGGCGTGAGGGCCCAGCGAGGTTCGAACCTCGGCGTTGTGGGCATCGAGAAGCCGGACCCTACCGCCGCGGTCGGCCACGGCCACGGTCTGGCTGTCCGGCGAGAAGGCCACCGGGCCGAGCGCGACGGTCGTTTCCAGTGTGCCTGCGAATGCGGGAAATTCGGTGGACAGCTGATATACCTGCCCGTCCTCCGTCGCGACCGCCAACCAGCGGCCGTCGCGGGAATAGGCCAGGGAAGAAATATCCCGGGCCTGCCAGCGCAGCGATCGGCGGAGCTTGCCGGTGGCGACGTCGACATAGTACAGTCGGCCGCTGGCATCACCGACCACTGCCGTTCGCTCATCCGGCGAAACGGCCGCGGCCCGCAGCACGGCGGACGAGGGGGCGTTCCACCAAAGGACAAAATGACGTGTCGCGGAAGTGTGCCCCACCAGCTGCTTGTGATCCTGGAGGAACGTCAGCAGCGTACCTCCCGGCGTGCGCGCAAGCGAGCTGACGCTTCGATGGCCGTCCGCAAGGGGCGGTCGGGAACTGCCGGTCGTCAGATCCAGCAGCGGAAGCCCAGCAGCGAACAAAGGCCGGGTCATCGCGGTTTCGCCATCGGGGCACAGGACCAGTGCCTCCGACCGATTTCCAGTCCCCGCAACGACACGCGTCTGTTTGCCGGCCGCCCAGTCCCAGAGCGCGATCGGCCCCGCACCGGTCATCGCCAGTGTGCGGCCGTCCGCCGAAAAGTCGATGGCCCACACGCCACCGGAGTGGTCCAGTCGGCCGCGTTCCTTTCCTGTCGCGACGTCCCACAGGCTGACAGTCCGTTCGCCGGTGATCGCAGCCAGCGTTCGGCCGTCGGGCGTCACGGCAACCCAGACGCCAAGGCGTCCTGGACGAAAGAGCTTCGCCCGGAGGCGGGGTCGGCCCAAGCGCAGGTCCCAAACGGCTACCGATTGCTCGCGGTCGCTGCGCGAGGCCGTGACAAGGGTGTCGGCATCGGCGCCGTAGGCGATGAAGAACGTGTCATCCTGGGAAGCTGCAAACGGGGCCCGTGACACGGGACGAAATTGGTCGAGATACCACCACTCGAAGCCACGACGGTCCATGTCCGCGGGCGATGCAGGAACATGGCGGTCCAGGAGGCTCGGCATCTGGAAGACGTCGCCCGCTCGGAGCAATTGCTGGGCGAGATGCATGTCCGAGGCATAATGCGCCTGAAGCGCAGTTGCCTCGTTCATCTGGGCACGGCTGCGCTCCACCTCGGCTTCGTCAAAGGCGTGCTGAAGTTCGACCGTATGCCAGAAGAGTCCGAGCGGGACCACGACAGCAGCGGTTATCAACGTCAGCAGCAACATGGCCCAGGCAGGATGGCGGCGTGCCCAGCGGGCCGCGCGCTCCGGAGTCGAAACCGGACGCGCCCGGACGGGTTCGCCGCGGATGAATCGGCGCAGGTCTTCGGCCAGTGTCGCCGCAGTCGCGTAACGCCGGGTCGGCTCCTTGCGGAGGCACGTCAGGCAGACGGTCTCGAGATCGCGGGGAATCCTGGGTTGAAGCCGCCGTGGGGGCACCGGTTCTTCGTGAATGACCTGATTCAGGGTTTCCCACGGGGAAGCCGCCTGAAACGGCGGCCCTCCGGTCAGCATCTCGTAAAGGATCGTGCCCAGCGCGTACACGTCCGCGGCGGGGCCGACCTGGCCAAGACGACCCTCGGCCTGTTCCGGCGCCATGTAGGCGGGCGTCCCGACGATCGCTCCGCTTCGAGTGTTCGGTTCCTGCCCTTCCACGAGCTTGGCCAGGCCGAAGTCGGTGATCTGCGGAGACAAGAGCGAAGAGCCGAGTGTCGAGGGCCGTGCATTCAACAGCGTGGCATGGGAGTTTGGCTCTTGGCTCTGGTCTTTCCGCTCTGGTCTCGAGAGCAGGATATTGCTCGGCTTGAGATCGCGGTGCAGCACGCCTCGATCGTGGGCATGCTGCATGGCATCGGCGAGGTCCGCCACGAGTGACGCGGCCGTGCGCGAAGGCACCGGCTTGGTTTGCCCGCGGAGCCAGGCGGCCAGCGTCGGGCCGGCGCAGTAGGCGTAGGCGATGTAACAAACCTGTCCGACCTCGCCGGCTTCATGAATGGGGACGATGGCCGGATGCGCCAGTGCCGCGGCGGTCTGTGCTTCACGAAGAAAGCGCTGCCGGAGGTCCGGCGAGAGTAAGGCTTCCGCGCGAGGCACCTTCAGGGCCACGTCGCGTCGCAGGAGCGGATCCCGCGCCAGGAAGACGATGCCGTAGCCGCCGCGCCCCAGCTCACGGATCAGCCGGAATCGACCGACCTGGCCCGCCGCTGCAGGCGGCGCGGGTGCCTTCGACAGGCCGCGCACTTGTTCCAGCCGACGAAGGCAACGCTGGGCCCGTTCCAGCTTGGCCTGCACGGTGGGCGGAAACGGAGTCGGTTCCTCAACGGGGGCCACGCCCGCCACCAGTGCCTCGTGGTATTCGGCCAGATAGGCGTCGGCCTGGTCCCCCAGCGGTGAGTCATCCAGAATCGGCATTGGGCGGCTCCAGCAACTCTCCCAGTTCATCCAGCGCGCGGGTCCATAGCTTGCGTGCCGCTTCCCCCGAGCGATTCAGGCGCTGGCCGATCTCATCGAACGGCAAATGCTCGAAGTTTCGCCAGACGATGACCTGACGATACGCCTCCGGCAAGCGCTCAAGCGAACGGCGGAGCTCCTCATCCCTTTCCAGTGCCGCGAGCCGATCGATCGGGAGGGGCGAATCCGCGGGCAGTTCGGCGTCCAGAGTCCGCTGCGCCAATTCGCTGGCGTTGACTTCGCGGGCCAGCTGACGCTTGGCGGTATCCTGGAAGCGCCGGGACAGGTTGGCGGCGTTGTTGAGCAGGATGCGCCGCAGCCACCCAAGGAGTTCGGCTTCGGTGCTGCCGCGAAACTGCGTGAAGTTCTGCTGCGCCTGGAGGAAGGTTTCCTGCACCAGGTCCGACGGGCTGGCCTTCGACTGCAACTCCGCTTCCAGCGTGGTGTTGGCCACCATCAGGAGGTAGTTGCGGCACATCTCCAGGAGTCGGCCCAACGCCTCCGCCGAGCCTTGGCGGGCGGCCTCGATCCAGCCTGGAACGTCGTCCGAAAAAGTCGCTCTGGGCGGCACCGACACAAGCCATCCCTCTTCCCTGGATGCGCACGCCGTCCGAAGCGGACGCGACCAGAGGCTGATTATGCAAGTTTTCTCCTCTCTCCGCAATCCGCGCGCCGCAGATTCTCTTCCCAGCGACGTGGAAACCGTAAAAACTTCTGATTTTGCGAGACTTTAGCATCAAAAGAGGCATTTTCAACTTGCCCTCGCCTTGTGGAGGGCTTTGATGGTTTTCCGTCTGCCATCCTTCTGCGAGTCACGGATCATGTCCATGGCGATCCGGTCGTGGATGTGATCCTGAGTGCGAACGCGATAAACCGCTTTCTGCATCTTGCGGTGACGACGATTGCCCCGCTCCACAGCGTTGGATGTT
>JAIEMG010000222.1 GCA_019752375.1 Gemmataceae bacterium | reverse complement strand
CCCCGACGTGTTTGGTGTCACAGCCCACGTCGGGCTTACGCACCGACGCTCGCCGGCGGGTTCAATTCTATGGTGCGAAGGAGACTGCTGATGAAAAGGATCCGTCGATCCGGTTTCACCATGTCCTACCTCGTGGTGATCCTGGCCCTGATGCTGCTCCTGTTCGCCATGCTGCTGCCGGCAATCTTCCAGGCGCGCATGCGGGCCACGGAGATCCAGTCGATCAACAACCTCAAGCAGATCGGCCTGGCCTGTCACACCTATGCGGACGCGAACAACAGCAACTTCCCGATGGGAAGCGACAAGAACAACTACTCGGCGCTCGCCACCCTGCTGCCGTTCATCGAGCTGCAGAACGTGTACAACGACATTGACTTCACCAAGCCATTGGACGACAAGGCCAATGACAAGGCCCGCAAAGTGCAAGTCAAGATCTATCTGAGCCCGGTTGACCCGGTGGCGACGGTCAAGGACGATCTTGGCGCGACGAATTACCTCTTCTGCGCCGGTTCGAAGCCCATGTTGAAGGGGAACAATGGCCCCATCAGTCACGACGCGCCGGTAAGCCTCGGCAACATCACCAACGGACGGGGCACGTCCAATGTGATCCTGGCCGGCGAGACGCTCAAGGGCGATAACGGTACCAAGGCGGTTGATGTGAAACGACAGCACGTCGGACTGAAGAAGGAAGCGCTCAAGGACATCAAGGAAGAAGCCGGCGTGCAGGACTGGAAGGACGGCAAGAACATCGTCGGCGACCGCGGCGCCAGCTGGATGGACGGCCGGTTCTTGCAGACGACCTTCACCGGCACACGGCTGCCGAACGCCGCGGAGCCGGATGTCAATTGCGAAGGCCTGGGAGGCCTCTCGGCGCTGCGCAGCCTGGACGGGAGGATCCGTTTGCTCTACTGCGATGGCCACGTCTCGACTGCCACCAAGAAGATCGAAATGAAGGTCTGGAAAGGGATCACCGACTATCAGAGCCAGGACACGTCGACGCCTCCGTGAGCCGAGCCGTTTTATCATTACTTCGTGGCGGCAGACCTCCCGGTCTGCCGGCAAGCTACGGCAGACCGGGAGGTCTGCCGCCCCAACGCGGTCGCCGGGCCGCGTTGGGCAGTCTTGAGTCGACGCCCAACCGACATTCACAGGAGACAACACCATGCGTTCTGCATTCACACGCGCCGATCTGCTCATCGTCTGTGTCCTCCTGGGCTTGGGCGCCGGGTTCCTCATGCCGGCGCTGGTGCATGCGCAGTTGGTCGGCGGACGAAACACGTCCATCAACAACGTGAAGCAGATTTGCCTGGCCGCCCACTCCTATCACGACGCCAGCAATCGCCTGCCCAGCGGCAACGATCAGAACAACTTCTCCGGACTGGCGCACCTGCTCCCCTACCTGGAGCAGCAAAACGTCTACAACAAGATCAACTTCAAGAAGCCCGTGGACGACAAGTCCAACGATGAAGTCCGCAAGATCACCATCAAGACCTTCGTCAGCCCGCTCGACCTGGTCAAAACCGTGCGCGAAAACGTCGGTCCGACCAACTATTTCCTCTGCGCCGGCTCCAAGCCGCTGCTTAAGGACAACGACGGCGTCGCCTGCCAGGATTCCAAGCTGACGCTGGGCGCCATCAGCAATGCCGACGGCGCCAGCAACACGCTGATGATTGGGGAGAGCCTGAAAGGCGACGGCGGCAACAAGGCTGCCGACGTGAAACGGCAACACGTCGCGCTGGACAAGGACTACGCGAAGAACCTGAACGACAACCTGGGCGCCCAGGATTGGAAAGACGGCAAGAATGTGGCCGGCGACCGCGGCAGCAGCTGGCTGGACGGCCGCTTCTTGCAATCGACGTACACCGCCACGCGCGTGCCCAACGCTCCGGAACCCGACGTCAACATCGCTGGCCTAGGCGGGTTGTCGTCGTTGCGCAGCACCGACGGCACGGTCGTCCTCGGTTTCTGCGATGGCAGCGTCCGCGTCCTGAAAAAGAAGATTGATTTGAAAGTGTGGAAGGCCCTGGCGACCTGGAACGGCGGCGAAGTGCTGCCGGCGGACCAGGTTCCGTGAATAACGCCGATTCCCTCACGGCATGCAGACGACACGAAAGCCGACGACGGTCAGGGCGGTGTCGGGTCGATTTTTGCCGCGTATGGCACTGCGGCACAGGTTGCCGTGATCGAACCACGAGCCGCCGCGATAGACTCGGTCCTGTCCCACCGAGGGCCCTGTCGGGTTGGTCTGTGGCTCCGCGGCATAGATATCGTGCCAGTCGGCGCACCATTCCGTCACATTGCCGTGCATGTCGTGAAGTCCATATGGATTGGCAGCGAATGTGCCGATCGCGACTGGCCGCTGCCGGTAGGGGCTGCGGGCGCCATCGCCATAGGGCCGTTCGCCATTGAAATTGGCCTGGAAGGATGAAAGCGACGGGCCGATACTGAACGGCGTCGTCGTACCCGCGCGACAGGCGCATTCCCATTCGGCTTCGGTCGGCAATCGATAAGTCCGCTTTTCCTGCTGGCTGAGCCACTCGCAAAATGCACGCGCATCGTTCCAGCTCACGCACACGACCGGGTCGCGGTCGCCCTGCGCCCAGCCAGGACTGCGCCAGGTTCGGGCGGGATTCATTTCGAAGGTCTTCGTCGCTCCATCGTAAGCGAATGCCCCACGACCGCCCGTCTCTGCTTCGCTGCGATAGCTGCTCTTTTCAATGAACGCGCGAAACTGAGCGACCGTGACCTCGTGAACACCAAGGAAGTACGGTTGGGTCAGCGCCACTTCGTGCTCGGGCCCTTCGGTGGGGTTGCGGTCTCGCTCGGTGATCGGCGAGCCCATCGTGAACTTCCCGCCCGGGATCAACGCGAACTCCATTCCCAGCCCGTTGGTGAATCGCTTGCCTGCCAGCTCGTTCGCCGGCAACGGCTTCGGCCGCGCGCCGCCCCAGGAGACGAGGGCAACGGCCAGCGCGCCAAAGAGAAGCAATGTTCCGGCGATGGCGGCAAACACAAGCCACTTGCGCAGCGGCGACGGGTGACGCAGGTTGGGAACCGGCTGAGCAATTGGCGCTGCGGGCGCCACCGGTGCGTCCGTCCGGTGAACGCGGGCCGACGGCACCAGTGCCGACACTTTCGGCGCCGGATTGCCGGTAAACAGTCCGGTCAGCAAGGCGGCGTGCTTCGGAAACCGTTGCCGATAATCCTGCAGCGATGTGCCCTTGCCCCACGCCAACTCGACGGCCACGAGTTCGTGAATGAGCATGGCGCGGGCGTCCTCGGGAGCGTCCGCGATGAACTGCTCGATCTGCGGTCGCTGGCCCTGGCGCAGCGCTTTCTCGAAACGATCGCACGCCTGATCGATCCAGAGCGCCAGCGGGGGTGGCAGCGAGTTGTCCAGGGGAGAGGCCGCGTTCATGGCTCGGGCTCCTTGGCCCAGAGGTTGCGAATCACCCACAGCTTCCGTTCGATCGTCCGGGACGTGCAGCCCCACTTGTCGGCAATCTCGGCGTTGGTGTGGCCTTCCATCTTCCATAACGCAATCGTGCGCAACTCTTCGGTCTCCAGCTCGGCAAGCAGCCGCTGGTATTCCTCGGCAAACTGGGCCGCGAAATCCGGCGTTGGCTCCTGGGCCAGCATCTGTTCCAGCCCGCGAACGGTGCGGGCGTCCGGAAAGGCACGGTCCAGGGCCGCTTCGTCGAGCACCTGGCCCTGCCCGCGCTTTTGTCGCCGCTCGAGCTGTGCGAGGTCGTATGCCTTCCGCTTCGTGATGACGACGAGCAAGCGCCAGAGGTTGTCGCGGTCGAACAGTTGCGGAAAGCGCCCCGTGCTGGCCTGCCGGCAGAAACTGTCGAAGGCGCTGAGAGCGACGTCTTCTTCATCGGAAGCCCGGCAAGGCAAGTCGCCGAGCTTGCTGCGGGCCAGTCCGACGAGCCGACGAAAGTAGCGTTCCCAGATCCTCTGGGCCGCGTCCGCCTCGCCCGCCTTGAGCTCGCCGATCCAGTGACTGACCGATCCAGGCGACGACATTCCGGGCATCCCGTCGAGAATCTTGGAAAGGGAGGCCCGATTATAGCGCTGCGTACGGAATGTCGCAAGCGAGCGGCACGCGTTGTCCGGCCACAAGGGATATCCGCAAGCGGCGGCCAGATCCGACAGGGGAAGACCAGAAATGGCTGTTGCTTGCTTTCTCGTTCCACAGCCACCAAAATACGTGTAGTCACACGTATCACGCCGCAGACCCTCATGCAGAAGAAACTGACAATCACGATCGACGAACGGGTCTATGCTGGGCTGCACACGGTTGTTGGGCGGCGGCTGATCAGCCAGTTCATTGAGGCGCTCGTCCGGCCCTACGTAGTCGGCAAGGATCTGGACGTCGCCTACGAGCAAATGGCGCGTGACGAAGCGCGGCAGGCTGCAGCGCTCGAATGGGCCGACGCCACGGTGGGAGACATAGCGGATGAAGCGGTGAGGTGACAAGTACCAGCGGGCGATGGTCTTCCTGCCTTACGATCAGGGTTCGGATCATTCACGAACAGCACCGGAATGAACTGTTCCATTCGACAAAGCCCCCACGATCCCAACAGGTATTTCTTTGATTTCGACCCATCGGCACCCGGAGGGCGAGGCGGAGCGAGCGTCCTTCTCGATCCAGGGCAGAGCCTCGTATCCCTTGACGCGATCCACAAGAACGCGATGCTCCCGCCTCGATCGACCGGAGGTCTGTTGGCAGACGGTCTGAAACAAGCGCGAATGGCCCAACCGGCCATCATTGAAGCTTATAATGTGGAGAAGACGACCGCTGCATCACTCGCGCGGGGACAGGAGGGCCAAGGTACGCGGGTCGGCAACTTACTGGCAGATACCGTGAGCGTCCTCGGTGGTATTGTGACCCGGTGGGAACCGATTCGAGACGGCAGCAGCTGGCATCTTCGCGTACACGTTTCCTACCCCTAGCGCCGAGACGGATTGGTGGAAAGGAGAGCCTTTATGACTGTTACCGGCGCCGATCGTCCTGACTATCGATTCGACAAGGATGGAGACTGGATAGCGCGTGAATTCTTCTCGGAATCGGATTTGAAGATGCCGCCCGAGGAATGGGCGGCTCGCCACGCTCATTTGTTGGCGTGTTTTTCGCTTCACCTGTACCGTTACAAGGATGCCACCTTGGGCGCTTGGGTCCGGCGACTGGGTGAGATATTCACCACGGAGGGCGAAATCGAGCGGTGTCGGCATCGCTTTCTGACCGAGGAGGAACTGGCAAGCGTGCGTCAGCAACAAGCCGAGGACTTCTGACTCACGATCGTCGCCGTCTTGCCCCATTTCGCTCCCCTTTTCATTGAACCCGCGCCGTCGTCACCTCTATAATAATTGATTCGCGACCTCGCCGATCCTTTTCACTCTTGGGAGTCTCGCCGCAATGGCCGAGTCGAGTCCTGGCCCGCAGAATGGGGCCGATATCCTGGTGCAGTGCCTGATCCATCAAGGCGTGGATACGATCTTCGCCTATCCAGGCGGCGCCAGCATGCCGATCCACCAGTCGCTGACCAAGTTCAGCGACAAGCTGCGCACCATCCTGCCCCGCCACGAGCAGGGCGGAGGCTTCGCGGCGGAAGGCTATGCGCGCGCCACGGGAAAGGTCGGCGTTTGCGTTGCCACGAGCGGACCGGGCGCTACCAACTTCGTCACCTGCCTCGCCGACGCCAAGATGGACTCCACGCCCCTCGTCGCCATCACCGGGCAAGTGGGCACGCCGGTCATCGGCACCGATGCGTTTCAGGAGACGCCCATCGTCGAGGTCTGCCGGGCCATCACCAAGCATCACTATCTGGTGCAGCACACGGAAGACCTGCCGCGCGTCATCAAGGAGGCGTTCCACATCGCCAACACCGGCCGGCCGGGTCCCGTGATCGTTGATGTGCCCAAGGACATTCAGCTCAACCGCATCGCGGTCGCCAACTGGGACCCGCCGATGAACCTGCCGGGGTACCGCCCCTTCCGGAAGGCTTCGCGGACAGAACTGCTCGGCGTGCTGGAGGAAATCCGCAAGGCGAAACGGCCGATCATCTACGGCGGCGGCGGCATCATCGCAGCCGGCGCGGCACCGCAGTTGCGCGCGTTCGCCGAACGCCTCGGCATCCCGGTGGCGCTGACGCTGCACGGCCTGGGTGGCTTCCCGAGCGATCACTTTCTCTGCCTGCAGATGCTGGGCATGCACGGCACCGTGTACGCGAACTACGCCGTCAACGACGCCGACCTGCTGCTGGCGCTCGGCGTGCGTTTCGACGACCGCGTGACCGGCAAGGTGAGCGAATTCGCCAAGCATGGCAGAATTGTTCACATCGACATCGACCCATCGGAGCTGAACAAGAACAAGGTTGCTCATCATCCGATCCATGCCGACATCCGCGTCGCGCTGGAAGACATGATGCAACTGCTCGACGAGCAGGAAGGCGCGGAGAAGAGCCGGGGGAACCGTTACACCGACTGGATCAAGCGGATCGAGGAGTGGCGCGAGGCGGAGCCGTTACAGTTCGCCGACCGCGACGATGCCATCCTGCCGCAGTACGCCATCGAACGACTCTGGCAGATCGTCCGCGACCGCAACAAGTTGGAAGAGACGATCATCACCACCGGCGTCGGCCAGCATCAGATGTGGTCGGCGCAGTACTATCACTTCAACAGCCCGCGCAACTGGATCACCAGCGGCGGCCTGGGCTCGATGGGCTTCGGTCTGCCGTCAGCGCTTGGCGCTCAGGCAGCGTTTCCGAACAAGACCGTCGTGGACATCGACGGCGACGGCAGCTTCCTGATGAACGTGCAGGAACTGGCCGCCGCTTACTGCGAAAAGCTGCCCGTGAAGGTGCTGCTCCTCAACAATCAGCACCTGGGCATGGTGGTGCAGTGGGAAGACCGCTTCCACGGCGGCAACCGCGCCCACACCTACCTGGGCGCTGGCCAGGATGAAGCTCCTTATCCCGACTTCGTGAAGATGGCGAAGGGCTTCCGCGTCGGCGCCCGCCATGTCAGCCGCAAGGAGGACCTGGACGGAGCGCTGGCCGAGATGCTCGACAGCAAGGGACCGTACCTCCTCGACGTGTTGGTGCCGTACCAGGAACACGTGCTGCCGATGATCCCCGGCGGCATGACGGTGCGTGACATCATCAAGGCGTAAAGCAGCTCGTGAGAGAAAATGCCCTGGTGGGAAGGAACCTCTGTCCCACCAGGGCATTTTCGTTTCCGGTCCGCGGCGCGTGCCATCGCCGTCCATCCTTCAAGGCGCGATTTCGCTCTTGGAGGCCATCTCGCGGATGCGGCGGGCGCGCTCGGAAAGCGCATTTGCGTCGTCTGTGCGTTTCAGGCTGCGAAGCAAAGCGGCGTAATCGTCCAGGATCGGTGCCAGCGACGGCTGCTGGCCGCCGCCTGCCTTCTCCAGCACCGCAATTGCACGCCGGTATGACGCTTCGGCGGTGTCCTTGCCCTGGTCGCGGGCGACGTTGCCCAGCAGGTGCAAGGTCGCGGCCAGGACGCGATGCTCCTTGCCCAGTTCCTTCTCCCGAATTGCCAGCGCCCGGTTGGCAAGCTCCTCCGCCTCCTTGTACTTCTTCTGGCCGTGGCATACGCGCGCCAGGCTGTGGCAGGTTGTGGCGACGTCCAGATGTTCCGTCCCCTGCCCCTTCTCGCGGATGGCCAGCACCTGGCGAAGTGTCGCTTCCGCATCGGCGAACCGGCGGCGTGCCTCGTACAGCGATGCCAGCTGGGCGAGCGTTGGGGCGAGGTCGAGGTGCTCCTTGCCCTGCGCCGTCTGGCGAATGGCCACGGACTCCTTGAGCAGGCGTTCCGCCTCGGCAAAATCGCCCCGGCCGCGCAAGCAAGCAGCCAGTTCGTCCAGGGCCTGTGTACGCACCACGGGCGTGTTCTCCAGCGCCTTGCGCTGGATGGCGACGGCAAGACGCAAGAGCGGCTCGGCGGTTTCGAGCTTGCGCTGCACGACGTAGAGCCGGCCCAGATTCATCAGCACCTGCGACCGGGCAAGGCTCTCCTTGGCCTGCGTCGCTTCCTCGATCGCCAGGGCCGCCTTGTAGAGCTTTTCGGCATCGGCGTACCGCTGCTGATCCTGATACAGCAGTCCCAGCGTGTTGTAGCCGCGCGCGGCAAACGAATCCGCGGGGCTCTTGGCGAAGATCTGAAGTGCCTTCTGGCAATACGGTCCCACTTCCTCGGACTTCCCTTCCCGGTAAGCCACGAGTGCCAGGCTGGTCAGCGTGAATCCCCGACGCGAGTCCGTGTCACTTTCAGCCTCCTTGAGAGCAGCCTGGAAGAGCTTGCGGGCATCCGCGAGCTTGCCCTGCTTGTAGGCGGCCCAACCGCTGTCGTTGTAGGTTCGCCAGAACTCTTCCTCCCGTGCCACTGCCGGGGACAGGAGGAAGATCGTCGTCAAGATCGCCAAACACGCTCTCATCCCGAGGACTCCGTATGCGAAGGATGCAGGATTTCGTCGCGTTCATTTGGGACCAAGAGCTCCACCCAGGGATGCTTCAATGCCCGGCAGCTCGACCTTTGGCCTCGCGGGACTTCCGGTTACCACGGGTCGTCGTCCGCCGGTGCGTTCGGGCCTTGGCGTCCCAAGTTCGCGGAGACTGGCGCCGACCAGGAGGCCATCGGGGTCCCTTTCCTGGTACTCGACGTCAAAGACCAGCTTCGGCTCCACCCAGATCGCTTTGACCGTCAGCCCGGCGACAACCGGTTCGGGGCGCACTAGCTTGCCCAGTGCCGGCAGTTGTTCCTTGTTCTTGGGAAGGTCCATGCCGCTGGAGATGGTGCCCACGTAGCGCATCTCCCCATCCGGCGGCCCCGCCAGCACCAGGGCGCGAATGGTCCCGCGCTTCTCGCCCGGCACATAGCCGATGACAGCGCATTCCATGAAGTAGGTCGGCGGATCCTCCTCTACCTCCGGGGGCACGGAGCCGGCGCCCTCCTCGCGTTCGCCGATGAGGTCGGAGGGATCGGAGTGATCGTAATGCTTGCTGACGGCGACCAGACCGCCGACGACCTCGTCAATCGTGGCTGGCGGCTTCGGACGCTTGCGGGGCTTGGTCGGCAACCAGTAGGTCAGACCGCCGATGACGAAGCAACCTGAGAGCAGCAGCGTCAACCCCCACGACGCGATCTGCACCTGCCGCGTGGTCTCGCGCAAGTTTTCGCCGACGTATCTCCAAAGGCGAGTGGGGTCGATGTAGTTGAAGATCGCGTGGTCGTCGCGATGGGGCAGCGCAATGAAGAAGAGCCACACGTGGGCCGCCAGCAGAACCACGACCCCTAGAATCGCGGCGCCAGTGCCCAACCAGGCGCGGACCGGACCAGTCGGCGGCAGGAAGTAGCTGGCGATCAGGGCGGCAACAACAAGAACTGCCACGCCAGCAGCAAGGACGTAGATCCAGCGCCAGGTCATCGGCTCCGGCCCATCCGGCTTGTTCTCCGTCGGCTCGCTGGGGATGTAGCCGCACGTCAAGCACCACATGCGTTCCGACCCGCTCATTTGGTTGCCGCACCGTGGGCAAGTTCCGGGATTGCTCACCTTCGGTGGCGGCGGAGGCGGTACCGCGGCAATGCCTTCGGTGCTTTCGACAGGGACCAAGCCAAACTCCGCAAGGCGTGCCTGGGCCTCCTGCTTGTCCTCCGCAATCTGACGGTGAATGTCTCGTGGAACGGTCGGCATCGGCGTGTTGGTTAACGCGGGCGCGCACTCGCGTTGTTCGATTGCCGTTAGCGCGTCGACCACATCCTGGGCGGAGCCCGGACGGCCATCGGGATCCTTGGCCAGCAGGCGTGCGATCAGCACGTCCAGTTCCAGGGGTGTCTGCGGCGCCAGGGAAAGCAACGGCACCGGCTCCTCGGTGGCCAGTGCCAGCAGCGTTGCCATCACTTCGCCGCGTGCGAAGGGCTCGCGGCCGGTGACCATCTGGTAGAGGATACAGCCGAGGCTGAACAGGTCGCTGCGTCCGTCTAGCGGCAGGCCACGCGCTTGCTCTGGGGCCATGTAGCCCGGCGTGCCGACCACGGTCCCTGTCTGCGTCAGGTTCTGTCCACTATCGCGCACCACCCGCGCCAGCCCGAAATCGAGCAAGCGGACCCAATCGTGCCTCGCGTTCTGAACGCGCTCCAGCCAGATGTTGGCCGGCTTGATGTCGCGATGAACCACTCCGTGAGCATGTGCCGCAGTCAACGCTTCGGCCACTTCACGACCGATGCGGAGCAGAGTGTCGATCGGCAGACGGCGCTGACGCATCAGCCGAGCGTCCAGCGATTCGCCCTGAAGCAACGGCATCGTCAGGAACGGCACGCCACGATCCTCATCGACCTGGAAGATGGGGACGATGTGGTTGTGCTGGATCGCCGCGGCCGTGCTTGCTTCAGAGAGAAAGCGCCGACGAGCGGCGTCATTGTTGCGATCGGGCTTCATTGCCTTGAGCGCCACTACGCGCTGTAGTTTGGTGTCCTGAGCCTGAAAAACGATTCCCATGCCGCCTTCGCCGAGGACCTTGAGCACCCGATAGGTGCCCAGTCTCCCCAGCTCGTCCGGCAGCTGCGGAGGCGCCAGGTAGGGAAGGACAATGGACAGCGTGGGCAATGGCTTGAGTTCCGCGGTCGAAGGCGGCGACGAAAGGTGCGCGGGCGGTGGGGTGTGGGCTGGACCGATCGCCCGGAAAACACCGCCCGTGCTGGCATCCCTCGCGGGGGCGGGACAACCCAGTGCCTGTTTCAAATCCGCAACGACCTGCGTGCAGTGCTCGCATTTGCTCAGATGGCCTTCCACGCGGAACCGGGCCACTTCGGGCAGAGATTCCAGCGCGAAGTGACGCAGGGCGTCGGTATCCGGACAGCGGCGAATGCCGGACATGAGCGAATCCTCGATTGCGACGGTACTTGAGGACTATTGGAGGTGCCTGCGAAGACGCCCCTTACGTTCCTTGCAGGTAATGACCAACGGACTACGAGTTCTGCCAAGATTTTTCCTGTCCGCGGGAAATTCTCGTGGTAGAGATGGGACTGCCCGAGCCGGAAGCATGGGCTCCGGCGTCGAATTCCAGACATAAACTCGGCATAAGTTCGTTCTGGGCAACAAGGAGTCTCCACGATGGTGCGCATCGGGCTCGTCGGCATTGGCTTCATGGGCTGGATTCACTGGCTGGGAGCGCAAAAGCTCAGAGGCGGGCGGATCGCGGCGATTTGCAGTCGAGACGCCAAGAAACGGGCCGGCGATTGGCGAGGCATCCGTGGGAACTTCGGACCGCCGGGCGCCCAGGTCGACCTTGCCGGTGTGAAGGCCCACGAGACGCTTGACCAGCTCCTTGCCGACCCGGACATCGACCTGGTGGACGTCTGCAACCCCACCCAGCAGCATCCCGAAACCGCCATCCGGGCGCTTAAGGCCGGCAAGCACGTGCTGGTCGAGAAGGCCATCAGCCTGGATCCCGCCGATGCCGACGCCATGGTGCAGGCGGCCAAGCAGGCGGGCAAGCTGCTGATGGTGGCGCACGTGTTGCCGTTCGTTCCGGAGTTCGCCTTTGCCGCCAACGCGATCCGTAGCGGCAAGTTCGGCAAGCTCCAGGCCGCCCATTTCGAGCGGATCATCTCAAAGCCCGACTGGTCGTCCGAGATTGGCGACGCCAGCAAGACCGGCGGCCCCGCCGTCGATTTGCACATCCACGACACCCACTTCATCGGCCTGGTCTGCGGCGTGCCGGGACACGTCTTCTCCACGGGCGTCGTCGAGAAGGACACCGTGGTTCACTTGACGACGCAATACCTGTATGGTCCGGGCGGTCCGCCGGTGACGTGCTCCAGCGGGGCGCTGGCGCAAAGCGGTCGGCCGTTCATTCATGCCTTCGAGATCTTTCTCGAACGGGCGACGTTGCTGTACCGCCTGGGTGCCACGCCACTCACGGTCCTCACCGCGGATGGCAAATCGGAGCAGCCGCCGCTGGAAGGCGGTGCCGATCCGGTCAACGCCTTCACGACCGAGATCCAGACGGCCGTGGATGGCGTGGTCGCCGGCAAGGAGCCGGACCTGCTGAGCGGCAAGCTCGCGCGGGACGCGCTGGTGCTCTGTTACAAGGAGTGTGAATCGGTCAAGTCGGGCAAGCTTGTGGCGGTGTGACCGCGCGGGCGCCAACGGTTTGTTACGACCTTGTTACATTTCGCAGCCAGTGCTTGACGGTAGCATCGACAAAGGGGAGGCTCAAAAGCAAGGAGAGTGGTCCATGTCCTACGCACGCTCGTGCTGGTGCGCCGCCCTGGGCAGCCTGCTTCTCGTCGCCGTGGCGTCGGCGGAACCGCCCGAAAAGCCGGTACCCGCGCGTGAGGTGTTGCCGCCGGGCGTTGTTGTGCGGCTCGGTCCGGCGCCGCCGCCACGATTCGATCGGGAAACGGTCACGGTCTTCACCCCCGACGGCAAGCGCCTCCTCGGACGAACGGCGCAGGGTGTGCTTGCGTTATGGGAAGTACCGTCGCTGAAGATGCTCCGCCATTTCAAGGCGAATATCCAAGGGCAGCCGGTCGCCATTTCTCTCGATGGTAAAATCCTGCTCACGCGCGAATCGTCTGCCAACGCTCGCTTCATCAGCGATCTGTGGGACCTCGAAACCGAACAGCGAATCGCGTGGTTCGGCGACGTGCGGCTTTCCAATGTCGTCTTTTCACCGGACGGCAAGCACGTTGCCGCATTGACCCAGCCAAACGATGACGATATCGAGCCCGGCGTCTCGGTCCGGGAGCTGAAGGCCGGCAAGGAAGTCTGCCGCTTCGATCTCGACCCGGCCACCGTCGATGTGTTCACGTTTACGAGCGATGGCAAGACACTCGCGGCACTGTCGCGCCGTAATGGCGTGCGCTACTGGGACGCAGCCACCGGCAAGGAAGATGCGGCGCGGCGTCGGGCCTACAAGGCCAAGGGCCGCCCCGCCGCGTTGACTCCGGACGGCGACAGCGTCATCGAGCAAAGCGCGACGGGATTTCGCATGCGCGATCTCAAGACCGGCAAGCAGCTGCACGATTTCCCCGACCACGGGCCGTTCGCCGGCTTCACCCCGGATGGCAAGCTGCTTGCCTCGCGCACGCAGGAAGCGGTCTACCTGTGGGACGTGGAGAGCGGCGATCGCAAGTTCCGTTTCACCGATCCGGAGGGACGCGTCGGCAGCGCGGTGTTCGCGCCGGACGGCAAGCAGATGGCGGTGGTCTGTCAAAACACCATTCGCTTCTGGGGCAACAACGAGCGCATCGACGCCGAGGCATTCGGCCATCTTTCCGGCGTCGTCTCCGTCGCCTTCTCGGCGGACGGCAAGACGGTCGCTTCCGGCAGTTACGATTCGCTGTTCCTATGGGACGCTGCAACCGGCAAGCCGATTCGACAGCTGGAACGGGCCAGTCAGAATCGCATCGTTGCGTTCTCGCCGGACGGTAAAGTACTCGCCACGACTTCGCGATCGCACCACCTGAGCTTGTGGGATATGGCCACGGGAAAGGAGGTGCCCGGCGGCGAGCACCTGGCCCTTCAGCGCCCGTTTCAGTTCCACAGCGATGGCAGCGTGGTTGGCCTGGCGTTCCCCGGTGACAAGATCCAGGTTCAGCATCGCGACGCCTTCACCGGCCAGGTCCGCCGTCGCGCCGACCTCCCGGACAAGGTCCGCAACTCCGTGGGCGATGAGCAGCTTGCAACGGCTTTGTTTTCACCCGACGGCAAGCTCCTGGTCACCGTGGACGTGTATCAGGTTCCTGGATTCACCCTTGCCGGTGCTCCACTGCGCGTCTGGGATGCAGTCACGGGCAAACCTCTGCGCGTCATCGGCGATCCGCCAGACTTACCCGGACTGTTTCTTGGCGGCCCGTTCAACCAGGGCATCGACAATCGTCGTCTGCACCACGCGTCCGTGCGCGGTCTCAACTTCTCGCCGGATAGCCGGCTCCTGGTGTGGCGCGATCATCGCAGTCATCTCCACCTGACCGACATGACCAATGGCGCCGAACTGGGACCATTCACCCTGCCCGAGACCGAACTGCATCCCACGTTCTCGGCGGACGGACGGACACTTGCCACCATCCGCGGCCGCACAGTGCGCGTGTGGGAAGTCGCGACGGGGAAGCTGCGTCGCGAATTCGAGGGACCAGACCGCAACCTTCTCAGTCTGGCCTTCTCCCTGGACGGCCGACGACTGGCAGGCGGAGGGGAAGACGCCACCGTCCTGATCTGGGACCTGACCCGGACGCTCGACCCTCAGCCGGCCGGCGTGCCGGAGGAGCTCGGGAAGGATTTGATGACCGAAGACGCTGTCGCGGCCCAGCGCGTTATCACGGCCCTGGCCAACGACGGTGAGCGCAGCGTGCCCGTGCTGTTGCATCGACTGCGAACATTTACCCCGAGCGATGACGTTTCCCGCCGCATCGCCAAGCTGGTGGCGGACCTCGACAGCAACGATTTCGCCGAGCGCGAAGCAGCCAACAAGGAACTGCGCACCATGTCCGGGCCAGTCAAGCATGCGTTGTACGATGTGCTCAACGGCAAACCGTCGCTGGAGGTCACCCGCCGCGTGGAACGCTTGCTCGACGACCTGAAGATGACACGTTCCCTTCCCTCGCCCGACTGGCTCCGCGTCGTCCGTACTCTTGAGGTGCTTGAGCTGATCGGCACGCCCGACGCACGCGAGGCGATCGCAGTCGTCGCGAAAGAAACCGGGCATGCGCCGCTAGCGAAGGAAGCGAAGGCTGCGCTGGAACGGCTGGCGCGGCGACCCCGCAGCAATCCCTGAGGCGCGCGTCGTGGCGTTCGCCCTACGTGATGACGCCGCGGCCCCCGTGGGGGGGCCGCCGCGACGCTCGCCTTGACTTGCGAAATCCCAATTCTTCGTCAACATTCCCTGCATCGACCGGTAACATAGGCCAGACATTCCGCGCGATCTCTTCAACCCGGTGTCGGGAGCGTTGTCCAATGAGGAAATGGGTGCTCGTCCTGGCGGTCGGCCTTCCTGCCATGATCCTTGCAGCAGATAAGACGCCAGGGCCGTTCCCGGCCGACAAGGCCGTCAAGGCGATGGTGCTGCCCGAGGGATTCCGTGCCAGCCTCTTCGCGGCCGAGCCCAACGTCGTGCAGCCCGTCTCGTTCTGCTTCGACGCCAGGGGCCGAGTGTTTGTTGCCGAGGCGCTCAACTACGGCACCTGGCAGGCGACCGGCAAGGACCGCATCGTCATCCTCGAAGACAAGGAGAGCGATGGCCGCGCCGTCACGCGCAAGGTCTTCTACGAAGGCTTCAACTACATCACTGGCATCGAAGTCGGCCACGGCGGCGTCTGGGTGATGTCGCCGCCCAAGCTCTACTTCATTCCCTGTCGGGAGGGCGACGACAAGCCCAGCGGCGAGCCCGAAGTGGTGTTCGACGGCTTCGGCTACAAGGAGAGCCGGCACAACCTGGCCAACGGTTTCACCTGGGGACCGGACGGTTGGCTCTACGCGGGGCACGGCCGGACCAGCCCGTCGGACGTCGGCCGGCCCGGCACACCGGCGGACCAGCGCATTCATTGCGACGGCGGTGTCGTTCGCATCCATCCCACGCGTCGCGTCTTCGAAAACTTCGCCGACGGCACCACCAATCCGTGGGGTGTCGACTTCGACGACTACGGTCAGTGCTTCGTCTCCAACTGCGTCAATCCGCATCTGTTCCACATGATCCAGGGCGGCCACTACGAGCCGTGGCGCAACCGCACATCGAGCCTCCATGCCTATGAACGGCTGCCGACTTGTGCCGACCACCTGCACTACGCTGGCGGCAAACCCGGCGAGATGCGCGGCGAGACCACGGAAACCCTCGCTCTCGGCGGCGGCCATGCCCACTGCGGCACGCTCATCTACCTGGGCGACGGCTTTCCCGCGGACTTTCGCAACACGGTCTTTCTGTGCAACGTCCACGGCCGCCGGATCAATCACGATTTGCTCCGCCGCAAGGGGTCCGGCTACACCGCAAGCCACGGCAAGGACTTCATGATCGCGGGCGATCCCTGGTTCATGGGCGTCACCCTGCGCACCGGTCCCGACGGCAGCGTCTACGTATCCGACTGGTCGGACACCGGGGAGTGTCACACCTACAAACCCGACATGACTTCGGGCCGGATCTACAAGCTTTCCCATGGCGAACCGCGGAAGACGCAAGTCGATCTAACCCGCCTGAGCGATGACGAACTGGTCAAGCTCCATCTGCACAAGAACGACTGGCACGTCCGCCATGCCCGCCGGCTGCTCCAGGAGCGTGCAGCAAAGCCGGGCTGGAAGGGCCAGACCGTGCATTTGACCCTGCAAAAGATGCTGGAATCGCAACAGCTCGACGCACCGCAACGGCTACGTGCGCTCTGGGCCTTGCACGTCACTGGCGGACTCCACGCGACACAACTCCGCGCCCTGCTCGATGATCGCAACGAACACGTGCGTGCCTGGTCGATCCAACTCCTCTGCGAAGGCGCCACACCCGCTGACGCCGCCCTGGCCAAGTTCCGCGAACTGGCAAAGGACGATCCGTCGCCGGTCGTTCGGCTCTACCTGGCTGCGGCCCTGCAGCGGCTGCCCGTTCAAGCGCGCTGGGGAATTGCCGAAGGACTGCTCAGTCACGCCGACGATGCCGGGGACGCCAACTTGCCCTTGATGAACTGGTACGGCATCGAGCCGCTCATCCCGTCCGACCCGGCACGAGCGCTGCAAATGGCGGCAACTGCAAAGATTCCGTTGGTCCGACAGTTCGCGGGCCGACGCGTGGTCGATGACGCGGGCGCCCGGGGGGAAAAGGCCGACCTGGGAGCGCTGGTCGCCACGCTGGCTGCGGCGAATGAGACGGTTCAACTCGATCTGCTGAAGGGAGCACGGGAGGGGTTGCGCGGCCGCAAGAACATCAAGATGCCGGCCGGATGGCCGGCCGTCTACGCACGACTGGCCCGGAGCGAAAACGCTTTGGTCCGAGAACACGGGGTCATTCTGGCGCTCGGTTTTGGCGATCCGCAGGCGCTGGTCGATCTCCGCAAGACCGCGGGCAACTCGTCCGCGCCGCTGACGGAGCGCCTGGCCGCCCTGGAGGCATTGATCGACCGACGTCCAGCCGACCTGGCACCCGCCTTGCACGACCTGCTTGCCGACAAGGGCATGCGTCGACTCGCGCTGCGCGGCCTGGCCTCGTCCGCCCACGACGCCACGCCCCGGCGCGTGCTCGCCGTCTACGCGGATCTGACGACCGAAGAGAAGCAGGACGCCGTCGCCACGCTGGCCTCGCGCAAAGAGTATGCGCTCGAACTGCTCCAGGCCGTGGAAAAGAAGGTCGTGCCCCGCTCCGACGTGTCCGCTTATGTTGCCCGCCAGCTGTATGCGCTGGGCGACAAGCAGGTCAGCGAGCGGCTGCGTCAAGTCTGGGGCGAAGTGCGCGACACCGCTCCGGAGAAGCAGAAGCAACTGGTGAAATTCAAAGCCTTGCTGACGCCCAACTTCATGAAGGGCGCCGACGCCAGCAACGGGCGGCTGCTCTTCAGCAAGTCGTGCCAGCAGTGTCACAAGCTGTTCGGCGAGGGGAACACCATCGGCCCGGACCTTACGGGTTACAACCGGGCCGAGCTGGACTACCTCCTGGTCAAGATCGTCGATCCCAGCTCACAGATTGCCAAGGACTACAACATGTCCATCGTGGCCACCCAGGATGGCCGGGTGATCACGGGCATCGTCGTGGAACGCTCGCCCAACCGAATCGTGGTGCAGACGGCCACCGAGAAGATCACCCTCGCCAAGGAAGACGTGGAGACAATCAAGGAATCGTCCCAGTCGATCATGCCCGAAGGGCAGCTCGATGCCCTGACGAAGGAGCAAGTGCGCGACCTGATGGCCTACTTGTCCGGCAAGACACAAGTACCGCTGCCAGCCAAGTGACGTGCGGGACGACCGGGCTCCCCTCGCCCCCGTACTCGGCCGTACTCGGGGGATAGGGGTGAGGGGGCGAACCTTGCCCTCGTTACCGGGCTCTGCCCGGTCACGCACGGTCCGCGAGGCTCTGCCTCGCGGCAGTGAACTGTCCGCCAGCTGGTGGTCCAGCCAGGGAAGGGCTCGCGAGGCAGAGCCTCGCCGGCCGTGCGTGACCGGGCAGAGCCCGGTAACGAGGGAAAAAATCAGGTTTTCTACAAAGCAGCTCGCAATCTCTATTCGTCGGGCTTCTCCAGAAGTTGGGCCTTCTCCGGAACGACGCGCATCGCCCAGGCATCGCCGTTGGTCGTGAACGCGTAGACCAGCTTGCGTCGAGCGTCGTACATCCAGCCAACGCCGTAGCCGTCGGGCGCCGGACCGGCGTCGAGCAGGAACATCTTGTTTTTCGCACAATCGTAGACTCGCGTGTAGCGCTTGCCGGTCTTCACATCGCCGCGGCGGAGATGGTCGCCGATCAGCACCCAGTCCGCATGCTCGACGTAGGTCATTTCGCGTGCACAGCCCGTCTTCGATAGCTCCGAATTCGCTGGCGACAATGTCTCCAGCGCTTTGGTGCTGAAGTCGAAGGCCAGCAGGTTGCCATTGCTGATCTTGTTGTAGCCGCCGCCCACGCCGCTGAAGATCATGCGGTCGCGCTTTGAATCGTAGACAAGCCCGTGCGAGTCGCAGTACGGCACGAAAAGCTTCTCCTTGGGTTCGAGATCGCTCCAGCCTTTCTCGCGGTCGAAGAGCCAGAGCCCGGCATCTTCGCCGCTCTTCTTGCGTGCCCAGGTCACGACGCCGTGTTTCGACGCAGCCACCGCGGTGCTGCCCCACTCGAATCGATAGGGCAACGCCAGCGCCTCGAGACGCAGCCAGTCCATGCGCTCGGGGTCGTAGAGATAGCCGCGAGCCGACACCATCAGCTTGGACTTCGAGTCGTAGGCATAGTGCTTGTAGTTATGAACGCTGACCCACGGACGGTTGAGCAGCGAAGAATCAAAGCCGCCGCCGCCGTTGGCACCGTAGGGCTCGTCGGCGTCGAAGCCTTCAACGGTCCGGCCGGAGACGGGGGAATAGTGGGTCACCGTGCTTGCCGAGCGCACGCAATGCCCGCCGCCCCAGAGGAGGATCTGGTCACGGTCGGCATCCCAGACCGACGTGCCCCAGTCCCGGCCACGGCATCCCTGACACGGATTGCGCGGCGGCGTCGGCAGCTTGACCCACTGGTTGTCCGGAAGCTTGTCGAGTCCGGTCTCCTTGGGAGCAACGTCCACTTCGCAGAACTCGGCGCGGAACGGCGCGACGCGCGAGAGCCGCTGGTTGGGCGCCGTCCCCAGCTTCTCGCGACCGACTCCGTCGACCTTCGCCGAATCCAGGTGCAGCGACCACGTCACTGATGGACGCTTGTCGCCACTGGCGTGCGCGACGAGAAACAAGGTGTCCGTGCTGTCTGCAGCCAGGGCGGGCGGCGAAAACCACTGGGATGCGTAGCCTTCAAAGTGTCCGACCGGCCCCGGGCCGACGACCTCTCCCTTGACTGGCAGCGGCCAGGTTCCCGCCAGGTCCCATCGATTCGTTGGCACGTCGTAGAGCCAGAGCTGCACGGGGCCTGCCGTCGACCACGGCCGCGCGCCATAGTCGGTGCTGTTCGACTGGACGTAGCCTTCGTAGAGCGCCACCTTGCCGCAGCCGGGCAAGTAGACCAACGCGTGACCGGCGCGAGGGCTCGGGCTGAGCGCTGGTGCGGTCCGTCGCCACGCCTTCTTGTCCAGGTCGAGCACCCAGGTGTCGTTCATCAAGTAGTCCTCGCGATCGCCACCGAAGAGCACGAAGACCTTGTTTTTCGGGTCGAAGACCAACGGCGCGTTGCGCCGGGACGACGGAACGGGATACTGGGCCTCGGCAAACTCCTCGACCTTGCGCTGCAGCGCTCGTGTCGCCTTCAGGCTGTCGAGCGTCTTCCTCGAGGTCAGCAAGGCAGCAATGCCGTCCACGTCGGAGGCGTGCTTCTCCAGCGGCGTCAGCTTCTTCAATGCCGTGCAACGCCCCTGCAGGGTTTTCAGTTCCGCGTCCGTTCCGACGCCTGCGGGATCGCGATACCAGGCAAGGCGAACACGGCCGCCCAGGTCGATCAGCGCTTCCTTGGCAGCGACGAGTTCCTTGTGGTCTTTCACGACAAGCTCGTCGGCAACGTCCAGCCGCGTCCACTTGCCGGTGCTCAGGTCGAGGACCACGGTGCGCAGCCAGCCGAGGTTGTCGGCCTTCTTGTCCGAGCCGACGACGACCAGGCGCTTGCCGGCCGAATCGCAGGCCAGCGCCTGCCAGCTCAGTCCTTCGAGCTCGGGAGCCGGTGGCAGCGCTTTCCACGCCTTGTCCGCCGTGTTGAACTCGTACAGCACCGTGCCGGCCGACAGGCAGTAGACCTTCTTCGTGCTGGGATCGTAAGCGGTCTGGTAGTAGGGATGAATGCCCTCCTTGGTCGGCGCCGCTGCCGCGACGTCGCTCCAGGCTTTCGTCGCCGGGTCGAAACTCTGCACCGACGCCCCCTTGCCCGGACCGATCAGCAGGAATTGCTTCAGGTCCGGTGCATGAACGAGCACGGACCCGTCGCGGGCGCCGGTCTTGCCCTCGTCGATCTTGACCCAGTTCGCCGGGTCATCGGCGCGGAGAACGGTGGCGATGAGTAATAGCACCGAGATGCCAGCGAGGGGTCTCATGGCTTGCTCCACAGGTCGGTTGGGTTTCGGTCCGTGCGGCGGGGTGTGCGTTCTGGAGAGCGCTTGTTCTGTATATCGTGCATCTGCATCCTAACGACGTTACGGACGGCTGCCAGCCCGGATGCCGTTTACACACGGGCATTGTATTTGTGTCATGACGCAAGCGGGGCGACGGGAGCGTGGAGGATGCCCCACGCTCCCGTCGCCCCAGTTTCGTTTCCGATCGTCGGACTACTTTGAACTCTTTTTGAGTTCGGCTGGCACCGTCGAGCGCACCTCGCCCGTCGCCGCCCACTCGACCCCGCGAATCAGCAGCGTCTGGAAGCCCAGGCTCCCCTTCATCGCGGCGACGTCATGGCCCAGCACGTTCTCGCAGACGCGGCCCTTGCCGTAGGTTGCCACCCAGACCACGGGTTCGTGCTTGTCCGTGTTCTTCTCGTCCTTCTTCTTGTCGGAGAACGCCGTCGCCAGGACGATGCTGTCCGGCAACATGACCGAGTTCTGATACAACTCGTCGTTACTGTGCGCGAACTCCGCCGGCATGCCCTTGGTGATCGGATGATCCTGCGCCCGGATGGTGACGCTGAATTCATGGCGCTTGCCGTGGTTGCCCTGCTTGCGCCAGCCGCCGGCAATGATCTTCTCGAACTCCTTGTCGAAGTCGCCGTCGCCGGTGAACGCGGAGGACGCGTGATGGTAGACGACCAGCCCCTTGCCGCCCTTGACGGCATCCGTGAATGCCTTTTTGTTGTCGTCGGACCAGCGCGATTCGGGGCCGCCGTTCTTCGTGTCGCGGTAGTTGAGCACAAGCACGTCGTACTTCTTGAGGTTGTCGGCCGTCAGGTCCTTGCCCGGCGTCTCGGTCACGTCCACGCTCATGTTGGCCTTGGCGAGCACTTCCTTGAGGAACGGCGTGGTCTCCTTCCAGGCGTGGCCATGGTCGCCCGTGATGATCAGGACCTTGATGGGCTTGGCATCGGCGGCAATGGCGGACAGGGTCAACAAGAACAGTGTTCCGAGTGCGAGCGAGAATAAGCGGCGCATGCGGTGGGTTCCTTTCGATGCGTGTAAAGACTCCGGGTGCCGACGGCACTCTCTGTGGCGTCCGATCATCATGGCCGGCGCAATCGTGCTTGTCCAGGGGCTATCGCAACGACCAGGTATTTGGCTCCCTGTTTCCGTCCGCCCCGCCAGTCGGTATATTCGAGCCCAATGGAGAGGATCGGAAACTCAAACAGTGGGAATTCCATGCGCAGTCATCTGGGATCCGGCATGGTCGTTGCAGTCATGTCCTTGGGGCTTCCCTCCCTGTGCCTTGCGGAGGCAAAGCCGCTTTTTGACGGCAAGTCCTTGAAGGGCTGGGAGGGCGAGACCGACAAAACCTGGAGAATCGAGGACGGCGCCATCGTCGGCGGCACCCTGGATGCCATGGTGCCGCGCAACGAGTTCCTCTGCACGACTGCATCATTTGGCGACTTCGAGCTGAAGGTGCGATTCAAGCTCCTGGGCGACAAAACCCAGGCGAACGCCGGTGTGCAGTTCCGGACCAAGCGCATTCCCAAGCACCACGAGGTGATCGGCTACCAGGCGGACATTGGCCAGCAGTACTGGGGCGCGCTGTATGACGAGTCGCGGCGCAACAAGGTCCTGGCCCAGCCGGACAAGGCGGTGCTGGAGAAGCTCGTCAAGCACGAAGACTGGAATGACTACGTCATTCGTTGCGAGGGGGCGCGAATTCGACTGTGGCTGAACGGTACGCTGACCGTGGACTATACAGAGAAAGACGAGAAGGTCGACCGCACCGGGATCATCGGCTTGCAAATCCACGGTGGGGCCAAGGCCAAGGTGTACTATAAGGACATCACGATCGAGGAGATTGCCGCAAAGCCCGAAAAGTAGAACCACCGATCGGCAGTTCTGCCCGTCCGTTCGCGAGCATCCGTTCAACGGAAAACAGAGTTTTGAGGCATGGCGATGCGTTACCTGGCTCTGGCAAGCGATTACGACGGCACCCTGGCTCAGGATGGCCGGGTCGATGCGGAAACGGTCCGCGCATTGGAACGGTTGCGCGCGTCGGGACGCAAGTTGATCCTGGTTACGGGCCGGGAGTTGGACGACCTGTTCGGCGTCTTTCCGGACATCGGCCAATGCGACTGGGTCGTGGCGGAGAATGGAGCGCTCCTGTACCAGCCGGCCACTCGCACAGTCAAGGCACTGGCGGAGGCGCCGCCGGAGGCGTTTGTGCTCCGGCTGCGTGAACGAGGCGTGGGGCCGATCTCAGTGGGCCGGTCCATCGTGGCGACCTGGGAACCGCATCAGTCGGTGGTGATGGACACAATCAGGGAACTGGGGCTCCCGCTGCAGGTCATATTCAACAAAGGCGCGGTGATGGTGCTGCCAGCCGGCATCAACAAGGTAACGGGCCTGGCAGCAGCCTTACGCGAGTTAAGCCTTTCTGCCGAGAGTGTCGTGGGCGTGGGAGACGCCGAGAACGATTACCCGTTTCTGGCATCGTGCGGCTTTTCGGTTGCGGTGGCCAACGCGTTGCCGTCGGTCAAGGCCGGCGTGGACCTGGTGACGCCGCTCGACCACGGCGCGGGGGTTTGCCAGCTGATCGAGGAACTGATTGCCGACGATCTGGCCCGCCGGCGCGGCCCACGCGTTGGCGGTGGACAACCGGGCGAGTAGAATGCCGTGAACTTTTCATGCCATTGCACCCGTTGTCTGGCCGCTCGCCAGCTGAAATGAAAGTCTCCTTCCCATGCCGAGCACGCGCAAGCCGAAGAACGACCCGCCAAAGAAGAAGAGTGTCGCCGCACCACCTTTGCCAACCAAGATCCTGACCGTCGACATTGGCGGCACCAAGTTGAAGATCCTCGTGTCCGGCGAAACGGAGGCGCGCAAGGGTGCATCCGGCAAAAAGCTGACGCCGGCACGCATGGTCGAAGAGGTGATGAATCTCGCCGGCGATTGGGAGTTCGATGCGGTTTCGATCGGTTACCCGGGGCTGTGCGGCACCTCGGGCCCGCGCTCGGAGCCGGGCAATCTGGGGTCCGGCTGGGTCGGTTTCGATTTCGCGCTGGCGTTCGGCAAGCCGGTGCGGATCATCAACGACGCCGCCATGCAGGCACTGGGCAGCTACGAGGGCGGCCGGATGCTCTTCCTCGGTTTCGGCACCGGACTGGGTTCTGCACTAATTGCCGACAACGTGATCGTTCCCCTGGAACTGGGCCGCTTGCAGTATCGTGACATGGGAACTCTCGGCGACGTGCTGGGCCGCGCAGGCCTTGCCAAAATCGGCAAGGGAGCATGGCGCGAGGCAGTCACGAATGTGGCTTCCATGCTCATGGCGGCGTTTGTGGCCGATCACGTGGTTGTCGGCGGCGGCAATGCCAAGCTCCTCAAGGAGCTGCCGGCCGGTGTGCGCCGGGGCCACAACCTGACCGCGTTCCGCGGCGGCTCCCGGCTCTGGAATGTGGAGCAGATTCCAACCATGTCGGCCGACGGGACGCTTCCCTTGCCGGTGCCGCCACCAACCGATTGGCGCTTGCTATGAGGGCATCGCCGAGCTCGCGCCAAGCCACATTTCCAATCGACGCAGCCCTTCCTCGGTCGAAACCGTTGGCCGGTAGTCCAGGTCGCGTCGGGCGGCACTCAGGTCAAACCAGTGGGCGGTCGCCAGCTCGCGGGCGACGAAGCGCGTCATCCGCGGCTCGCCGTCCAGACGCAGGACGCCGTGAATCAACTCGCAGATCCAGCCCGCCCCATAGGCAAGGCCAGGCGAAACGCCACGCGTGACCGGCGGCAGACCGCCTGCGCGAAGAATCCGGTTTACCAGGTCCCACAAGGGCACCGGCTCGTCCTGGGCGATGAAATAGGCCTTGCCGGCGATGCGGGAACCGGGCTGCAAACGATCGGCTGCGAGAAGATGAGCGTCTGCCGCGTTGTCGATGTAGGTGGCGTCGATGCGATTCGCACCTCTCCCGATCTTCCGCAGCTGCCCGGTCCGGCCCCGCGCCAGGATACGCGGGACGAGGTGATTGTCGCCTGGTCCCCAGATCAGGTGTGGGCGCAAGGCAACCGTGGCTAGATTCGGTCCGTTGGCCTGCAGGACAAGTTGCTCGGCCAGGGCCTTGGTTCGTGGATAAGGGGCTTTGAAGTGGTGAGCGTACGGCACCGATTCGTCGACGCCTTCCATGTCCCGCCCCGTGAAGACCACGCTTGGCGAGCTGGTATAGACCAGCCGGTGGACAGCGGCGTTTCGACAGGCAGCGCAGACATTTCGGGTGCCAACCACGTTGGCCTGGTAGAACTCCCGATACGGTCCCCAGATACCCGCCTTCGCGGCGACGTGGAAGACGAGATCACAGCCACGCACGGCGTCGGTTACGGCCACGGCATCCGCCAGATCGCCCTGGCACACCTCGACGCCCTGGGCCGTCAAGTCGGGATAGGCGCCGCGCGCAAAGCTGCGGACGGAATCACCTCGCGCCAACAAGCGCTGGACGATGGCCTGGCCCAGGAAGCCGCCGCCGCCGGTGACGAGGGCCTTCATGGCAGCTGCCTCGCGGCCCATACGGCCAACTTTTCGCGGAAGATCTTGGCGTTGTGCCGGATATCGACGGGAAAGGATGGGTGAAACAGGATCGTCTCGATGCCGCGCGTATGTGGCCGGGCTTCGCCCAGCGCCAGCAGCTCGCGCTTGATCTTTTCGAGGTCCGCGGAGCCGGACTTGTCCTCCAGTTCCACGCACAGGACGGGTCGGCTGGCACCCGCGTCGCTGACGCCGACCAGGGCGGTGCGGAACACAGCAGGATGCGTGTTGAACACCGCCTCGCAAGGGATGGTGAAGAGCGTTCCCTCACGCGTCTGCACGCGGTGCGACTTGCGGCCGCAGAACCAAAGCCGGCCTTCGTCGTCGCGATAGCCCAGGTCGCCCATGCGGTGGTAGAAGGCGCCTTGCTCCGGGTCGGCAATCTTCGCCAGGGCGTTGGATTCCGGCCGGCGGTAGTATTCGCGCGTGACGATCGGCCCCTTGACGACGATCTCGCCAATCTCTCCGGCAGCCAGGACAAGGTCATTCGACCAGAGCGGAATGGGATCATCGCTGATGCGGATGATGTTGGCCTCGACCGGAGCGACCGGCCGGCCGACACAGACGCCGCCGCCCTCGGCCGTGTGGGAGCGCGTGCGGCTTAGGATCTCGTCACTGCCGATCGAGCAGACGGGCATTGCCTCAGTGGCTCCATACGGCGTGAAGACCTGCACGCCGGGAGCGAGGAGTGTCTGCAAGCGGTCCAGGATGCTTGCGTGCACCGGAGCGCCGGCCGAGATGACGCGCTTGAGCGATGGCAGGCGGACGTCGTGCTTCACGCCGTAGCGGCCCACGCGATCGAGCAGCGCCGGCGAGCCGAACATGTTGGTCACGCCGAAATTGTCGATGGCTTCGACGATCTTGCGCGGATCGACCTGCGCCGGCCGCGTCGCGTCCATGTCCGGAATGATGCAGGTCATACCCAGGGCCGGAGCGAAGAGCGCAAACAGCGGAAACGTCGGCAGATCGACTTCGCCCGGCTCGATGTTGTAGAGTTGCCGAAGCATCTCGACCTGCGCGACAAAAATGCCGTGCGTGTAGACCACGCCCTTGGGCACGCCGGTGCTGCCGCTGGTGAACGCAATCGCGGCCGTCTCGTCGGCAGCGGTCCGCGCCATTTCAAAAGGCCCCGATCGTTCGCCGATCGCTTGCACCTGGTCCAGGGTATGGCCGCCCCAGCACCAGCGACGGCCCACTGTCACGCAGATGCGAATCGTTCGTCGCGCCCAACCCAGGATCAGCCGTGCGGCGTGAGCCTTGGGTATGCCGATGAATGCTTCGGGCTCCGCTTCCGCCAGGCAACGGCCCAGACGCTTGACGCCCATGCCCGGATCGACCATCACGGGAGCGGCCGCCACCTTGAGCAGTGCGAAGGTGAGGGCAAAGAACTCCAGGCTGGGTCGAACCATCAGCACCGTGCGCGTGCCGCGGCGAATGCCGATCGCTTCGAGGCCGTGTGCGAGTTGATCGCTGACCGTGTGCAACTGGTGAAACGTGTAGTGCGTATAGCTGACATGGCCCTGGCGATCGCGGCCGTGTGGAAAGACGACGGCCAGCGCGTGCGGCCGCTCCTGTGCCAGTGCCGCCAGATGCGACGCGACATTGACCGTATCGTTCACGGCGCGAGGGGATGGGCCGGCAAGAAGCGGCGAATCCACGGAATGATCTCCTCCGCGGCATCTTCGAGGACGTAATGCCCGGCATCGGCGAGGCGGTGGACTTCGGCCTGGGGAAAGCGCTTCTGCCATTCGGCCAGGAAGTGTCCGTCAAAGACGAAGTCCTTCTCTCCCCAGCAGATCAGCATCGGCACCGACCGAAACTGCTCCAGCCCGGCTTCTACACTGCTTACCAGATTGTAACTCGGATCGCCCGGCCGCAGCGGTATGTCTTGCACGAACCGCAGCACTGCAATGCGGTTGGCCCAGGAATTGTAGGGCGAAATGTACGCTTGCCGCAACGCCTTGGGCATCGGGTGGCGCAGGCAGCAGATCCGTGCTGCCATCCGGCAAAACAGGTTCGGGCCACGCACCAGCCAGGCGCCCAGGGCCGTGTTACGGCACAGCCACAGCGACCAGGGCAATGACTTGGTCTTTGGTAGATGAAACGCGGCAGTGTTCAGGATCACCAGCCGGCGAATCCGCTCGGGATGGCGCGTCGCGTAGGCCATGCCGATCATGCCGCCCCAGTCGTGCAGGACCAGGGTGACGTCGCGATCGAGCTTCAGATGGTCCAGCAGGGCTTCCAGGTCACGGACGCGCTGGTCCAACGTGTAGCGGTAGCGCTTGTCGTCTGGTTTGTCCGACAGACCGCAGCCCATGTGGTCCGGAACGATGGTCCGGTATTCGTCGCGCAGGGCCTGCACGAGGTTGCGGTAGTAGAAGGACCACGTCGGGTTGCCGTGGACCATGACGATCGGCTCGCCCTGGCCTTCATCGAGGTAGTGATAGCGCAGGCCGTTCAGGTCCAGGTAATGGCCCTGGAATGGGTAGAGGTCGGTCACCACTCGATCCCGAGCATCAGGCAATTCATGCCGCTGGCCAGCCCCAGGAAACCGACGCGGTCGCCCGGCCGCAGGAATTCGCGCTCTTCCGCCAGCGCCGCGGTCACCGGCAGCGACACCGTGCCCATGTTGCCGAGGTACGGAAATGTGGAAAAGTCCCGCTCCGAGGGCAAGCCCAGCGTTTTGAGGATCAGGTCGTGATGCACCGCGCCAACCTGGTGGCAGATGATCTTGTCGACTTCATCCTGTGACCAGCCGATCTTGTCGAGGAACGCCAGCCAGGTGCGCTTGCCCAGTCCGGCGCTGTACTTCACCAGGCCGATGGAATCGGTAATCATGACCTGCGCGAACTGCCGCCGTGCCGTGGACGGCAGGCTCTCCAATCCCCAGCGGCACAGCCCGTGATGCTCCGGCGCCGCCTGCGTCACGCCGCCCACCAGCCGCGGACAATTCTCGCCGCCAAAGGAACCATCGGTCAGCAGCACCGCAGCCGCTCCGGAACCGCCGGTCAGCGTGGCGATGGAGTTGCGGAACAAGTCCATGCTCTTCGTCGCGAGCATGCGTTCGATCATGATGTCGTTGATCTCGCGCGCGGATTCGCACGAGACGACCAGCCCGGCGCGGATCTGACCCAGCTCGATACGGTTGGCGATGTCGAGCATGCCGTTGAGCACGCCCAGACAGGCGTTGCTGATGTCATAGACCGCAGCCGCGGGACTGACGCCCAGTCCGGCCGCGACGCTGCAGGCGGTGGCCGGCTCGAACTGCTCCCGGCACACGCCCGCATAGATCAGTGTTTCGATGGCTTCGGCAGGAACGGAAGAGCGGGCGAGGGCCTTTCGCGCCGCGGCGAGGGCACCCTGCGACACCGGATAGCCGGCTTCCCACCAGCGGCGCTCCGCGATGCCGGTCAGGGCTTCGAGCTGGCCTTCGGGAATGCGCAGCGCCTCGTACATCGGCCGCAGGCGCGCTTCCAGGTCGCTGGAAGTCACCACCTCCGTCGGCAGTTCGTAACCGATGGCCTGAACGACGACGCGCGAATAGTTCATCGGGACCCTGTCACCAGGCGGAGCTTGAAGTCATTCATTTGATAGATAATCCGGCCATCGACGACAAGGAAGCCGTCGGCTTGCAGCCAGCGCTGCTCGTCGTCCCTGGCCGTCACCACCGCCTGCACCGACACCCGCCTGTCCGTGGGCAGCACCTGACCGCGATAGAGCCAGCGCTGCGGCTGGTTCAGCATCACGGGCTCAAACTGGGTATCCGGACCGCCGCCCCAGCGCTCGACTGCGTGGACCTTGAGCAGCTGCAGGAACGATTCCAGGCCCAGCGAGCCCGGGCAGACCGGGTCTTGATAGAAGTGGGCCTTGAAGAACCATTCGGCCGGGTCCACGTCCTTGCTGCCCGCGATGAAACCCAGGCCATGCGGACCGCTGTTGGGAACGTGAAGGTCGACGCGGTCGATCATGCGAAGCTGCGTTTCAGGGAACGGCGCTTCCGTCGGATAGTCGAACGTGCGTCCGGAGGCGATTTCCACGGCAGTGGGCTCGTAAGGGCGAGCATCGCGGATGCCGACCTGATCGGCCAGCGCCTGCTTCGAGAAGAAGCCGAAGTAGGTTTCTCCCTTGTAGACCTGGCCGGTCTGGCTGCGAACGTCGAAATCGTAGTGCTGGATGATCATGCCGCCCGAGGCAGCGACGCGTGTGATCTTGACCGTCGTGGTCAGCGTGCCGGTCTGTGGCGTCACGTCCTGGAACTGCGTGGCCGTCCCACCCAGGTTGCGGAATGACAGGTCGATCGAACTGGTCAACGCCGAGCCGAGATATGCCGCCAGCCAACCGCACGGCTGGAGGGCAATCTCCAGGAGTATGGCAAAGCTCATCCTCTCCTGGCGATTGGCCGCGAAGTACCAGGCGTCGGCCGGCACGTCGTACTGGGCCTCGATGACGCCGCCCGCAACCATCTTCCAGGGCTCCGCCTCGATGCGCGTGATGCGGTCCAAGAACTGGTAGGGCGGCCCCGGCAAGCGGGCGATGATGCGCTGCTCGTCGAACACCCGATACGGTTCGCCGAACGCCACCGAGGGCTTGCCGATCGCGAATGCCAGGATGCGGTCCGTGTCGAAGAGGGCAGGTGTAGCGAGCGGCTTGTCCTTGCGAGCCCAGACCGCGCGGATCTTCTCGCGGTTCAACCCGGACAGCCGCAGCGACATGTCGGTGATTTCGACAATCGGCTTGCCATCGGAATACATCAAGGCATCGACGATCACATACGGCTCGGGACGATAGCCGATCTCCTTGACGGAGACTTCATACGTCGCTGTCTTCGTTGTGGCGATCACCTGGCCACGGCACTTGAAACGCCCGGACGCGTCCGGCACCGGCTCGTAGGCCACGCCGTCCTGTTCTCCCACCCATCCTAGCCGCAGCAGGTAGACGCGGAGCGTGTGCAGACAGCACTCGTACATCAAGGTGCCCGGCATCACCTGGTCATCGACGAAGTGGCAGGTCAGGAACCAGTCGTCGGGATGGATGTCCGCCTCGCCACGGATCAGGCCCAGGCCAAAGCGCCCCCCCTGCGGATCGAGGTGAACGACGCGGTCGACCAGCTTCAACCGACCGCCCGGCAACCGTAGCGGATTCCGCAAGCCCAGCCCGTCGAACATGGGGCCGAAGCAGCCGGCCAGGTCGCCGGCCCGCAGCGCTTCGATCTGCCGGTCGGTGTAGGTTTCAACGCCCATCGGCACGAAGGCTTCCCAGTCGGCGGGGCGAATGCCTGGCCGAGGCTTCAGGTCCATCTCGGTGTGGACAATGCCCTTGCCGGCGGCCAGCGCTGCAGCGGTGAAGAAGCCCGCACAGCCATCGCGCATGGTCAGGAACGGTTCGCCATCCACGGTGCTGTCGTAGTTGAAGCGAAATAGCCAGGCGCCGCCGTGGTGGAAGAACCGCTCGATGCGGATGTCGTAGCGAATCACCGCACCAGGGCCGGGCAGGCTGCGATGCGCGGTGACGACCGCATCGAGCAGCCGATAGACCGCCAGGCCGCGCGTCTGGAAGTCGATCCCCAAGTACCCCGCCAGGAACAAGTCGGCCTGCCCCGCTTCGACCGCCAGGCAAGTGGGCAGCTGGCCGCAGTCCAGGTACCAGGCATCGGGCCGGATGTCGTGCTCGGTGACCACCCGGCCGGAACCCAGCGACCGAGGCTCGCCGGATACCGAGACAATGCGGTCCACCAGCATCAGCGGTTCGTCCGGCAGGCGCACACGCGTTGGAAACGAATCGACCTCGGCGAAGTCGGGGCCCAGGACCTTGGCGATGGAGCCGACGGCGAATTCCAGACACATCGCGCGATCAAAGGCCGGCTTCGGCCCCGCGTCGACGACTTGCGGTGTCGGTGGTTCTTCGGGAGTGGGAAGCAGGTCGGGATCGACCGCACCCAGGGACTGGAGCAACGCCATCTGCACGGCCAGCTGGCTCGACAGCGACTGGGTGAGGTTCTGGGAGAAGCGCAGGTGTGCTTCGTGCGCTTCGCCTTTGGCTGTTGCCGTGGCGGTCAACTGGCGGAGCAGAGGGTCCATCGCGGGCGCATTACGGAAGTCGCGCGGCGTTCTCTCTTCTCCCCTCGCCCCCGTACTCGGGGGAGAGGGGTTGGGGGTGAGGGGGTAGGCCCCTGCAAGCTCTCCCCCCTCACCCCCATCCCCTCTCCCCCGAGTACAGGGGCGTGGGGAGCTGGTTTCGCGTTGCGGTTTCGCTTCGAGCCGCTTCCCTTGCGGCGGTCGTGGCACCTGGAATGGCTTGCCGCCCAGGGGGATGACCAGCGGACGCGCCGACGAAGCGGTCGCCCGCGCGTCCGGTACGACGTGGCCAGCTGCGAGGGTCGCCTGGCCGTACAGTTTGCTCAAGTCCACCGGGATGCGCTCGGCGATCAACTGGCCGAGGAGACGCAAGACCGCCGACACGCCTTCCTGCCCCGAGGCACACGCGGAGCGGGCCATGTGCGGGCGTTCGCCCAGGACCTGGCCGATGATCCGGCTGCACGATGCGCCGGGCCCCATTTCCAGGAAGACGCGAACGCCGTCAGCGTACGCCTGCTCGATCAGTGCGGGGATATCGAGAGTGCTCAACGCCTGCGCGAGGACGGCATCGGCAGCGCTGTCGGCGGTCACTTCGTACGACTTCCGCGTCGCGCCGCTGTAGTAGCGAACGCCGGCCGGAGCGTTCGTCGGCAGTAGATGGAGCGCACGATACGCTTGCTCCACGGGACGAACGACTTCGCAGTGTGCTATGGTCACACCGGGCACGGGCAAGAATCGGCAGCCCAGATCCTTGACCAGCTCCTGCACCGCTTGCCGTTCGCCGCCAATGACCGCCTCGCCGGGCGAATTGGCGATCAGCAGGTAGACGTGCTTTCTCCCCTTCAGTGCGTCGCGCACCTGGGCTGCCGGACAGGAGATGACGCCCGTCAACCAGTCGATGGTTGCACCTTCGGGCAGTTGCCAGGTCCGGCGCGCTGCGTCGCAGACGCCGGCCAGGTCGCTCGTGAACAGCGTGGAGGCGTGCATGCGGTGCAGAATCTCATCGCGCCCGGTCCATGCCCGCAGCGAAAACAGGCTGACCGATTCCCCCAGGCTGTAGCCAATCGCCGCATGTGGGCGGACGCCAAATTCGCGGACCAGATCACTGACCAGCGTGCCCACGGCAAGCTGGCCGAAGAGCAAGGCCCGTTGGTCCTTGATGGCGGAGGGATTGGTGCGGTCCCAGAAGAGTTCCGGCAAGAACTGGCTGCGGAGAAAGACGCTCTCCTCGTCCTGGCGGCGCAGGATCTCCGGCCATTGAACGCCCAGCTCGCGTCCCATGTCGGGAAACTGATTACCGGAGCCAGGGAAGACGAACGCGACCTGGGCCTGCTGCCCCAATGGCGTCGTGCGATACATAATCCGGTCGCCCGGTTGTCCGGGACGCCCGGCCAGCATCTGGAGCGCGGTATCCGTGTGCTTGCGCAATTCCTCCGCGTTTCGCGCCACCAGGGCGATACCCAGTGTACGGCGCGGATCGGTGGGATACGCCTGCCACCAGGCTCTGGCGAGCGCTTCGATGTTGTTCGCTCGGCAGCGCTCGCTGTGGCTGTGCAGGAGTTCCAGTCCATCCTGCAAACCACCCGGCGTGTCGGCTTCAATGACGAACAGCGCCTCGTGCCGCGCCCCCAGCGGTTGAAGTCTTGCCGTTTCGCGGGGCCTGGAGGACTCGTAACCCTCCAAAATGACGTGCAGCACGTTGCCGTCTACGCTGAACGAGCTGACGCCCGCGCGACGCGGTCCGCAGGCTCGATCGCGCAGCCAGTACCGCGGCGTGCCTGGCACGGAGAATCGTTCCAGGTCGGCACGGCGCCGGGAGACGTTTCGCAGCGGCGGCACGACCTCCTGATGAAGGCATAGCGCGGCCTTGACCAGCGACGCCAGTCCCGCCGCGGCGCCCGCGTGGCCAATGTCGGCCTTGACGCTGCCCAGGGCACACGGCGGCCCGTCCGTCCGGCCTTTCGCCCAAGCCGCAAGTGCGGCTGCTTCCATCGCGTCCTCGTTCGCGTGGCCGCTGCCGTGCGTTTCGAAATAGCCGACGGACTCCGCCTGGACGCCGACTTCCGAGTAAGCGCGTTCCAGGGCGGTCCGGTAGGCCTCTACATCCGGTATCTCCGCGTCAATGCCGCCGCCGCATGCAGCGCCCATGCCGCGGATCACGGCATAGATGCGATCGCCGTCGCGTTCCGCGTCCTCCAGGCGCTTCAGGATGACCGCGGCCGCGCCCTCGCCGACCAGCGTGCCGTCCGCGTCGGCATCGAATGGCCGGACCGTTCCGGACCGGGAGAAGGGCCGCCCGGCATGTGTCGCCAGAACGGCACGGATGTCGCCTGCCAGGTCGACCGCTCCGACGATGGCCTGCGACAGCTCGCCCTGCTGAAGCTGCCGAACCGCCACTTGCAAGGCTCGCAATCCGGAGCTCTCTTCGCTGGAAATCGTGAAGCTGGGACCGCCCACGTGAAATTCCCGCGCGACGCGACTCGCCACGATGCCGCCCAGTGCTCCCATCGTGCGATTGGGGTTCGACGCAGGACCGGAAGCATCGCGCAGCGCCAGCGCCCACTCGTCCAGTTGCTCCGGCGTTGGCTGAACACCGATCTGCTTGGCCCAGGCTCGCGCCCGGTCGAGCAGCGACCAGCGCAGATGGAAGTTGGTGACGTTGAAGTCGAGCCCCAGGCCAATGAACACGCCGGTGTCTAGTAGCCAGTCGTCACGCCATTTCGCGTCGGCAATGGCCTCGGCAGCGACCTGGAGCATCAGCACCTGTTGCGGCAACAGCTCTTCCAACTCGCGCGGCGGGATCCGGAAGCGGTCGGCCGGTACCGACAGCTCCTTGAGGTAGTAGCCGTGAAACGGGCTGTGGTTCCAGCCCTCGCTGCGGAACCAGGCACTTTCGGTCGCGCCCCACCAGTGCGTCGGCGCCATCGGCTCGACCGGCTCGCCGCCACCGAGCACACGCTCCTGAAACGCACGCAGCGAGTTCCACGGGCCAAACTGGGCGCCCATGCCAACGATGGCCACCGCCGGACGCGCGTCGGACCTGAGAGTTTCCTGCGGCCGGCTCGGCGCTGCCGCCACCGGCGGCCACTCTTCCAGCAAGACGTGGGCGTTGATGCCGCCGAAACCGAACGAAGTGACCGCCATCCGTCGCGGCTGGTCCGGCGACCGGCGTTCCCACGGCTTGCTCTCGGCCAGCACGCGGAAAGGACTGTCGGCGTAAGGGACGTTTGCTCCCGGAGCCGAGAAGTTGGCAGTCGGCGGCAGGGTCTTTTCCTTGAGGGCCAGCAGCACCTTGAGCAGTCCCGCGGCGCCGGCCGCGGTCAGTGCGTGGCCGATGTTCGACTTTACCGAGCCGATGATGCACGGTTGCGATGGGTGCGGACCGTCGCCCCAGAGGGTCCGCAGGCTCTCGAATTCCACGATGTCGCCGACGGGCGTTCCGGTCGCATGGCATTCGATCAGGTCGATATCGTGCGGATCCCAGCCGGCCTGTCGATAGGCGGCTCGCATCGCCCGCAGCTGTCCTTCGGAACTGGGGGCCAGCAGTCGGCCATGCACGTCGTTGGAAAGGCCGATGCCTGCGATCGTCGCGTAGATGTGGTCGCCGTCTTTCAGCGCATCGCCCAGCCGCTTGAGCAGGAACAGGCCCGCCCCTTCGCCGACCACCAGGCCGTCGCCCCGCGCATCGAACGGCGAACAGCGTCCTGTCGGCGATAGCGCCCGCAGCTGTGCGAAGCCCATCTGGGTATAGAGCGCATCGGGCCGGCACAGGCCGCCGGCGAGCATGGCATCGGCCCGTCCAGTGAACAGCTCATCGACGGCCAGCTTGAGCGCATACAGCGACGACGCGCAGGCCGCATCGAGCGTGTAGCTGCTGCCGCCCAGGCCCAGCGCTCGTGCCAGCACGCCGCCAGGCAGCCCGGTTACATAGCGATTCAGGGCGGCACGTCGATTCAGTGGAGCGCCCGAACTGGCGCCAAGCACCTTCTCTTCGAAGGTGCGGCCGAGGAAACGATGGACCAGCTCGGACGAGCGGTCGGTCGGCATCACCAGGTTGCCGAGGATGACGCCGACGCGACGGCGGTCGAGATTGCGGGTGACGCCATCGCGCCAGGCTTGCCGGCCCGCGTGGAGGGCGAGGTGATAGACGGGATCGAACGCCTGAAGCAGCGCCGGATCGAGGTCCAGGCCGTCCGGATCGAGCTGTAACGGTGCTACAAAGCAGCCGCGTCTTGAATAGACCTTGTCCAGTGCTCCGACCTGGGCATCGTAGCCGTCTTCGAGGGAGAGCACCCAGCGGCCGGGCGGCACCTCGGATGCGGTATCCACGCCGCCGCGGACGTTGGCCCAGAATCGCTCCAGGGTCGGCGACTGCGGAAAGATGCCTCCGATGCCGACGATGGCGACACGCTGCGGGATGTTCATCACGTCGCGGATACCGCTCTCTGGGGCAACCGGTTGCGGCGAAAACGCTGCTGGAGCGCGCCGTCGATGACGGCCTCGCACTCGTCCATCTTCGCGATCACCTGCCCGGAGCGATCCAGGAACGTGACGTCGGCGCGAACCTGCTGCGGACCGTGATGCGTCACTGCCGCAATGATGCGCGTCCCCGCCCGGGGAAAGGCACGCTGGAACTGGCGATAGCGCCCCACGAAGCAGGGCAAGCAACCGTGGCCGTACTGCTCGAAGCTCCACAAGATCAGCAACTGGAATGCACAGTCCAGCGCCATCGGATCCGCCAGCCAGTTGCTGCGCAAGGGCTGCCGAATCCAGGCGGTCGGCGTGGGAGCGGCCTTCACGGTGGCCACGATTCCTCGTTCGGAACAGGATTGCACCGCTTCGATGCCCTGGAAGACCGGACCATGGAACAGGATGTCGCGGTAGATTTCGCGTGGCGAGCGAGCATAAGTGCCCGTGCCAATGTCGGGGACTGGTTCCACCGCCTGCGGCAGACTGCCCGTCAAGACGATCTCAGCACGCGCGTGCAGAAGCTCCCCGCCAGCACCGTCCGCACTGCGCATCTCCACCGGCACGCGATAAAGTCCGTCCTTGCGTTCGGCCCTGGTGGCCAGGACGCGGAGTGAACACGGCTGATCGTCGCCAAGGACCACGCCCTTGAGCACGCGCAAGTCGTCGAAGCCGTGGAACGCCAGGCCGGGATTGCCATGCATGGCCCCGTGGGCCAGCCACTCCACGATCATCGCCAGCGGCAGGACCGCATGATCGTCCAGCACATGCCCTTGCAGGAAGGGGTGGTTTTCCAAATCGAGTTCACGTTCGAAAGCACACACCAGGCCTGGCACGTTTGTCTGGGGGACGGGACGGCCGTTCGTCTTGCTCGGCAGTGGTTCCGGCCGGGGCGCCGGCAACGGGCTGCTCAACACGACCACCTCAACGGGTCGATCCGCTGGCTGACTGATCTCGCGCACCATATAGTCAGCGCCAGCAGTCAGAGGGATCAGGCCGATCTGTTCTTGCTCAAAGACCTTTTGCAACCCCGGCGTCACCATGCCGCCGGCCCAGGGGCCCCAGTTCACGGAAACGACTCGGCATCCGGTCCGTTGCCTGGCTTCCTGCTGGGCCAGCTTGTTCAAGACCTCGTTGGCGATCGCGTAATCGACCTGCCCCTTGCGGCCCAGCCGCGCCGTCGAGGAGGAGAACAGGACCAGCAGTTTCAATTCATCACGGGGAAACGCATTCAACAGGCCGCGTAGCCCGGCGACCTTGGTGGTGTAGACCAGGTCGAATTGCTCCGATGTCTTGTCTTCGATCAAGCGATCCGCCAGTACGCCGGCGCCGTGGATCACGCCCACAATCGACCCGAACTCGGCGCGGACCACGTCGATCGTCGCCTGCACGGCAGCTTCGTCGCGCACATCCACCGACCGATAGACGACTTGTGCCCCGGCCGCCTGCATGCGCTCAATGTTGCGCAGTGCTTCGCGGTTTGCCGACACTTGACGGTGTTGCTCGCTGATCTCCTTCGGCGAAGGGGCGCCATTGGCCTGTTCCATCAAGGCGCGCTTGATCGCGCCTTCCTCGGTCAGCGAAGCCAGCCACGCCGGCTCCGGACGCGGCTCCGGGCTGCGGCCCAGCAGGACGAGCGTGGGAGAGAAGGCACGGGCCAGGGCGACAGTCACTTCCGCGGTCACGCCACGCGCTCCGCCGGTGACCACCACCACGTCGCCAACGCCGATTGGAGCGACACCGGTTGCCTCCGCCAGCGGTGCTTCGACCAAGCTCGGAACCTGCTTGCCCCGCCGCGACAGCCCGACTTCCGTCGGCCCTGCCAGCAGGAGCTCCTCGACCAGGGCAAGCACGGCATCGTCCGCATCGCCCCAGTCCGCCGCCAGGTCGATGGCCTTGCACTGCACCTCGGGCCACTCGTGAGCAGCCGTCTTCGTCAGGCCTGCCAACCCACCGGAGAGGGCGTTGCCCTTGGCGTCCGCCAGGCCGAAAGCACCATCGAGGCGCGACACCGTCGCAAGCATTGCCCCGCCGGACTTGCCTGCCTGCCGCAAGCTTGGCGCGGCCCACTGGGCGAGCGTGAAGGCATCCTTGAGGAATGCGTCGCCACCGTTGCTGGGAGTCGCGAGGACGACCAGCCCAGCCAGTTGCGCCGGCCGTTGCAGGGCGCTCACGTCGTAGCCGATGACCCGGCCGCGATGGCCCAGCACGTCAAGCCGGCGCAAGACGTTGGCAGCCAAACTGGTGCCGTCATCGGTGATCCAGATTTCGCTGTCGGCCAGTGCGACCGCTGGGCGGTCCTTCTCGCTCAGTGCGACACTGGTCAGGACATAGCGATGCAGCGGGGATTCCTGGCACGGCTTTTCGGCACAGGGACTCGCGACCGCAGTCGCTGCGGGTGCAGGATCGGTTGCGCCCACCTGGGTGGAAAGGAACTCCACCACGTGCCGGAGCGAACGCAGGGAGCCGAGATGTTCGGTCTTGAGCGTTGGCGCGTCGGGCATGCGTTCCTGGAGCGCGGAGAAGATCTCCACACGCTTGATCGAGTCGATACCCAGGTCCGCGTCGAGCTCCATGTCCAACTCGAGCATCTCGACCGGATAGCCCGTCTTCTGAGCGACCACGTCCAGCAGGATTTCCTTGACGGGCTGGCCGTTTGCCTTGGGGGCCGGCGGCATCGGCTGCGTCGTTGCCGAAGCGACTGCCGCTACGGCCGGTGAAGCGCTCCCGTTGGAGTTGTTCAGGAAGTCCACGACATGACGCAGCGAACGCAGTGAGCCAAGGTGCTCGGTCTTGAGCGTTGGCGCGTCGGGCATGCGTTCCTGGAGCGCGGAGAAGATCTCCACACGCTTGATCGAGTCGAT
>JAIEMG010000371.1 GCA_019752375.1 Gemmataceae bacterium | reverse complement strand
AATCGAGGGAATCAACCCTCGCGCGACAACGGGGAGTGAGAGGAATGGCCCTCTCCCTTACCCACTCGACCGAGTGTCGGCCGAACGAGCGTGCTTCAAGTCGACGAATGACGAGATCATTTTGCAAGCTTCCTTGATCGCGCAGATGCGGGTTTACACTCGGTGGCCCAGACACTCTGGTCTGGCCGGCCAGACCAGAGTGTCTGGGCCACTGGACAGAGCCAAGTAGGCGTCGGGCTCATGACGCATATTTCTTGCTCCACCATTAAACTGCCGAGATAGATGAAACCCAATGGAGCGAAATGCAGCGAACTCCTCTCGCGGCCATGCATGAGTTGGCGTTTCCGGAAGAACTGAGGTATAGATTGATGAAGGCAGGTCGGACCCAGCGGACCGGCTGCCAGTGGAAGGCATTGTCCCATTCAAACGGCTCGATCCGAGATCGACGGTAACCGCATTCCACCAGCGCATTCGCCATGCGCTTTCCGCCGAGCGACGCTCGCCTCCCGTCGGTGCGCGAGCGTCGGATGTTGATCCGATCGCACGTCCCCCCACGATCCTGCCCGGATGCAGGGTGTCATCTCGGGGGATTTGCGATCATCCACGCGAATCGAGACTCCATGGCCAGCCCGAGCCCACGGCGATCCGTTCCCCAGAACGGCCTGATTGACCACAGCGCGTGGGGACAGGAGTTGGTTAAGATGCGCCTGTCGACCACCGATACCCTCCTCGCGGACCTGCTCGGCAGTTCCATCATCCTCGATGAAGAATGGCAGGGACTTTCCGACGACCGTCGCCGAGACCTGGCGAACTGCCGCGAAAGGCGTGCCTTGCTCGATGAACTGGTCGCGGAGCGCCTGTTGAGTCGCTACCAGGCAACCCAGATCAGCGCTGGTCGAATCTTCTCCCTCGTTCTTGGCAACTATCGCGTGCTGGATCGCCTGGGCTCCGGCGGCATGGGCGTCGTGCTCAAGGCCGAACACCTCCGGATGCGTCGGCTGGTGGCAATCAAGGTGATGACTTTGCCGGCCGGTTATCGCGACGACCAGATGCTCGCACGCTTCTACGCCGAGATGCGTTCCGTCGCGCAACTGCAGCATCCCAACATCGTGGCAGCCATTGATGCGGGCGAATCGGTCGGCCAGGACCCCGATTCGCCGGTGCAGCACTACTTCGTCATGGAATACGTGCCGGGCGAGGACCTGGAGACGCACGTCGCCGTTCATGGCACGCTTTCGCCGGAACACGCATGCGACATCGCATACCAGGTGGCGTCGGCGCTGGACGAAGCCAACAAGCATGAGCTGGTGCATCGCGACATCAAACCCTCCAACATCCTCGTGACGCCCGACCATCAAGCCAAGCTGCTGGACTTTGGCCTGGCGCGCCACTTCCATCACCGAGTTACCGAACCGGGTACCGTCCTTGGCACGCCCGACTACCTGGCCCCCGAGCAGGCGCGCGACGCCAGCACCGTGGACATCCGCGCGGACGTCTTTGGACTGGGCGGCACGTTGTTCTGGTGTTTGACGGGGCGCACGCCCTTTGTGCCACAGCCGAGTATCACCCTCGATCTTGCCGTCCGCTTGACGCAGTCGGCCCCATCCGTGCGCAGCGTGCGGCCGGATGTGCCTCCGGAGCTGGACGTCGTTGTCAGCCGAATGATGGCGCTCAAGCCGGAGAACCGCTACGCCACGCCCCAGGCCGTCATGCGCGCCCTGTTGCCGTTCTTGCCTCGGTACGATCGGAGCGAACGCTCCTGGCCCGCCCTCTCGCACGGCTCACCGACGTCGCTGGCGACCGCGAAGGAAGCCAGTGCGTCCACCAGCCGTGTGTCGCGTGTGCTGATCGTGGATGACGAACCCGACGTCTGCACGCTGGCTCGCTACTTGCTTGAAGGGCACGAACTGGAGTGCGAGCAAGCGGGCAATGGCCACGTTGCACTGGAGCTACTGAGGAGCAAGCCCTTTGACCTGGTGCTGCTAGACATCGACATGCCGGCGATGTCGGGCATTGAAGTCGTGCGACGGCTTCGCGAGAGTCCACCATCGCCGAACCTGAAAATCATCATGTTCTCCGGTCGCGTCACCGGCGACGAGATGGCGCAGCTGCTGCTGGCGGGCGCCAACGACTTCGTCACCAAGCCGTTCAGTCCGATCCAACTGCTGGCACGCGTGAAGGCGGCCCTGCAATTCAAGGACGCCCAGGACCGCAGCGATGAAATGACGCGCCAGCTGGGCAGGATGAACGCGGAGCTGGAACGCAACGTCTCGGCACGCGACAGCGATCTGGTGGATGCCCGCAATGCCTTGGTATTGGCCCTGGCCAAGCTGGTGGAATATCGTCAGACAGAGACCAGCGCCCACCTGACACGGATTCAGCGGTTTGCCAAGACGATGGCGGAAGAAGCGGCACAAGCCCCGCATTTTGCAGCGCACATCAACCGCGACTTTGTACAACTCCTGGAATGCTGCGCGCCGCTGCACGACATCGGGACGGTCGCGCTCCCGGACCACATCTTGCTGAAGCCGGGACGGCTCACCGCCGAGGAACGCCTGCTGATGCAGGCGCATACAACCATCGGCGCGGACACGCTGCAGGAGGTCGCCCGCCAGCACGGATCGGCCATGGCCTTTTTGCAAATGGCGATCGACATCGCCCGCCACCATCACGAGCGCTTCGACGGCAGCGGCTATCCGGATCGCCTGACCGGCGACACGATCCCGCTGGCCGCGCGCATTGTGACCGTGGCCGACGTGTATGACGCGCTCCGCTCCCGCCGCATCTACAAGCCGCCGCTTTCGCATGCCGCCGCGGTGCAGATCATGACCGAGGCGTCACAGGGACAGTTTGATCCAGCGCTGCTGGAGGTATTGCCGCGCTGCGCATCGCGATGGGAGGCCATCTTCCGAGAAAACGGAGACTGAGAAAAAAAGAGCAAGGCTGAATGCCATTATACTGCACGCCGGCCAATTTGATACCTGGCAAGGTGGGCCAGACACTCTTGTCTGGCCGGCCAGACAAGAGTGTCTGGCCCACCGAACACAACCATTCTCTACCGCGCGAAGTATAACTTTCACGAGCGACTACCTTCGCTGTGGCACGGACATTTCTGTCCGTGCAATCGGAAACCGCACGGACAGAAATGTCCGTGCCACCCGGATCTCGCCTCAGTTAATGCCATTCGAGCAGGGCTCATTTTGCGGACCGGCCCGGTAACGGCAATGCCGCCGACGTGCGAGAACGCTTTGTCATTCGGTATTCTTGACGAATGCCAGCTCCCCCAGCAGTCCGGACAGCCCTTCGCGTCCCAGCGACAGGACACGTTCGCCGACCTGCACTTCAAACAGACTATCCAGCGGTTGGAAGCTTCGAATCGTCACCACGGCCCCGGGAATCAATCCGAGCTCCTGCCAGCGCCGCAGCCGTTCCGGGTTGTCGTCCTGTGCCTCGCGAATCAGGATGCGCTGACCGGCGTCAAAAGTGCTGAGCGGTTGAAGGTGTCTCTGCGTCAGCACACCTTCGCGCGTGGGAATGGGATGGCCGTGCGGATCCTCGAGCGGTTCGCCGAGGTGGGCGGCAATGGCCTGCTCCAGTCGCGGCGAGATGGCATGCTCCAGCGCCTCGGCCTCCGCATCGACTTCGCTCCAATCCAGGCCGAGCACGCGGGCCAGGAAAAGCTCCACGAGCCGGTGGCGGCGAATCACTCGGCGCGCTTCGGACCGCCCCGTATCGGTCAGGCGAGCGCCGCGGCCCGGTTCGTAGCTGATCCAGCCGGCTTCGGCCAGCCGCTTCAGCATGCCAGTGACCGACGGCGCACGCACTTCAAGCCGGGCCGCGATGTCCACGGGAGAAACCACGGCATCGGCGCCCCCCAAGCGATGGATCGCCTTGAGGTAGTCCTGCACCGCTCGCGTCGGCTGATCGGGAAGCATTCGGTTGCGATTCGCGGACGACGAAATGGATGCGCTCACGCCGCCAGGGATTCTATGGCCTGGCTTCGTTCGAGGGAACGCGAAATCCGCCCGGCTGAGTTGCGTTCACCTGAGACGAGAGGGAGCAGGAAAGGTCGGCATTCTTACCGGGAATGTTCCAGGGCGAAGGTCAGCCAGAGTGCCAGGCCGAACGCCATGCGCAGCGCCACCTGGATGGCGATCCACCACAGGTTCGAATTGAGGAGATGGCTGGCTTCGACCAGCGCCTTTTGCACCTCGGCATGGACCATCTGGCGAGGGTTGATCCGGCCGAACGTGAGGGCGTGGACGATGGGGGCCGTCCAGGAACGCAGCCAGAACTCGGCCTGGTCGAAATACTTCTCGACATCCGTCTGATTGACCGGACTGACGTCCACGACGCCCCACATGTCGAAGCCGACCATGGCGACACTGAGGATCAGCAGCGCGGGCCAGGCGACCCACAGGTCGGCCACGTCTTCCGGCGTGAGGCGGGCATTCGGGAAGAGCCAGCGCGACAGGGCGATCTGGATGATGGTGAGGATCAGGGCAACCAGGGCCGGCAGGAATGTGGACCAGGTCAGGAACACGCTGCCGTGGCTGCGGATCAGGTTCAACAAGTTCGGCCAGCGCCCGGGCACGGCGAAGGCGATGCCGCCGATGGCGCGGTACTGCCCGAACCGGCGATACAGACTGATGAGGAACATCAGTGCCAGGTAGAAGTCGAACAGGCGAATGATGTTAAGGTCGCGGAACCCGTTCATGCTGGACTGGAGGCGGCACGCCTGGCTTTGGTGACGGTGGAATCGTTTGGCTGCTGGAACTGCAGTCGATTGCGGTCGGGTAATCCTGATGGGACGCGACCATTCCAGCCGGGGCTGCACGTTCCAATCTACCGGCACGGGCGTCCGCATGTCCATGCCGAGTTTCAGGGGAAGCGTGAAACAACGCGGAGCATTTGCCGATTATTGCGCCAACCGATCAACCATGCGGTATCGCCCTGGCCCTTGGTTTCCGCGGATTTTATCTGAACGGCTGTCCGTCCGCGCATGCGGCCGAACGTCAGCGCTGGGTTGGATAGATTTCGATCGCGGAAAGGACAGCGCTGGTGTCGTTGTTGAAGCTTTGGAGCTTCACCTCGAGCTTGCCCTTGGCGGTTTCCGCGCCGGATAGGAACACGTTGACGCGGCGGCCGCTGCCGTTGAAGTTCTCGATCGAGGCCAGCTCTTTGTCCTGAATGAAGAGTTTCTCCTTGCGTGCGCCGCCGTCGTCAAGCAGCAGGAGTTGCAGGCCGATGCTGGCGCCTGGCGGCACCGTCACCTCGAAGCGAATCTCTTTCTCGTGTACCCAGCAGTGCGTCCTGGGCATGGTGGCGGGCCAGCCATCCCAGGAGCGCCCCTGGGTAAGCTTGCAACCGTAACCGGGAACGGTGACGCGTTCCTCCTGGTTGATCCCGTTACCCTTGCCGCACTGGATGGAGTAGATGGGCAGCGTCGGGTCCGCAGCTCCGGGCAGCACGTGCGGTACGAACTCGACCGCCGAAATCACGCAATTCGGACTGGGCGCCACGTTCTGGACCGTCACCTCGATCTTGCCGTCGCGCAACTGGCCGAGTTCGAACGGCACGACCATCTGCCGGCCAGCACCCGCGAAGTTCTCGATGATCTCCGGCGGTCGGCCCGCAATGGTCACCTTCTGCTTGCGCCCATTGCTGTCCCCATCGACGAAGAGCAACTTCAGCACGCCCCCCGAGGACGGCGGTACCTGCAACTCGAAGCGGATTTGATTGCCGTCGCACCAGCCGTGGGTCCTGCCCGCGGGCGGTGCCTTCCAATGATTGAAGGGAGATCCGTGGATCAACTTCCAGCCATAGGTCGGCACGCAGATTTCTTCGGCCTTACCGCAATCGACGAGCAGTGCGGGCCGCTTCGCCAGCACAGGCTTCTCCGGCTCCGTCGGCGATGCCTTCGCGACGACGGTCGGCTTGCTCGGCTGCAGCTGCAAGACCAGCAAGGTCACGAAAAAGAGCAGACCGACAGCCAGCGCGGCACCGCCGATCACCACCCAGCGACGCATGCGCTGGCGTTCCACCTCGCGACGCTGCAGGCGGCGGCGATCGATCTGTTCGGCCCGGCTCACCAGTTCGGCGGGCAGTTGGAGCCCTGCCAGCGCGGCCGCAACCTCGGCTGGTTGCTGGTAACGATCCTCCGGCGCCTTGGCCATGAGCTTGCGAATGATGGCCGACACTTCCGGCGGAGCCTCGGGACACAACGATTCCAGCGATGCGGGATCGGCTTCCTGATGGCAACGGTGCTTGTCCTGGACCGTGCCGCCGGGAAAAGGCACCTGGCCTGACAGCAGAAAGTAGAACGTGCAGCCCAGGCTGTAAAGCTCGGCGCGGATGTCGCCTAGCTCGCCGGTGGCTACGCGTTCGGGCGCGATGTAGTCGGCCGTGCTGAATGCCGTCGATGGGCGGGCCCCCTTCGTGTCCAGCTTCGTGTGCTTGGTCGGCTGACGAATAATGGTCAGACCGAGATTGCGAATCTTCAGCATCGATTCGCCGCCCGGCGCCTTGGAATCGCCAAGCTTGCCGATGCCGGAGCCCTTGACTTCGGTGATGAGCAAGTTTCCCGGCTTGAGATCGTGATGGCGCAGGCCGCGCTGATAGGCATGCTGAAGCCCCAGAGCCGCCTGCCGCATCAGGTCGCACGCCTGCTTGACCCCGAGCGATCCGGATTGCTGCACCAGGCGATCCAGGTCAATGCCTTCGAGGAACTCCATTGCAAAAAAGTGCGTGTTGCCAATCGGGCCGGCGTCGTAAGAGGCGACAATGTTCGGGTGCGACAGCTGACTGGCGGCCTGGACTTCTTCATAGAAGCGTTCGACGGCACCGGGCGTACGCAATAGCTCGGGACGGATGACCTGCAAGGCGACGGTGCGGCGCATGTGCTGATGGCGAGCCTTGAAGACGTCGCCCATGACGCCTTCGCTCACGCGCTCCAGCAGGACATACGAGCCGAGCGTGAGTTGCTGGCCCTGGTCCTGAAAAAGCTGGTTGACCTGGTACGGCGTCAGCCAGCCGCGTTGCATCAGTTCCTTGGAAAGGGAGCGTGGCTCGGGAAAACGGACGCGGAGGTTCTTGGTCAATTCGTCGAATTGCAGCGGTTCCAGCAATGGATGCCGCGTGAGAGCCTGGACCAGATCGTTCACCGACTGAATCGGCATGGCGGCGACCGCAAGGGTTGGGCACCCAACGGAAGGGAGAGTGAGGCATGCCCTCCAAAGAATCGTAACGGGGCGCCGGGTGGGAAGCAAGCGTCCGAATAAATGGATGCGGTTCGGAGGCTGATTGATGCGTCGCGAGCGGCGATGCAGTGGGTGCAAACCCGTTTCTGCGCGACCTGCTTGGTCGAAGCCTTCGCCCTCGTGACCGGGCTCTGCCCGGTCACGCACTGCCGGCGAGGCTCTGCCTCGCGGCAGTGAACGGTCCGCCCTCTGCCGGTCCAGCCGGGCACGGGCTCGCGAGGCAGAGCCTCGCGGGCAGTGCGTGACCGGGCAGAGCCCGGTCACGAGGGAAACGACCGCCCTGATGGGCGCAGAAACGGGTTTGCACCCCGATGCAGTCGAGAAGTTGATCGGCGCGGCCGCGCCAGGTTAAGATGAGAGCGGCACTGTTCCACGAACCAGCCGCTACCACGAGGAGCGAACAACCATGGGCCTGACCATCGAAGTCGAACAGGAAACGGATGGGCGCTGGCTGGCCGAGGTGCCCGAACTACCCGGCGTGCTGGCCTACGGACAAACGCGCCCGGAAGCCATCAGTCGAGTCCAGGCATTGGCCCTGCGCGTGATCGCCGATCGCCTCGACCACGGGGAGCCCGTACCTGAGCTGGGGCATGTCTTTGCGGTGCCGGCATGAGCCATTGGCCTTCGACCAAAGCGCGGCGAGTTCTGTCCGCCTTGCAGCACATCGGCTGGAGTATCAAGCGACAAGGCGGTGGATCGCACCGCATCCTCTCGCGCCCAGGCTGGTCGGATTACGTCTTCGCGTTCCAGGACAACGAGGAAATCGGCCCTCGTATGCTAACGCGGATCGCCCGACGGACGGGGCTCCAATCGAGCGACTTGTGATCACTGCCCTGTTTAGCACTTTTCTCGTGAACCTTGCGGCGGAACGCACGTCTATACCTTCGTTGCCAGTCACACGGGAGGAAACAAGCCCGTACCCAACAGCATCGAGCGTACAAACTTTCCCCTGATACGGGAGTGGTTGGAGGTTCGAATCCTTCCGCCGGAATTCACACTTAACTCCGGCGTAGCTCAATGGTAGAGCACTCTGTTGACCCGCTTGTGCGACTTGTACGGGCTTTTTGTCCTATCCTTGAAGGGTGTTTGCTTCACGCAAACACCCTTTTTTGTTGCCCCTCGGAGGCCGCCATGCCGACTGCCGAGCAGGACCTGCGTCTGACGATCCTCAACACGCTGCTGACCACGCCGCACCGCCAGCTGGCCAAGATCTGGCCGATCCACAGCGACATGACGCTGAAGGACCCGCGTTTCTACGTTCGCCTTGCCGCCTGGTACAGCGATCACGGAGACGTGCGCGATCACAAGGAGATGTTCATCGTCAACCTGATCCTCAGCGACTTCCCGGGACACCGCGATACCGGCCTGGCCATGCTCCGCGCCCTGCCGCCGTACCAACTCGTTCGCGTCGTCGATTTCATCCACGGCCGCAAGGAGACGGTGAAGGTGCGCGTTGAGGAGCCTGCGGTCAAGCGGCCGCGCCGGCAGCGCAAGGCCAAGGATGCCGCACCGCCGGCCCGCACCGAAACGCTCGTGGACGAGATCGGCTTGTTTCGCAACCCGCCGCGGGCGCTCAAGACCGAGGTCACGCGCTATCTGCGCGAGCGCGAGGCCGATGCGGACTGGTTCGACAGCAGTGTGCTCGTGGCGCGCAAGGCGCTCAAGCGCCTCTACGCGTTGCTGCACATCAAGCCGGGACCGCGCGCTCAGCTGATCCTCTTCGACGAGACGCCGCCGCCGGACAGCCGCGTCTTTGCGCTCAAGGCGCTTGCGAAGGCAACGAACCCGGAGGACCAAGCAGCGGCGATCCGCAAGCACCAGATTCCGTACCGCGTCGCGGCCACCGTCGTGCAAACGATGACGCCGGCGGTCCTGTCGGCGCTCGTGGAACGCATGAGCCCGCAGGAAGTGATCAATAACCTCGAAGCCTTGCGCCGCCGCGGCGCGCTGGACGATGCCGACATCAAGTCCCAGATCGAGGCAAAGCTGGATCAGGCGAAGACGGGAACGCGCGTCAGTGCCCTCAAGGCCGAGGAGGCCATGAAGGCGGCCGGAGTGTCCAAGGAGGTGCGTCGCAAGCTGGAGCAGGTGGCGGACACGCAAATCAAGGCGAAGGGACGCATCACGCGGCCAACCGCGCTGCTCATCGACAAGTCCGGTTCGATGGAGGTTGCCATCGAGCTGGGCAAGCGCATCGGCGCGATGCTGTCGGCGGTGTGCTCCGACCGGCTGCACGTCTTTGCCTTCGACACGATGGCGTATCCGATCCAGCCGGCGGGCGCCGAGCTGGCAGACTGGGAGAAGGCATTACGCGGCATCACGGCCGGCGGCGGCACTTCGGCCGGCGTGGCCGTGGAATACCTGCGCCGCAAGCGCCAGGTTGTCGAGCAGCTGATCGTGGTCACCGACGAGGACGAAAACACGGCACCGTTCTTCGTGGACAGCCTGCGGAAATATCGGCAGGAGTTGCACGCCGATCCGGTGGTATGCTTCGTGCGCACGCCCGGCGGCACGACCAAGTTGGAAGAAGCGTGCCGCACCGCAGGCATCCAGGCCGATGCGTTCCAGTTCAACGGCGACTACTACTCGCTGCCGAACCTGGTGCCCATGCTGGCACGGCCATCGCGAATGGAATTGCTGATGGAGGTCATGGAATATCCACTGCCGGAGCGGAGGCCGTAAGGCCCAACGGGTTCTACAGCGATGCCTTGAGCACAATTCTTCGTACGGGTCTGTAGCCGCAGGCTTCAGCCTGCGGCATTGGCATCGCGGCGGTGGCACAGGCATTCCGCAGGCTGAAGCCTGCGGCTACAAACACTCACGCCCATCCTTTCGGAGGACGTAGCGTTGTAAATCTAATCGTCCAGGAATTTGTTCGTAGTCCCGCCTTCAGATGCTATGAGAGGAAAGGGCCGCTGCTGGTAAGCTCCGTCAAGGATGTCCGACTACGAACCCTTGAAGGAGGCTTGCCATGGCAGCGACCCACACGCAGTCTACCACGAGTACGCCGGTTTTGTACCTGGCCTTCGATCTCGGCTGGACGGAATGGAAGTTGGCGTTCAGCACGGCGCCGGCGGAGCCGGCCCGGTTGCGGACCATCCGGGCGCGCGACCTGACGGCGCTTGAGCAGGAGATCGCCAAGGCCCGCCAGCGCTGGGGGCTGCCCGACGACGTGCCCGTGCGCTCGTGTTACGAGGCGGGCCGGGATGGCTTCTGGCTGCATCGCTGGCTGCTGCAGCGCGGCATCGACAACCAGGTGGTCGATGCGTCGTCCATCGAGGTCAACCGGCGGGCGCGGCGGGCCAAAAGCGATCGGCTCGATGCCGCCAAACTCCTGCAGCAGCTGCAGCGCTACCACGGTGGCGAGCAAAAGGTGTGGAGCGTGGTCAACGTCCCCGCGGTGCCCGACGAAGACCGGCGTCAGTTGCACCGCGACCTGCTGGAGATGAAAGCCGACCGAACACGGCACAGCAATCGCATCAAAGGCCTGCTCGCCGGCTGCGGTCTGGAGGCGGAGGTCAACGACAAGTTCGAGGCGTTGCTGCCGACCTTGCGGACCTGGGACGACCAGCCGGTGGCGGCGGAGTTGCAGCGGCGTCTGCTGCGGGAGCACCAGCGCTGGCAGTTCGTCCATCAGCAGATCAAGGACGTGGAGAACGAGCGTGCCCGACGGATTCGCACCGAGAAGTCGCCGCTGCGCGACAAGTGCCGTGCCGCCGGCGTACCATTCTACTTCAAGCAGGCGAATGGAAGGCATCCGGGAATGGACGCCATGCTGGACGGGCAATGCTATGAAGAAATGTCCCCGGTCCCATCCGCCCCCCTGCCCTTGTTCAACGAGCCCGCGCCAGCCGCGTGAAGGAGAAAGCAATGGCGCTTGACGAATTGTTTCAAGGCGGCTCGGCGGCCCGGTTCATGACGGAGTCCTACACTCGGCTGCCCTTCGCTCGGCCGGGCGGCTGCGAGCACCTGGCGGCGCTTGGAAGTTGGGCCGCCGTCGAGCGACTTCTGGCGCAGCCCGAAGCGAACATCCTGATCGGCCAGGAGGGACAATCCTGGAGCGGCTCCCCGCCGCGCTCCCTGGCCGACCTCCGACCACTCCTGGCCCACGGATATACGCTCGGTTTGCGACAAGCGCACCGGCACGATCCGGCGTTGGCCGCGCTGGCCGGAGACTTCCGTCGGGACTTCCAGGCCCCCATCGACATCCATCTCTACTGCACGCCGACAGGACATCCGGGCTTCGGCTGGCACTACGACGCGGAGGACGTGTTCATTCTTCAGACCCTGGGCACCAAGGCGTGGTCGCTGCGAAAAAACACGGTGAACCCCTGGCCGCTGGTCGAAACCATCCCGGCCAACATGCGCTATGAGCGCGAGATGATGCCGCTGATGCGCTGCACTTTGCGGGCCGGCGACTGGTTGTACATCCCCAATGGCTTCTGGCACCAGACCCAGGCGGAAGACGAGTCCATCTCTCTGTCCGTTGGCGTGCGCTCGCCGGTGGCGCTCGACCTGTATGACTTCCTGCGACAGCGGCTCCGCGAGTCCCTTCGCTGGCGGCAACGGTTGCCGATCCAGGGGAACGCGTCGCCGCTGAGTCATGAGGAGCTGTTCACGCAGCATCACGAACTTGCAGTGGAATTGGGAAAGGACCTGGCTCGCGCGCTGGCGGATGAGGAGTTCATCCGCGCCTTTCTTGCTCGGGAGGGTGGGAAATCCCACGCATAGGAGAGGCTGCCGGCCGCTGCGTGCGTTCGCCTTCGACGGGAGCTCCCCTTCAAACGAGCATCAGGGCGGAGGAACCGGTCGGCAAGAAATCGCGCCATTCCTCGATGAGCCGGCGGTACTCCTTGCCGACGCGCCGCTGTTTCCGGTCGAGATCGTACAGGCCCACGGGGTGGACCTGGTTTCGCTCCTCGCGTAACGCCACGTCCCAGTCGATCTGGTCGGTCAGGCTATACCAGGTGAAGCCAACGATCGGCACGCCATCCTGGCGCAGGCGAAGGAGGGTGTTCCACTCCTTCCACAGCCACTGTACCGCCCCCTCGCCCTCGCGGATGTTCGTCTCGGTGTGCATCAAGGGCAGGCCGTAGCGGCTGTAGTACTGTCGGGCCAAGACGTAATAGCCAAAGAATTCTCCCGCGGACACCGTACTGCCGTCAGGCTTGAGCAGGTGTTCGTTGGTCACATAGTAATCGGTCCCCATGATGCATCGGAACCGGTAGTTCTGATTCATGAAGAGGTCGTAGTCCGCCTCACTCATGCCGTTGGCGATCAAGTAGCGGTAGATCTCGGCGTCCACCTGGTGGCCGTAGGTCAAGTCCAGGGGAAGGAAACGACGCTCATTGTAGAAGCGAGCGGCCTTGATGAGATCGGGACGGGACGGGTGCGTGTATTCGCTCGACTCGCTCTGGATGAAGACGGCGTCGGGGACGTGCTTGAGGATCGCCCGCATCGCGAGGACGTTCGCCTTGCAGACGTTGACCGTGGCACGCACGAAGGCCGCGTCCGTGGTGAGCATCTCGTTCCACCAACCGTACTTGGCGGAGAAGAGCGTGGTGATGAGGATTTCATTGACCGGGGTCCAGTACTTGACGTGGGGGTAACGATGGGCGCAGGCCCCGGCGTACTCGGCGAAGTAGTGGGGGAAGTCTTCGTTTTGAAAGTTACCGAGCCAATTGGGCACGCCGAAGTGACAAAGGTCGAGGAGTGGATGAATGTCCTGGCCGGTCATCTCATCCATGACTTCGTCAAACCACTCCCAGTCGTAATGTGCCGGACCAAGGAACGTGCGATGGAGAGCGGGGCCCCAGCGGAGGTAGTGGAGGTCGAGCCCGCGGACCAGTTCAAGGTCGTCGCGCCAGCGCTGATAATGGCCGCATTTCTCCATCTGGTCAATGCGCACCCCACCAGCAATGGTCGGATAGCTGTTTTCGATCCCGGTTGCAAACATAAAGCCGTGCATATCCATGCCTCTGCGCCTCGAGCGGCCTCCGTGCCCCAACGCGACAGCAGAGGCGGGCGCCGGGAATCCTGGCGCCCATTTGCAACCTCGCTCACGCGATCAATGCCGGCTCAGTCGCCGACGGCGTTTTCACCAGGCCACCAGCGGGCGCAGAAATCTTCGGCATCCGAATCGGGCAAGTCGTCCGCTGTTGTCTTTTCCGGCGTTCGACCCTTGGACTTCCTGAGCAGGTAGGTCCGCGGCCGTTCCGTAAAAGGCGTGGGGCCGCGTGCAGACGAATTCGGAAGGATACGAATGCTCATGAGTGACCTCCGTGAAACGGACCTCGCGCAGACAGAAGCAGATCTGTTGTGCAAATTACGCGCCGGATGTGTGGTGCAGGAGCCGATCCGCGTGCTCGGCAATGAAAACACCAGGGAAGAGCCCGTTTCCGTCATCAATGCGCTGCTCATGCATTCATTGGGCAATTTGCACGGGAAACCGAAAGTAGTGTGGTGCGCGGCAAGATGCGCGGACGTGGACGGAGCATTGCTTTTTCTCGCCGCCCCTGCCGGCATTCGATTTGCTGTCCCCATACTTGCCCACGTCCCTCTAGGTTCCCTGTCGAGCTGGCGCAATTATCGACGTTCTCATCTTCGGAGAGAGAGGCTTCTCGTGCTGGAACTCCGTACCCCGACGCAGGTGGTGACGACCGAACCGCAAAAAGTAATCAATCGGCAGCCGGAGCGGGGCCAAAGTATCCTCCGCGAAGTCGTCCGAGACGTTGCTTGTGTACCGCTCTCGATTGTGAATGCGTACTTCGTGGGGGCGCCCGATGCGGGCGACCGATCGTGGGTGCTGGTCGACGCGGGCCTGGCATTTTCCACCGGCAGTATTCAGCAAGCGGCGGCGGCAAGGTTTGGGCCGGACTCCCGACCGGCAGCCATCGTCCTGACGCACGGCCACTTCGACCACGTCGGCACGTTGCCGGATCTCGCCAATGCATGGGATGTGCCCGTTTACGCCCATGCACTGGAGATGCCTTATCTCACCGGAAAATCTTCCTACCCGCCGCCCGATCCCGCAGTGGGCGGCGGCGCCATGGCGTTCCTCTCGCGCCTTTATCCGCGCGGCCCGATCGACCTGGGCAACCGGGTGCGGGCCTTGCCGGCCAACGGCAGTATCCCGGCGATGCCGGGCTGGCGCTGGGTCCACACGCCGGGGCACACCGCGGGGCATGTCTCGCTGTTTCGGGATATCGACCGCACGCTTCTTGCCGGCGATGCGTTCGTGACCACCAAACAGGAATCGGCCTTGAGCGCATTGCTTCGCCTGGGCCCCCATGTGCATCGCCCACCCGCTTACTACACCACGGACTGGGACGCGGCTCGCCGCTCGGTGGAGGCACTGGCGCAACTGAGCCCAGAAGTGGTCGCCACCGGGCATGGCCTGCCCATGTCCGGCGAGGAGATGCGACAACAACTGGAGGAGCTGGCGCGCGATTGGGATCGGTTGGCCCGGCCCGCTCATGGGCGCTACGTGCGCGAGCCTGCCATTACGGATGAGCGCGGCGTGGTCAGCGTGCCGCCCCCCGTCGCGGACCCGCGGCTGCTGATTGCAGGCTTGGGCATTGCCGCGGCGGTGCTCCTGTTGTGCCAGAGTCCATCGATGAAATCGACTCGCCTGGAAAATCAAGGTCGCTGACGGCACAGCCAATAACGTGCATTCATGGGAAGGTCTGATACTCCAGCGCTGCACGCTCAACGAAATCGGCGCAAATGTCTGTGGCCGCGGGCTTGAACTCGCGGAGTGAATGTACCGCACCGGAGTTGCCCTTCCGCCGGCGGCTACAGATGCTCACGATGACTTGCGCCTCGAGATAGCGTTGTAGAATCAAAACCAAGGCGAGCACTGGTCTGGAGGATGGGTTTTCCCAAGCGAACCGCTTGTGCTGCCGCGGCAGCACAAGCGGTTCGCTTGGGAAAACCGACACTTGTGGTTTTACCGATCCTTAACTGACCACCGCATGTTCGACACGCCGCTGGCCAGTCAGGGCGAAAACCCACGCCATGACGAGAACAACCTCGGCGACGGCGTCTACCAGGTAGATGGGGTCGATGACCTGCCGGAGCACATAGATGACGTCAATCCCGATCAAGCCCAGGGTGCTGGCGATGGCCAGGACCGCCGCTTCGGGCGAACGTCGTCCCCGCCAGGCCGCCGTGAGCAGAGCGAGCGCGATCGCCGCAATCAAGACGCCAACAGTCATGACGAGCCAGTGGTCGGCCTCCTGTCCCGTGGGTAAGTGGTCCGTCTTCGGGCCGGTGACCATTTGAAACGTCTTGATACTGACCAGCGGCCATATCGCCGTTGCCAGGTAGTAAAGCCCTTGCACCCAAAGCAGGGCCTTGAACAGCGTCGAGGAAGCAGCCGCTCTCGGCGGGGACAGGACCGCGCCCTGGTTCCTGTAGGCAAGCGAACTTGGAGTCATGATTGCACCTTTAAACACCTGAAAGCGATCAGAGACACCGGAGGAACGCGACGAGGTCGGTCTTCTCTTCCTTGGTCAGGCTCAGCCCGAACACGAGGTTGAAGAACTCGACGGTATCTTCCAACGTCAGACACCGGCCGTCATGCATGTAGGGCGGGCTATCCTTGATGCCGCGCAGGGTGAAGGTCTTGATGGGACCGTCGCCCGGCTCGTCCAGGAACTCCTCCAGGTGCAGATCGTGCATGAGATGGTCGAGGTAGAAGGGCGCTGGATGGCAGCTGGCGCACTGGGCCTTGCCGAAGAAGAGCTTCTCGCCGCGCAGCTCTTGCTCCGTCGCCTTCTTGGCGTCCAGGCGGCCCTGACGGTTCAGCTTGGGAGCGGGCGGGAAGTTGAGCATGTTCTGCGCCTGGGCCATGTGCGGAATGACACTGCGCGGCAACTCCTGGAATCCCTTCTTCATCGGCCGGATCGGGTCGCCGTTGAAATACGCAGTTCGCTGCTCGAATTCCGTGAAGTCCTCCACCGAGCGCAGGCTGCGCTTGGAGCCGTGGATTTGTTGATTGAACACGCCGCGCAAGCTCGTCGTGTCGAGGCGGAACCGCCGTTCCTGGGGTCGGATATCCGGGCTAAGGTGAAACTGGGCGGTGGTATGACCATTGATATGACAGTCGAAGCAGGCGACGCCCATCTGAGGCAAGGGGCTCTTCCGATCGTCGGTCAGGTTGAATTCCTCCTGCGGCAACGGCGTGAGCAGCAACCGCATCCCCTCGAGCTGGACCGGCGTCATGATCTCCTTGAACAGTTCGCGGAAGTTGTTCAGCGTCACGACCTGGCCGCGCGAGACGTCGCCGAGCTCGGGCCGGTTTTGAAGGAAAATCGCCGGCGGGAACTCCGGCAGGAACTCGTTGGGCAGATCGAACTCCACGTCGAACCGCTCCAGCCGCGGGAACATCTGGATTTGCACTTGCGGGAAGACCTGGCCGCCATTGGTATGCAGCGGGTGCGGCAGCGACGGATAGGGGAATAGTCCCTTCTTCTTGATCTCGCGCGCATCCATGGCAGCCAATCCCTCCCAGCTCATCCCATTGGTGAGCCGGGCGGTCGGTCCAACCGCCAGGGGCTTTCCGCGCGACATCGTCACTTTTGTGTCCAGGGTCGGCTTCAAATGGTAGCGCAGTTCCAGCAAATCCCGCTGGGCCGCCATCACCTTTGGCCGCGCCTCGCTTTCCTTCTTCATCACTTCCGCGAACGTGGTGAAGGGCTTCTCGGCATTAAGAGGATCCCGGGCAAAGTCAAACCCGAGGATCCGCCCCTGCTTGGGCTGAGATTTCAAGGCCGGGTTCAAAGGAGCGGGCTTGGTGGGGTCGAAGAGGTCCGAACGGTCGTGGGCGCTCAGCCGCTGCTCGGGACGGTCGGTCGGTACGTTCCGCACCTTGGTGGCTTCGGCCGCCGGGTCGTGCGGCTGTTTGCTCGGGTCTGGCTTGGCTTGCTTCTGCTTGGCGGGGGGCTCGTCCGAGTGTACGAAGAACAGGGTGTTCCCCACGATGATCCCAGCCACGACCAGCAGCGCCGCATCCAGTCGAATTCGCATTGCTTTTCCCTCGATTTGGAGACCCTTGCCGTTATCGCGAGAATGCCCTGGCAGAAGTCCCGTGCTGGACGCCCTTCCGCTGGCACTGCGCTTTCGGCGTTTTCCTTGGAGATTTCCCACGGAACCGGGAGGGGCAAACAGGGCCCCTGCCCGATGGTGAGGAAAGCCGACGTTTGCCGATCCAGACAACGCCAGCTTCCCGCGACTGGCCACGGTACGGCCGCTCCGCCTGCGCGACGGAGCGAGGCCCCCTTCTTGGTGTCTTGTTGGCGAGTACTTACCCTGGAGCCAAGGTGAAGCAATCGGCGTGCCGGAGTCTTCCCGTCGGGAACAAGTTTCCAGGGGAAGCATCGTTGAAGTTGGTGGCGTCAGAGACTCTTTGCAGGCTGAAGTTTGAGCAACTCTACGCCCAGTCCTGGAAGCAAGATCTCGTCCGCTTCCGCTCCGATTACGCTTTTCGCGGCCAGTCCCGGCTCCATCATGACCTGACCACAGGCCCTTGCGGCTCGGCGGCGACTACGCCCAGCTCGAAGGCCACCTGCTCCGCAACTTCCGCAAGCATGCCCTACCGGAATGCGGTCGCCGTGGACAACCCCTGAAACTGGCGGGCCCTGGCACAGCACCACGGCTGCCCACCTTGGCTCTGCCCACCGGGCCGTCTTGCGGCATGACCTTTGCACCCCTGGGAGAGACCGGACTCGCGCCGCATTGATGAGCCGGCGCCTCGTCCACTCCTGGAGGGAACGGAAGTGCCCCAGGTATTCCACCGCAGCTTCAACACGTTGTCGCGCGTTTCCGTGTTCGGCTCGCTGCTGTTTCTGGGCCTGGCGGCTTGGGCGGCGAGTGTTTACGTGCGTTCCTCTTATGCGACCAACCGCGACATTGCACGCGATCAACCCATTCCGTTCAGTCACGAACACCATGTCACCGGCCTGGGCATCGATTGCCGTTACTGCCATGATTCCGCGGAGAAATCGCGGTACGCCGGCATGCCCGCGACCAAAACGTGCATGAATTGCCACCAGCAGATCTGGACCGGCAGCCCAGTCCTCGCCCCGCTGCGCGCCAGTTACCAGAACGACGTGCCGATCCCCTGGGTGCGCGTCCACCGACTGGCGGACTTCGCCTACTTCGATCACAGCGCCCACGTCAACAAGGGCGTCGGCTGCGTCACCTGTCACGGCCCAGTCGACCGCATGCCGTTGACCTGGCAGCACGGCACGCTGCTGATGAGCTGGTGCCTGGACTGCCATCGTCAGCCTCAAATGTTTCTGCGGCCACGGGAGCAAGTGTTCAACATGGAATGGCAGCCTCCGCCCGATCAAGAGCAGCAAGGCCGACAACTGGTCGAAGAATATGGCGTCCGTCAACTCATTCACTGTTCTACCTGTCACCGTTGAGGCCATGATGAACCCACGCACGCATCTTTGGAGAGGGCTGGAGGAACTGGCAAACTCGCCGGAGCTGCGCGCCAGGATCGAGAATGAGTTCCCCGAGGGGACGCTGGAAAGCCCCGACCCCCTGACGCGCCGGCAGTTCCTCACTCTCCTGGGCGCCTCGTTGGGGCTGGCCGGCCTGAGCGGCTGCACGCGACCTCCGCCGGAATTGATCCTTCCCTATGTTCGCCAGCCCGAGGGCCGGGTGCCAGGCAAGTCGCTCTACTACGCCACGGCCATGCCGCTGGCCGGTCATGCCATCGGTCTACTCGCCGAGAGCTACGAGGGTCGACCCATCAAGGTGGAAGGCAATCCGGCACATCCCGATAGCCGGGGCGCAACGGACGCCTTCGCGCAAGCGTCCGTTCTGACGCTCTACGATCCGCAGCGATCGCAAACCACGCTCTTCTCGGGCCGCCCGCGCTCGTTCGGAGACCTCACCCATCAGTTAAGCGAAGTGGTCCGCCGCCACCCCCGGGGCCAGGGCCTGTCCATCCTGACCGAGACGGTCGGTTCGCCGTCGCTGGCGGGTCAACTAAGAGTTCTGCGCGAGCGCCTTCCCGACACGCGCTGGTACAGCCACGACCCCGGCGCGACGCGAAGCGCTGTCGACGCCTCCCGATCCATTTTTGACGCTGCGGTGGGAACCCACTACGACCTGACCAGGGCCGATGTGGTGTTGGCCCTCGACGCCGGTTTCCTCTGCTCCGGGCCCGGCCACCTGCGTTATGCCCACGATTTCATGCAACGGCGCAAGGGAGCGCTCGCGCCGGAAAAGATGAACCGCCTCTACGTCGTCGAGCCCATGCCAACCGGTACGGGAACCCGGGCGGATCACCGGTTGCCGTTGCGGGCGCGCGATGTAGTCCGATTCGCCCGCGACCTGGCGGGGGCCCTCGGTGTTGCCGGCCTGTCCGCTTCGGCTCCGGACGTAGCTTACGCCCGCTGGCTCACGGCCCTTGCCGACGATCTACGCTTTGTCGCACTGGGCAAGGCCCGCGTGCCGGGGACGACGCTGGTCATCGCTGGCGATCGGCAGCCGCCCGAGGTGCATGCGCTGGCGCAGGCAATCAATTACAAGCTGGGGAATTTTGGCACGACGGTCCTTCACACCACGCCGGCGGAAGAAGCCCATGGCGCATCGCTCGCCGAGCTGGCGCAGGACATGCACGCGGGCAAGGTATCGACCTTGCTGGTCCTCGAGAGCAACCCGGTGTACACCGCACCGCCGGACCTCGAGGTGGCTGCCGGGATGCGCAAGGTGCCCCTGTGCATTCATCTCGGCCTGTACCGCGATGAAACAGCGGACCTTTGTCACTGGCATGTTCCAGCGGCACACTACCTGGAGTCTTGGGGGGATGCCCGCGCTTATGAAGGCACCGCAAGCGTCATTCAACCGCTGATCGCTCCTCTTTATGGCGGCAAGACCAGCCTGGAATTGCTGGCCGCCCTGCTGGGCCAGGCGGGCCGCTCGGCCTACGACGTGGTCCGCGACACCTGGCGGGATGCTTATGGGCGACGAGCCAGCACCCCGGACTTTGAAGCATTCTGGCGCAGCGCCCTGCACGATGGCGTGGTGGAAGGTACGGCCTTTTCGCGCGCGGAGGTCCAGCTTCGTAAGGATTGGGCGAAGCGCGCTGGCCTGGACGGAAAGCCGACCGCGGCGGACGGAACGGAGATCGTCTTTCGGCTGGACCCGACCATCTTTGATGGCCGCTTTGCCGGCAACGGCTGGCTTCAAGAACTGCCCAAGCCGATGACCAAGCTGACCTGGGACAACGCGGCGATGATGAGCCCCGCGACGGCGCAGACATTGGGAATGCGACCCAACACGTTTGGCGATCGCGGCGGCGAACATGGGGAGGGGATCGCAGAAGTCGTCGAGCTACACCACGCGGGCCGTCGTGTGCAGGCGCCGGTGTGGATCGTCCCCGGCCACGCGGACGGCTCGATCACGGTTCACCTGGGGTACGGGCGTACCCGTGCCGGGGACGTGGGGACGGGGGCGGGCTTCGATGCCTACCAGCTTCAAACATCAGCGGCCCCACTCTTCGGAACGGGCGTCGAGGCGCGCCGCACCGGGCAGACGATGACGCTGGCCTGCACTCAGTTTCACCAGATGATGGAGAACCGAGGCCTGGTGCGCTCCGCCGACGTGGCCACCTACCAGAAGCACCCGGACTTCGCCCAGAAGCAGGGCCACATGCCTGCGGCCAACCACGGCCGTCATCCCTTGACGCTCTATCCCGCCTCCGACCATCCGCAGCAAGGTCCGCAATGGGGCATGGTCATCGATATGAACGCGTGCGTCGCGTGCGGTGCTTGCGTGACCGCATGCCAGGCCGAGAACAACATCCCCGTCGTCGGCAAGGCCGAGGTGACGCGCGGGCGGGAGATGCACTGGCTGCGCATCGACCACTACTACGAGGGCGAGCCGGCCAACCCGACGTCCCATCTACAGCCGGTAATGTGCATGCACTGCGAGTCGGCGCCCTGCGAGCTGGTCTGTCCCGTGGAGGCGACCTCGCACAGTCCCGACGGCCTCAACGAGATGACGTACAACCGCTGCGTGGGTACCCGCTACTGCTCCAATAACTGTCCCTACAAGGTGCGGCGCTTCAATTTCTTCCAGTACGCGGACTGGGCCACGGCCAGCCTCAAGATGATGCACAATCCCCACGTGACCGTGCGCAGCCGCGGCGTCATGGAGAAATGCACCTATTGCGTTCAGCGCATCCGCGAAGCCGAGATCGACGCGAACAACCAGCGCCGGCCTCCGCGCGACGGCGACGTGGTCACTGCTTGCCAGGCGGCGTGCCCGTCCCAGGCGATCGTCTTTGGCGACATCCACGACCAGACCAGCCGGGTGGCGAAGCTTAAGGCCGACCCACGCAACTATGGGCTGCTGGAAGAACTGAACACCCGGCCGCGAACCACGTACCTGGCCGAAGTGCGCAATCCCAATCCCCGGCTGGAAGGGCGATGACATGGCCACGGAAGTCCACCGCGAAGTCCATGAGCAACGCGAGTCAGCGCGCCCGCCGTTGATTGGTCCGGGGCACAATTTCGCCACGGTCACGGACAAGATCAGCGCCCTGGCACTTTCGCGACCCACATCTCGGCGCTGGTGGCTGGGCTTTGGCTTTTCCTTCGCGCTGGTCATGCTGCTGTTGCTCGCCATCAGTCATCTGCTGGTGCGCGGCGTGGGCATCTGGGGCATCAATGTTCCGGTGGCCTGGGGTTTTGCGATCGTCAACTTCGTGTGGTGGATCGGCATTGGCCACGCGGGCACGCTGATCTCGGCCATCTTGCTGCTGTTGCATCAGCAGTGGCGTACGTCGATCAACCGCTTCGCCGAGGCCATGACGCTGTTTGCCGTCGCCTGTGCCGGCCTGTTCCCACTGCTGCACATGGGGCGGCCCTGGTACGGATACTGGCTGGTGCCGTACCCCAACACCATGCAGCTGTGGCCGCAGTTCCGCAGCCCTCTGGTCTGGGACGTCTTCGCCGTCACCACCTATCTGCTCGTGTCCTTGATGTTCTGGTACGTCGGCTTGGTGCCGGACATGGCGACGCTGCGCGATCGTTCGACGCATCGAATGGGACGGATTGTCTACGGCGTGCTGGCGATGGGCTGGCGCGGCTCGGCTCGCCACTGGCAGCGCTACGAGGCGGCCTACACCCTGTTGGCGGGTCTGGCGGCGCCGTTGGTCGTGTCCGTGCACACGGTGGTGAGCTTCGACTTTGCCGTGGCCATCCTGCCGGGCTGGCACTCGACAGTGTTTCCACCCTACTTCGTGGCCGGGGCGATCTTCTCCGGCTTCGCAATGGTGCTGACGCTCGTGATCCCCATCCGCGCCCTGTATGGCCTGCACGATTTCATCACGGCGCGGCACTTGCAGAACATGGGCAAGATCCTGCTGGCAACCGGGCTGATGGTGGCCTACGGCTACTTGATGGAGGCCTTCGCCGCTGTCTATAGCGGCAATCCCTACGAGCGCTACGTGCAGGTCAATCGTATGATCGGCCCTTACGCACTGATGTACTGGGCCCTGATCGCCTGCAATATCGTGACGCCGCAGTTGCTCTGGTTTCGCGCCGTCCGCGCCAGCCCGGTGGCGCTTTTCGGCGTGGCAATGGTGGTCAACGTCGGCATGTGGCTGGAACGCTACGTCATTGTCGTCGTCAGCCTGCATCGCGATTACCTGCCCTCGTCGTGGGGCATGTATTCGGGAACGATCTGGGACTGGGCCACGTTCCTGGGCACGATCGGGCTGTTCCTGAGCCTGGTGTTCCTCTTCATTCGCTTCATGCCGGTGATTTCGATCTTCGAGATGCGGACGCTGCTGCCGGAAGCCAAGGTCAAGGAGGAGCTCCCATGAGGCCTCGGATCCATGGCATGCTGGCCGAATTCGGCACGCCGACGGACCTGGTGGCGGCCGTGCGGCGCACCACGGAAGCCGGCTATCGCCGCGTGGACGCCTGCACGCCATTCCCCATCGAGGAACTGGAAGAGGCACTGCGCCTGCAGCCGACGCGTCTGCCCCTGCTGGTGCTCCTAGGCGGCATCCTAGGTGGCGCCGGCGGTTACTTCATGCAGTACTACGCCGCGGCGATCGCCTACCCGTTAAACATTGGCGGACGGCCCTTGCACAGTTGGCCAGCCTTCATTCCGATTACGTTCGAGACGACGGTGCTGGTCGCGGCCTTCACCGCGGTCTTTGCCATGCTCGCACTCAATGGCCTGCCGATGCCTTATCACCCGGTGTTCAACGTGCCGCGCTTCGCCATGGCCAGCCGCGACCAGTTCTTCCTCGTCATCGAGGCGACCGATCCCCAGTTCGATGAAGAACGGACGCGACAGTTCTTGCTGGACCTGCAGCCGCACGACGTCTGGGAGGTGCCGCATTGAACCTCATTGAAAACGTGCGCCTGTTCGGGCACTCCCGATTCGCCATCGTCGGATGTCTACTCCTGGTGTTGGCGTGCGGCTGTCAGCAGGAGATGGCTCGCCAGCCAAGCTATCGGCCGTGGGAGCCCAGCCCATTCTTCGCGGATGGGCAAGCGGATCGGCCCGTGGAGCCCGGCACGATTGCGCGTGGCCAGCTGCGCGACAACCGTTGGCTCGTCGAGGCCGACGGCGCGCGGGCGGCCGAGGCAGTCGCAGTCCTTGCAGCCGGAGCCTCTCCCCTGGGAACCCTGGCACTGGCGGCCGTCAGCGCTCCGCCGCCGGCCGATTCCTTCCCGTTTGCTCTCACCGAAGACATGCTGCAGCGGGGTCGCTTGCAATTCAACATTTACTGTGCGGTCTGCCATGACCGCATCGGCACCGGTAATGGCCGCATCGTGCAGCGCGGATACGTGCGACCGCCGTCGTTCCATAGCGAACGATTGCGCCAGGCGCCTGCCGCGCATTACTTCCGCGTCATCACGCGCGGTCAGGGAGCGATGCCGGACTACTCCGCCCAGATCGCACCGGCCGACCGCTGGGACATCGTCGCTTACATCCGCGCCTTGCAACTGAGCCAGGATGCGCCCGTGGACGCGCTTCCCCCCGCTATCCGACGGCAATTGGTCCAGGAGCGTTGACATGAGCACGGCCCTGCAGCCCGTCGACTTTCCGCCCGCGGCCCGCCGATCGGCCTTCTTCGCCGGCGCGCTGGGGTTGACGGTCATCGTTGCCCTGGGCTTGTGGCGGCCGGCGCACTCGTTTCGTTCGTACCTGGTGGCGTTCCTGGCCTGGCTCGCCTTGCCGCTGGGGTGCCTGGCGCTGACCATGCTCCATCACCTGACTGGCGGACGCTGGGGAATGGCACTCCGCCACATCTGGCATGCGAGCGTGAACACCCTACCGCTGCTGGCCCTGCTCTTTGTCCCCTTGCTGGTGGGGATGGGCTATCTGTATCCCTGGGCGCAGCCCGAAGTGGTCGCCGACGACGAGGTCTTGCGCACCAAGCAGCTGTATCTGAACGTGCCATTCTTTGTGGTTCGCGCTGGCTTCTATTTTGCGTGCTGGCTGGTGCTGGCTTATTTCCTTAACCGCTGGGCGCGGCGGTCGCCGAGCACTGCCGATGGGGAAGAGCCGCGCTGCTTCCGCCTGCTGAGCGGTCCCGGGCTGGCATTGATGGGCCTGACAGTCACCTTCGCCGCAATCGACTGGGCCATGTCGCTGGAGCCGCACTGGTTCTCGTCGATCTACGGCGTGATGTTCGCCAACGGCCAACTCCTTGCCGCCTTGGCCTTCGCAGTGTTGCTGACCCTGATGCGCGGTCCCCGCCTGGATCCCGACGTGCAGCGCGACCTGGGCAACTTGCTAATGGCCTTTACCATGCTCTGGGCCTATTTGGCCTTCGCGCAGCTGCTGCTGATCTGGTCGGGGAACCTGCCTGAAGAAATCCCCTGGTATCTGCGTCGCCTCGACCACGGTTGGCAGTGGGTGGCGCTGAGCCTGTTGCTGCTGCAATTTGTTGTTCCTTTCATGCTGCTGCTGTCGCGGGCGGTCAAGCGCGACCCGCGCAAGTTGGCCACGGTCGCCGCCTTGATCCTCGCGATGCGCTTCGTCGACATGTGGTGGACCGTCGCCCCGGCCTTCCCGTCCGAATCACCTCTGTGGCGATGTCTCGATCTGGCTGCGGTCGTGGGGATCGGCGGCATCTGGCTTGGCGTATTCCTTGGCGCCCTCCGCACTACACCGCCCGACCTTGTCGTGGAGGAACTGCCCCATGCCTGAGCGATCGCCATCCAATGGCCAGCCGATCAACCCGTCCGTGGCCTACGAACGGACAGATGTCGCGTTCCGTGGCACCGTCCTGTTTGGTGGCGGCCTGATCCTCCTCCTGGCGCTGACTGCGGTGGGTATCTCACTCTTGCTCAGCTCCTTTGAAACATCGGCTCAGCGCCAGCAGACCGCTCCAACCATGCGCGCCAGCGAGGCCCCTTCCGGATTGCCGCCCAGCCCGCGTCTGGAAGGCATCGACCTGGAGCGGTCAGAGCACGACGTCGGCCGCACCTGGGAAGTACCGGCCCGCCAACAGGTAGCACAAGAGGAAGCGCACTTGCAGCGCTATGGCTGGGTGGATCGCCCGGGCGGACGCGTCTCAATCCCCATTGACGAGGCCATGAAAATCGTGGCCGGGCGCCTGGGGAGCGGCGGCAAGGCGGTTGTGGACGAGTTCCAGCAATCCCCCAGCCGTTCCAGCTCGGGACAGCAGCCTCGGGGAGGACGGCCATGAGATCAACCTTTGTCGTCGCACTGTTGATCGCCGGCGGCGTCGCCAACCAGGCGCTGGCACAGCCGAACTTGCCGTCGCCGCAGAAGGCGTATTCCTACGATCCGAAGCCCGGCAACGTGCTGTCTCCCGACTTGCTCTTTCGCGACGAGGCAGGACAGGACGTGCGTCTGGGCAGCGTGCTTCACCGGCCGGTGCTGCTGGTGCTGGCTCAGTATCGCTGTGCCATGCTTTGCACCCAGGTCCTCAACGGGCTGGTCGAAGGCCTGCGCGGACTGCCGGTCAACGCGGGCGATCGCTTCGAGGTCCTGGTCATCAGCTTCGATGCCCGCGAAGGCGCCGACCTGGCGGCCGCGAAGAAAGCGAGCTACCTCGCCGAGTATGGCCGGCCTGGCACGGACCGCGGCTGGCATTTCTGGACGGGCAGCCAGCCAAGCATCGACGCGCTGACGGACGCCGTCGGCTTTCGCTACGCCTACAGCGAGCCATCCGACCGGTTTGCCCATCCCAGCGGCGTGGTGGTCCTCACGGCACAAGGAACGATCAGCGGCTACATCGACGGCATCGACTTCCCCACCGCTCGACTACAGGCAGCGCTGGACGAGGCTGCCGCGGGCCGGGTGGCGCCGCCTGTGCCGATGGTCCGCCGCGTGTTGTTGCTCTGTTACGACTATGACCCCGTCAATGGCAGCATGACCGTCAACGTGATGAAGGCGGTACGGGGCGCCGGTGCGGCAACGGTCCTTGGCATTGGCCTTAGCCTGGTGCTGGCGTGGCGGCGCGAGCGTCGAACGGCATGTCGGTCGCAGGCGACGGTCGTGAATTGAGGCGAGGGGCGAATCATGGAACCTGGGTTCTCATTGTTCCCGGAACAAGCCTCGACGTTCGCCGGGCCGGTGGACACCGTGTACTTCGCGATTGTCCTGGTCAGCGTCTTTTTCTCGGCGTTGACGGCGATATTGCTGTTCTTCTTCGCCATCAAATACCGGCGCCGTAGCAACGACGAGTTCCCGCAGCCAACGATCGGCTCCTCGCGCCTGGAGGTCAGCTGGGTCTGTTTTCTGATCGTCGTCTTCCTGAGCATGTTTTTCTGGAGCGCTCAAGTGTATCTGGCGATGGCGCGGCCGCCCGACCATGCCCTGGAAATCTACGTCGTCGGCCGGCAGTGGATGTGGAAGGTCCAGCACCTCGAAGGCCAACGCGAGATCAACGAGCTGCACGTGCCGCTGGGCCGGCCGATCAAGCTGGTCATGACCTCGGAAGACGTGATCCACTCATTCTATGTGCCGGCGTTCCGCCTCAAGCAGGACGTCTTGCCGGGCCGCTACACGTCGCTTTGGTTTCAGGCGACGAAACCGGGCCGTTATCGTCTCTTTTGCGCGGAGTATTGCGGCACCGACCATTCGCGGATGGGCGGCTGGGTCACGGTGATGGAACCGGCCGAATACGAGGCCTGGTTGACCGGCGCCACCGCACCGGCGACCACGCGACCGGCGGGCACCGTCGAGCGTGTGCCCGCGGACGACTGGCTGCTTGGCGGCCGCGCCGACCTGTCGATGGCGACGCGGGGCCGGCAGCTATTTCTGAAACATCAGTGCATCGCCTGCCATAGCGCCGATGCGCGGGCGCGGGCCCCCGTTTTGGAAGAGCTCGCGGGCGCGACGGTCCCCCTGCAAGACGGCCGTCGTGCAATCGCCGACGACGATTATTTACGCGAATCGATTCGCCTGCCGCGCGCTAAAGTCGTGGCCGGCTATCAACCCATCATGCCGGACTATCCGCCCGACCAGCTCGACGAGTCGGAATTGCAGCAATTGCTTACCTTCATCAAGTCGCTCAAGCGCGGCCAGACGCCGCGCCGCAACGAAGAGACGCCGCCGCCGGTTCGCAAGGACGATCGCTAGGGATCAGCGAATCAGCAAGTGTCAGGTTTACTGAGGACTCCATCAATGCCACGTTCGGCCCCCCTCTCCCCCGTACTCAATGCCACGTTCGGCCCCCCTCTCCCCCGTACTCGGGGGAGAGGGGAGCCCGTTTGGTCGCTTTCTCCGCACACTCATCAGTAAATCGAGCGACGCCGAAGGGGCAAGCGCCCAAGCAAACAGCTTGTGAACCCGACAGTTGTTGATTCACCGATCGCTAGGCCGCCCGTGCCCGAGGAGATGCACGCCATGACCACCGCCACCGTCGAACCGCGACCACAAATGCGCGAGCCCCGGCCGCGCGGCCGCATCGACTACCTCAACGTCGATTTCGGCGCTCGCTCCTGGCTCCTGACCACGGACCATAAGCGCATCGCCATCCTGTACCTGGTGTCGATCACGCTGATGTTCATCGTTGGCGGCCTGTTCGCGGTGCTGATTCGGCTCGAGCTTGCGACGCCGCCCGGCGATCTGGTATCGGCCGATACCTACAACCGGCTGTTCACCATGCACGGCGTGGTGATGTTGTTCTTCTTCCTGATCCCCGTCATTCCCTCGGTGCTGGGCAACTTCCTGGTACCGCTGATGATCGGCGCCAAGGACCTGGCCTTCCCGCGCTTGAACCTGGCCAGCTGGTACGTCTACATGACCGGCGCCCTGGTGGCGCTGTGGGCCATGCTGGCCGGCGGCGTCGATACTGGCTGGACGTTCTACACACCGTTCAGCACGCGATCGTCCCATAGCTACGTGATCGGCACCGCGGTCGGCGTGCTGATCCTGGGCTTCTCGTCGATCCTGACAGCGTTGAACTTCGTGGTCACCATTCACCGCATGCGCGCGCCCGGTCTGACCTGGTTCCGGCTGCCGCTGTTCATCTGGTCCACCTACGCGACGAGCCTGATCATCCTGCTGGGCACGCCGGTTATCACCGTGACGTTGCTGCTGCTGGCGGCCGAACGGCTGCTAGGCATCGGCATCTTCGATCCCCGTCTGGGCGGCGATCCGATCCTGTTTCAGCATCTCTTCTGGTTCTACTCGCACCCTGCCGTTTACATCATGGTGCTGCCGGCCATGGGAGTGGTCAGCGAGTTGGTCACGACGTTCTCGCGCAAGACGATCTTCGGCTATCACTTCGTCGCCTTCGCCAGCATCGCCATCGCGGTGCTTGGGTTCCTGGTCTGGGGCCACCACATGTTCGTCTCCGGCCAGTCGGTATACGCCTCGCTGATTTTCTCGTTCCTGAGCTACCTGGTCGCGGTTCCCTCGGCGATCAAGGTGTTCAACTGGACGGCCACGCTACACAAGGGTTCCGTGGCGTTCCAGACGCCGCTGCTGTACGCCTTCGGCTTCATCGCTCTGTTCACCATCGGCGGGCTGACCGGCCTGGTGCTGGCGGCGACGGCGGTCGACGTGCACGTCCACGACACGTACTTCGTCGTGGCCCACTTCCATTACATCATGGTCGGCGGCACGGTCATGGCCTACATGGGCGGGCTGCACTACTGGTGGCCAAAGATGACCGGGCGCATGTATCCGGAGGGCTGGGCCAAGCTAGGAGCGCTCATCATCTTCGTCGGCTTTAACCTGACATTCTTCCCGCAGTTCGTGCTGGGCTACCAGGGGATGCCGCGGCGCTATCACGAATATGCGCCGGAGTTCCAGGTGCTCAACGTGATGTCCTCGGCCGGCGCGACGATCCTGGGCGCCGGCTACGCACTGCCGATGTTTTACTTCCTCTGGTCGCTCCGCTCCGGCAAGGAGGCCGGGCCCAACCCGTGGGGCGCGACCGGACTGGAGTGGGCGACCTCCTCACCGCCGCCTCCCCACAACTTCGAGACGACGCCCACGGTGACGTTGCCGCCTTACATCTATTCGCGGAAGGAGGCCGATGTTGTCGGCTAATCTCGTGAAACCAGGCGTGCTCCCGGGCGCACTCCCCCATGAGGCTCCCGCCACGCAGGAACCGTTGGCGAGCCAGTTCGCGGACCTGTACCAGCAGCGTGAAGTCGCCACGCTGGGCATGTGGGTGTTCCTGGCGACCGAAATCCTGTTTTTTGGCGGCCCTCTGACCGCCTATGCCATTTACGGCGGCCGGTTCTCGGATGACTTTGTCGCCGCCAGCGAGCGCCTTAGCGTTCCCCTGGGCGCGCTCAACACCGTCGTTCTGCTGGGCAGCAGCTTGACCGTAGCCCTGGCCGTTCGTGCCGCGCGGCTTGGCCAGTTCCGCTCCGTGAGTCTTCTGGTGCTCGCGACCATCGTTCTGGGTGTGGTGTTCCTGGGCATCAAGGCCCTGGAGTATTCCCACGATTATGCGGAGGGCCTGATTCCTGGCATCCGCTTCACGGCGGAGTGGCGGCCCGGGGTCGAGGCCCGCCATGCGGAGCTGTTCTTCTTCTTCTACTTCTTCCTGACGTTGCTGCACGCCGTTCACATGCTGGTCGGGTTGGCCGCGTGGGCCGTATTGCTCTTGCGGACGCTTCGCGGCCGCTTCTCGGTGCGCTGGAACGCCCCGATCGAGGTGGCCGGCCTGTACTGGCATTTCGTGGACGTCGTCTGGGTGTTTCTATTCCCCCTGCTGTACCTACTCCGCCATTGAGGCTGTCATGGAAGCGCAAGCACCAAGCCACGTCCAGTCCTCCTGGGCCTACTTGACCATCTTCGCGGCGCTAGTGGTCCTGACCGGGACGACCGTGGGCGCTGCGCTGGCGCCGCTGGGCCATTGGCACATACCGGTTGCCCTCCTGATCGCGGCCGGCAAGGCCATCTTGATTTACCTATTCTTCATGCACGGCCTCGAAAGCGGCCGGCTTGTCTGGCTGATCGTGATGGGGGCCCTGCTGTGCCTGTCGATCTTGTTGTCGTTCACCCTCGCCGACTATCGATCGCGACCCGACGATAGCCATCTCCGCGGCTTGCGCTCGGCTGCCTGCGAGCAATGCAGAACAACGTCCGGATAGCTCGATGTCGGGCAAGTTCAAGCATGCCGGCCAGCGCCAGGCGCGCATCATTGGCACAACATCTGCACCAATGCTTGTGGATCCGGACATTCCAGGGTTCGCATCCGCGAGTTTGGGCACTTCAAAACCGCGTTCGCCACAGAGGCGCAGGCAACGAAGGGTGGAGAACCCATGGCGGAGAAGAAGAAGACCAGGTGGGTCCGGGACGTGAAGACCGTCTCCACATTTCCGCCGAAGGATCTCTTCACCAAGGACGCGGCGACGATTGCCCGTGTCATGGCCACGAAGAAGGTCAGCCCCAAGGGGATCGGCTCAGGGATTCGTATGATCCAGTTCTTCATCAACCGGGCGGGCAAGGACCTGGCGCCCGCGCGGCGCAACGAGCTCGAAAAGGCCAAGCGCATTCTGCAGGCGAAGCTCAAGGACAAGAAATAATCGTGGCTCCATCAGGAACATGATGACCGCAAAACGAAAACGGCGTGGCGAATCAGCGGGCACGGTTCGCCGCCGGGCGGGCACGTTCACTGGGTCAAGCCCCGGCTGGTCGCGGAGATCGCCTTCGGCGAATGGACTCAGAACGGGATGCTGCGACAGCCCCGCTTCGAGGGCCTGCGGCCGGACAAGGGACCCCGCGAATGTCACCGCGAGCGGCCCGGGACCGAAACTTTGAAGGCAAAGCCGGGCGCGCTCGACGTGCAGCCGCTCGGCCCTGAATCGGGAGACGGCGCCGTGAACCTCCAGGAATACCAGGCGAAACGCAACTTTTCAGAGACCCCCGAACCATCCGCGAGCGATCCCTCCAAAGGCGGGCGCCGCCGGCCCATCTTTGTGATCCAGGAGCATCATGCCTCGCGACTGCACTACGACTTCCGACTGGAAGCCGACGGCGTGCTCAAGAGTTGGGCGGTCCCCAAGCAGCCCTCCACCGATCCGGCGCAGAAACGGCTTGCGGTCCGGGTGGAGGATCACCCGCTGGCCTACGCGAAGTTTGCGGGCACGATCCCGGAAGGGCAGTATGGGGCGGGATCCGTGGCCATCTGGGACCACGGTACCTACGAGAACCTGCTCGCGGACAAACCGGCTCCGCAAACGGTAACGGAAGGAATCGCGGCCGGCCGGTTGGAGTTCGTCCTGCACGGCAAGCAACTCCAGGGCCGGTTCGCGCTGATCCGAATGGGCGGCCGCCAGCGCGGCAAGGAGAACTGGCTGCTCATCAAGATGAAGGACGAATTTGCCCGCCCCGCGGCCAACGAGGACGACGGCTCGACCAAACAAACCGTGCGTGCGGCCACCGCCACAGAGCCATCATCTCGGCCGCGCGGCTCGCGCACGGCCGACACCTCCCAGCAAGACGCGACCTTCACGCATCTCGACAAGCTCATGTACCCGGAGGCAGAGATCACGAAGGGGGACGTACTCGACTACTATCGCCGGATCGCCCGGCGCTTGCTCCCCTACCTCAAGGACCGACCGGTCACACTGGAGCGTCTGCCCGAAGGGCTTGATGGCCCCCACGCAGCGCACTTCTGGCAGAAGCACACGCCGGCGTACTACCCCAACTGGATTCCCCGCGTGGAATTGCCGAGCGAGGGCGGCAAGCCGGTGTCTTATGTCCTGGTCAACGACCAGAAAACCTTGCTCTACCTCGTCAACCAGGGAACGCTGACGTTCCACGTTGGCTTTTCCCGTCTAAGCGACCTGGACCGGCCCGACTTCGTTCTCTTTGACCTCGACCCCGGGCAGGCAAGCTTCGCGGATGCTGTCGCGGTCGCGGAGCAACTCCACGAGCTCTTGAAGGAAGAAGCGACGGGCACTTTCATCAAGACCTCGGGCAAAACCGGTCTGCACCTGATGATGCCGTGGGAAGAGGAAGGCGACTTCGACGAGGCCCGCGTCTGGGCGCTGGGCATTGCCGAGCGGGTCGTGGAAGCCCTGCCGGATCAAGCAACCGTGGAACGGAGCAAGGCAAAGCGGGGCAGTCGTGTGTATGTCGATGTCGTGCAGAACGCGAAGGGCCATCACGCCGTACCCCCTTACGTGCTCCGGGCCGTGCCGGCAGCGTCCGTGTCAACACCGCTCCACTGGCGCGAGCTCCAACCGGGGCTCGATCCCCAAGCATTCAATTTGAAATCCCTTTTTCATCGTTTGGCGCGGCAGAAACGCGATCCCATGGCAGGACTATTGTGGACCGTTGCGCGCCGCTGAATCGATCGGATGCCCCGTGGCTCGCGCTGCGACGTCGCTCGATTTGCCTTGCGTGCCATCGGCTCCAGCCCGGCCGAATGGTCAATCCTCGGGCGGCCGCGTCAGCTCAGCTGCTGCTTGTAATCCGCTGGCGATCTGTGGCAGGATGCCGAGGCGGGCGTAAATCGGCCGCACGCGTTCCCGTAGCTGAGGCAACCGCGAGGCGAACAGCCCCGCGCCTGCAAGGCAGGCAATTCCGCCGATCAGCACGGTCGTGGGCGCGCCGACCAGTCCCGCCAGGCTTCCTGCAAATAGACTCCCGAACGGAGCCATGCCCAGGAAGGCCATGCTGTAAAAACTCATGACCCGACCGCGCTTGTCCTCGTCCACGATGGTTTGCAAGATCGTGTTGCTTGCCGCCATCTCCACCATCATGCCCAGTCCGATCAGCACCATCAGCGGCAGCGACAGCCAAAGCGCGTGCGATAACGAAAAGCCGATCAGCCCCACGCCGAACACCACCGTCGCCAGCACCATCCGCGGTCCCAGCCCCAGCACGGTCCGTCGCGAGGCAAGGTAGAGACCGCCGGCCAACGCTCCGACGCCCGAGGCGCCGCTGAGCAGGCCGAGGGTCCACGGGCCACCGTCCAGTACGTCCACCGCAAAGATCGGCAGAAGCACCGTGTAGGGCATGCCCATGAAGCTCACAAGCGCCAAAAGGAGCAGGATTTCCCGAACGGGAGCAAAGCCGAAGGCGTACCGAAAGCCCTCGGCCACGCCGCGCCAGACAGGCCGTGCTTCCGCGGATCGCTGTCGTGGGTCGACGCGCATGGCCAGCAGGGCGGCGATGACAGCCAGATAGCTGACGGCATCGACCGCGAAACACCAGCCTTCGCCCGCCAGCGCGATCAGTAAGCCAGCCAACGACGGCCCGACCAGACGTGCGCCATTGACCAGGGAGGAGTTCAGGGCGATGGCGTTGGGCAAATCCTCACGCCTCTCTACCAATTCTACGAGGAACGCCTGGCGCGCGGGCATGTCGAACGCGTTGATCAAGCCCTGGAAGACACTGAGCGCAATTACTTCGGCAATCGTTGTGGCCACGGCCTGCGAGCTGAAGGCGACCACCGCGAGCAGCCCCGACTGGAACAAGGCAAGCACCTGCGTGATGACCAAGGCGCGATGGCGATCCCATCGGTCGACGAGCGTGCCGGCGATCGGGGCGAGGAAGAAGGTCGGCACCTGGCCGGCGAAGCCGACGACCCCGAGCAAGTAGGCCGAGTCTGGTCCGGCAAGTCGGAAGACGAGCCAGCCGGTGGCGAGACGCGTCATCCACGTGCCGATCATCGAGATGCCCTGGCCGGCGAAGAACAAGCGGTAGTTGCGGTGCGCCAGCGCGCGGGCAAACGGCCAGCGATCGCTTCCTTGCTTGGCGGTGAGTTGCACCTTGGACATGTGTTCCCCGCATCGAAGCCATTCAGGTTCCATGGGGTGCAGCAATCAGTGTGCCATGTAATTACTTGGGGGCGGAGATCGACATGCCCATGCGTGTCCTGGATGGCTGGGCCTTCCTACAGGTTCTCTGCGGTCAGGCTGACCTTTCGGCGGTGCCCATCGTGGTGGCATCCGGAACCAAAACGGCAACTTTAATGCTTCAGCAGAACACTCAGCAAGCTTGTCGATGGCATGTTTTTTGCCAAGAAGGCGCTCGACTCCGCTAGCGGCCATGCCTGCCACGGTTGTACTCGGGGGTAATGACAGCCAGGCGGGGCACGGTTTTTAACGTGCCTGGCTCGGGGAGACCGGCTGGCTGGCCGGCATGATTCTGAATGGGAGCGGCTACGGATTGATCGGCGACCTGGTCATTGGCGTGTTTGGGGCAATGCTGGGCGGATACGTCTTCGGATTGCTCGGCATTTCGCTGGGTGGTGGCCTGTTCGGCAGCCTGGCGATGGCGACGCTCGGTGCGATGGGCTTGATCCTGCTGATCCGCGTGCTGGGTCTCGCCGGGAGCCGCCGCCGGCAGTGTCGGTAACGCCGCGCTGGGTCGGCGGAAGCAGAACTTCGCGACCTGAGCCCAGGCGCTGGTCGAATTCGCCACTCGCCCGGCTCACCCGCGGCTGATAACCCCTTCCATCGCGTCCTGGAGATCGTCCAGGCCCACCGCGACGTCCGAGCCTGTCCCTGAAGCGGCACGCGCACGGAGCAGCACTTCGTTGCGGCGGACTTCGACGTCGAGATGCATCTTCGGCCCGTTGGGCGGAGAAATGCCTTCGACCGAGCTGCCGCCCGGAGGGGGATCCGTGATGGCGGCCAGAAGGTCGTCGACCGGGACCAAGATCCGTTCCCGTTCCTTGCTCCCGACATGGTCGATAATAATGAGCACGATGCCCTGGCCGCCCATCTCGACCTCTAATCGCCGCTCCACGCCCGTGGATTGCGAGACGCCGTAAATCGTCATTGCAGCTACCTTCTTTCCATCCAGTTCGACCAATTCACTGAATCTTACCTGATGCCTTATAAGCGGGTACAGGCCAGTCCCGCGCCACCGACCGGCTTGCTCGACCCACCTGGCATTGTTCGCAAGCCCCCCGCTTTCGTATTCTCTCCTCGCTCGCGCAAGGTTGTCCCGCTAGCGAGGGATTGATGGAACTCGACCTGCTGGCCAAGATTCCGCTCATTGCGAAACTGAGCCGTGACGACCTCGCGGCGCTGGCCGGTCTGCTCACTCGCCGAGAAGTTGCCGCCCACCAGACCGTGTGCTGGATCGGCGAACGCGGGGACGACTTCTACATTGTGCAATCGGGGTCTGTCCAGATCGTTCAGCCCGATGCGGCGGGCAAGGAAGTCAGCGTCAGCACCATTGGGCCGGGTGGCTTCTTCGGTGAGATCTCATTGCTCGACGGCGGTCCGCGTACCGCGACCGTTCGCACCGCCAGCGCGTGCGTCCTGCTGACGCTGGGGCGCGACTATTTTCTTCGGTTCGTCGAGAAGCATCCCAGCGCTGCCATCCACATGCTGGCGGAGCTGGGCCGCCGCCATCGCGAATTGCTCGAGATGCTGCGCGGCGTGCAGAATGAAAACACGGTCATGGAGCAGCGACTGACCACCGGGCAGCGGTTCGCCGACGTCCTCGCCCGCCGCATCGGCTCCTGGAAGTTCATCATCGTGCAAAGTGTCGTCTTCGCCGCCTGGGTGATCGCGAACGGGCTCTTGATGGAACGAAACGGCCAGTGGGACCCGTACCCCTTCTGCCTGCTCAGCCTGATCGTCGGCGCGGTGTCCGTGTATGCGGGGCCGATCATCATGATGAGCCAGTCGCGCCAGAGCGAGAAGGACCGCGTCCGTGCGGAGCTGGAATATCACGTGAACGTGAAGGCGCAGTACGAAGTGATGCAGCTGCATCGGAAGATCGACCGCCTTGCCAGCCTGGTGGCACGGGAACCCAGCGCACGCCATAAAGGCGAGGGCGGCGAATTCAGCAAGTGTGCTTAATTCTACTACCCTACGTTGCGGTTGAAGCCGGCGCAAAATGACGAATTACGAAGCCCGAATGACGAATCAATGGCCAAAACCCCAATGACCAAAAAAGGCGAGACGCGACTTGTTGGGAGCTTCGTCATTGGTGCTTGATTCGTCATTCGAGCTTCGTCATTCGTCATTGCTCCCTTCAACCGACTCCCATTTCATTTTAGCACATCTGTTCACTGGTCCCGGTTCGTCTCTATTTCATGGAGACCGACCGGTCCTGTCATCCCATCACCTCGATCGTTTCAAAGGAGTGCCGAGATGTGCTGCTTTTCGCGTGACGCCAAGGTTGCCGACACCAAGATCTTCGCCCGCAGCTCGAAAGAGGGGCGACAGTTCCTGGTCTACAGCATGAAGTTCTCCGCCAAGGAAGACCTGGCGATGATCCTGCCGATTCCGGTCCCCAAGGACAGCAAGGAAGACGCGGTCACGTTCATCAATCTGGAGAAGTACGCCAACTTCTTCGAGGACATGGAAGAGGGCTTCCCCCGCCCGCGCAGCGACAACGGCGGCAAGAAGGACGACAGCAAAGACGCGCCGAAGTTGAAAGTGGTGGACGTCGGCAGCTTCGAGGCGTCGTTCGTGCCCGCCATCAAGGACTTCGCCCGGCTGGACGAGCGGTTTCGCCTGCCCGACGGCGTCTGGGACAAGCTTCCCATGTACAAGGACTACGGCTTCGCCGTCTTCAAGCTCAAGAAGGGCAGCGAGCACAAGGTGCATCCGATGGCCTTCGAGTTCCCCCGCGCCAACGACAAGCAGCTCTTCTTCCCGACGGTCCACATCCACGACGGCAAAGTCCACGACAAGGCCGGCTTCGACCACGTCTTGTACTGCCAGCCCGAAGGCAAGCTGATGATGGGCTGGGTCGCGTCCGCAAAGCCTGCCGGCATGTTCATGGGGGTGCAGAAAAGCCAGGGGTTGATCGACCCGCGCATGCACTGCTATCGTAAGCCGCTGGAAGGCAAGCTGAAGAACGAAGACATCATCGTCTGAGAATTACGCCGCTTGTGGGGTGGCCTGCCTTTCTGGGCTACGCCGCAAGCGGCAGGTTTTTTGTCACATCCTCATCCCGCGCCGAACTAGCTCCAGAGGGATCGCATCACATCCATCCTGTCCGCGCTGCGGAGAGGGGATCCGAGGCATTCCAGCGGAGCAAAGTCATGGCGGGATCCGTTGTCATCGTCGGTGCGGGGCCGGCCGGGGCTGTGCTGGCATATCTGCTGGCCCGCCAGGGCGTTTCGGTCACATTGCTGGAGAAGCACCTCGACTTCACGCGGGCCTTTCGCGGCGAGGGTTTGCAGCCCAGCGGCCTGGACGCGTTCGCCCAGATGGGACTCGGCGACAAGGTGGCCCAGCTGCCGCGGGCACTGATCAAGACCATCGAATTGTTCCGCAACGGCACGTTACGGGCGCGCGTCCCGTCGGAGCGGCTGGGATTCACGGGGCAGTTCATCGCGCAGCCGGCGCTGCTGGCGATGATCGCCGACGAAGCCAGGCACTTCCCATCGTTTCAGCTGGCAATGGGCGTGACCGTCCGCGAGCTGCTCCGCAACGGCGACCGCGTGGTCGGCGTGCGAACCGATACGCCGGACGGCCCTCGCGAATTCCACGCCGACCTGGTCATCGGCACCGACGGCCGGCACTCGGTGACACGCAAGCACGGCCACTTTACCGAGCTGACCGCCAAGCAGAACTTCGACGTGCTCTGGATCAAGGTGCCGTTCCCCGAGTTCTGGCCCGATCGCGGGACGATCCGCATGGAACTGGGCAACGGCTGCATCACGGGCGGCTTGCCGACCAGCGATGGCCTGCTCCAGATCGGTTTCACCATTCCCAAGGGCGCCTTCAAGGACCTGCGGGCCCGCGACCCCGAAGCCTGGACCGATGAACTGATCGGACGGGCATCGCCGGACCTTGCCAATCACCTGCGCGTCCACCGCGAAGCGGTCCGGCGGGCAGTCCTGCTGGACGTGGTCGTCGGTCGGCTGACGAAGTGGACGGCGCCGGGCCTGCTGCTGGGCGACGCGGCCCATCCGATGTCGCCCATCGGCGGCCAGGGCCTGAACCTGGCCCTGCGCGACGCCCTGGTGGCCGCTAATCACCTGGCTCCCGTACTTGCCGGGGGCGCGGGACTGGACGCGATCGATGCCGCGGCGGAGTCTGCCGCCCAGGAACGGCTGCCGGAAATCGCGATCGCCCAGGAGCACCAGAAGCGCCAGGCGCACCTGTTCCTGGATCCGGCCCCGCTCAATCGTCTGACCATGCGGCTGATGCCCATGCTGGTGCGCACCGGCCTGATCAAGCTTCTGATCGGAAAGCGGTTGCGAGCCTTCCAGCACGGCGTCGTGCCGGTTCGGCTGATGGTGTAGGGATGCCGACGCGTTCGCCCGACGAATAGCGGTTGCCATCCTGAGGATGTCACGAGCTATACTTCGCGCGGTAGAGAATGGTTGTGTTCGGTGGGCCAGACACTCTTGTCTGGCCGGCCAGACAAGAGTGT
>JAIEMG010000056.1 GCA_019752375.1 Gemmataceae bacterium | reverse complement strand
GCGACCGGAGTTTTTCAAGGTCTCGTAGAACTCCGGTCGCTCACGCTCCCGGCTCGCCCGAGGATTTCGGGGTTTTCTACAAAGCAGGTCAGGCACCGTTGTGCGCAGCACCCTCCGGGCCGTTCCGGCAACGGTGCCCGTCCCCTTTTCGGACAGACTCTTCGTCTGCAACCTTGTCGTCCACTCGCACACGAGGTGCCATACAAATGTCGCGATCCTCCCACCGAATCGCCGCCGTCCTCCTGACGATGTCCGTGGCCCTCGCCATCAGCATCCGCCATGCGCCGCTGACCACCGCCCAGGAAAAGAAGGCCGGTCCCCTCGACGTCGAGCTGGAGGACTTGCGTCCCGGCCTCCTCGCCGTCTATCGTTCCCCGGCCGACAAGGATGCGGTGCTGCATCGCATCGATGCGAAGCCGGCGTTCACCCTCGGACATGGCAGTCCGCATCCGCGCTTGCCGGCCGGACCGTTCGAAGTCACCTGGACTGGCGTCCTGTTCCTGAAAGAGACGGCACCAGTCTCGTTCAGCGCCCTGGTGGGCGGCGAGGTGACGATGGAGGTCGATGGCGTCACCGTGCTGCAAGGCCGTGGCGAATCGGACACGGCACGCGTCGGGCCCAAGGAAAAGCTCGATCGGCCGCTGGGGCTTTATCGCATCAAGATTCAGTATCGGTCGCTCGCCCAGGTGCCGGCGCGATTGCAGATTCAGTGGGAAGGGCCGAGCTTTGCCCGCGAACCGTTGCCGGCGTGGCAACTGAAGCACGTCGCCGCGGAGGTTCCCCAAGCGTGGAAGCAGGACGAGCTGACGGCACAGGGCCGCACGGCGGTCGCGAAGCTCGGCTGTGCCCGGTGCCATGGCGGTGCGTTTCCTGGCGTGAGCGAACCGCCGCCGGGGCCGTCGTTGGCCGACGTGGATCGCCGCGTCAACCGCGCGTGGCTGCTGGAATGGTTGGGAGATCCGGCCAAGCATCGCGGCGGCGCTCGCATGCCGGCCCTATTCTCGGCCGATCGCGCCGGCTTCGTCGAGCGCTGGATCGTCACCGAGCACTTGATGGGTCCAGTCAAGGGCGAAGCCAAGGCGGGACCGTCGGGCAATCACCGCAATGGGCGATTGGCGTTTGTCAGCATCGGCTGCACCGCCTGCCATCAGGTGCCCGATGTCGACCGCGCCGATCAGGCCGACCTGGATCGCATTCCGCTCTCGGGGCTGGGCGACCGCATGAGCGCGGCGGACATCGCGGCATTCCTGGGCAATCCGCATGCCCGCTATCCCGACGGCCGGATGCCGCGCTTGCCGGTCACGCCCGAAGCGGCGCGCGACATTGCCGCCTACCTGCTCCTCTGGTCGAAACCGACGGAAACCTGGCCCGAGGTCAAGCCACCGACCGCGGAAGAGATCAACGCCGCGGCGAAGCGCCTCGGCGTCCGCAACCAGGCTGCGGCCGCGACGGCACTGCTTCGTGGCAAAGGCTGCATGGAATGCCATTCCGGCCTGGGCGCCACGCAAGCCGCCGACGTGCCGATCAAGGATGACACGCGCGGCTGCCTGTCGGGCAAGACGTTGCCGAGGTTCACTATCGATGTGCCAACGCACAAGGCCATCGTGGCATATTGCGCCGTGACGGCGCGCGAGAAGCATTCCTCCCCGTTCGAGAGCCGGCGGCGCCTGGTCGAGCGGTCCGGTTGCGTGCGCTGCCATCAGCGCGATAGCGATCGACCGCCGCCGCTGGAGGAAGTCGGCAGCAAGCTGGGCGGCGCTCACCTGCAGGAGCTGCCGTTCCAGCGCACGCCCAAGCTTACGGCACCCCATCAGAAGTACACGCGAGCCTACCTCGTCCGTGCGGTGCGCGAGGGCGTCTCGGGCTTGCGGCCGGCACGCTATTCGTACCGGATGCCCGCATTCGGCCACGATGCCGAGGCGCTGGTGCAATCCCTGGCCGAGCAGGACGGCGAGCTGCCGGCCGAGGCAGAGCCACCGCCGCGGCCGCCCGTCGATCCGACGCTGGGCACGCTCTCGGGACCGAGCCTGGTCGGCTTCACCGGTTATTCGTGCGTGAGTTGCCACGTCTGGAACGGACAGATGCTCTCCGAGGCCGATCCCGGCGCCGTCGGTCCGGACCTGACGAAGGTGAAGGGCCGTATCCGCCGCGACTGGTTCGAGCGCTTTCTCGAAGACCCGGCCCGTTCGCACCCCGGCACGCCCATGCCCGCCATTTTCCAGCGCGGCAAGCCGGCGACCGTGCGCCACATCCTCGACGGCGACGCGGTCAAGCAGAAGGAGGCGCTCTGGGATTACTTCGTCCTGGGCAAGGAGGCGCCGAGCCCGAAACCGCCGCCACCCTTGCCGGTGATGGTGCCGACCGATGGGCCGGTCGTCGCTCAAATTCCAATCCGGTTGCCTGAGAACGCAGGCACCGTGGAGAGCGTCTGCGTCCTGTTTGGCAGCGATGACTTGCTGATCTACGACATCGCGACAAGCGCTCCGCACAGCTTCTACACGGGCGCACAGGTCCTGCGCAATGTTCAGGGACGATTACGCAGTTACAGTGCCGTCGGCGCTCGGTTGAACCTTAGCGTCAGTCCTTCGCTTCACCTTGTCGGCGGAGACAAGCCGGAGACAGAGACCGGGCGAATCCTCCACGGCTACGACCGCCTTGCCGACGGCGTGCGCATCCGGTCGCGCGTGGAATTCGCATCGGGAATGGTTGAAATAGTCGATTCCTTGCGCCTGGCGCGCGACGGCACGAAGCGCCGGTTCCTGCGCGAGCTACATTTCTCGGGAGTGCCGCAAGGGCGGAAGCTCGAAGTGCGCAGCCAGGTCCCCGATGGCCTGCCCGTTGATGTGGTGCCCCAGGTCGGCGACGCAAAAGGCAACAGCGAGGACAAGGTCTTCGTTACGGTCCTGACGCCCGACAAGGACCGCAATGCCGTCGCAACCATTCGTCAAGACTTGCCCCCCGCGAAAGCCGCGCCGGTCGTCGAACGAACGCCAGTGACCGATTTCGGCAACCCGGAGGGATCGCTCGAACGTCCTGGCTACCGCGCCATCGCCTATCCACGGCCCAAGACTCTGGCCGGCGACGATCTCGTCATGCCGGGCGCACTGGCGGTGCATCCTCGCGACGGTCGGGTCTTTGTCGCGTCCATGAAGATCGGCGAAATCTTCGTGCTGAACGACCCGAAGGACGACGGCAAGGACGCCCGCTTCGACAACTATGCCCGCGGCCTGTTTCAGGAAGCGTACTCGATGCGTGCCGAGGACGACGGTCTGTACGTCCTGCATCGCCGCAACTTGACCAAGATCACCGAGACCAAGGGCGTCGCCGACCGCTTCGAGCGTGTCTTCGCGCTGCCGCACGGCGTTGCCGACACCTACGACTACGGCTACGGCTTGGTGCGCGACAAGTCCGGGCACTTCGTCGTCAGCTATGCGCCCTATGCCAACACGTCATTGCCGGGCTCGGGCAGCCTGGTGCGGCTGGTGCCGGGCGAGAAGCCGAAGGAGCTGGCCTATGGCTTCCGCAATCCGCTTGGCTGGTGCAACGGTCCAGACGGCGAGGTCTTCTACACCGATAACCAGGGCGAATGGGTGGCGACCAACAAGCTCTGCCACGTAGTCGAGGGCCGTTACTACGGCTATCCCAACCAGGCGCAGAAGCAGCACATGTCGAAGCCATTCGGCAAGCCGGCCGTGTGGGTGCCCTACGGCTGGGCCCGCTCGATCAACGGCGTGACGTACGACAACACCGGCGGCAAGTTCGGCCCGTTTGCCGGGCAGTTCTTCATGGCGGAGCTGATGTTCGGCGGCGCCATCGTCCGCGCCAACGTCGAAAAGGTGAACGGCGAATACCAGGGCGCCTGCTTCCCCTTCTGGGGCAAGGGCCTGATGGGCCCGGTGACGCTGGCGTTCGATCCCAAGGGCCGCCTCTTCGTCGGCGGCATCACCGAACCCGGCTGGATGGCCCAACCCGACCGCGGCGCCCTGTTCCGCATCGACTACACCGGCCAGACGCCCTTCGAAATGCAGTCGATCCACATCCGGCCGCGCGGCTTCAAGATCGTCTTCACCACGCCGGTCTCGCCCGAAACCGCCAGGGACATTGCCGCCTATCACATCGAGCACTACCGCTACGAATACACCGGCGCTTATGGCTCCCCCGAGCTGGATCGCGCCCGTGTCGCCATCGAGAAGGTGCGCGTGGCCGCCGACGGCCGCAGCGTCGAAGTCACGACCGCGCCGCTGGTAAAGGACCGCGTCTATCTCGTCACGCCCAAGGGCGTGCGCTCGGCAAAGGGCGAGACGCCGGTGCATCCGACGGGGGCATATACGGTGAATGAAGTTCCGAAGGAGTAAGGCGTCCAGCCCTACAGTTGGTTGCCCAATGTCTCAGGCAGCGGATGGCCGTCTATGCCGGCAAGCGGGAATTCACCTTACGTTTGGCTGCGGTTGGTTGTCGGAGTTCAGGATCGCAATGGGAAGTGAAAGCAATTCCAAATGATCAGTGTTTCCTCGTCCATGCTGTAGCGAACGTGAAAGACACCGACATGTCCGGGAACGCGGCAAACGTACTGCATGGAGCCGCCTACGTCCCGAAGAACCTTGGTGGGACGTTCAGACAACTCCTCGACGAAGCGCCGCTCGATCTCGTCGATAACGTCGATGGGCAGATTCCAGGAATAGAAAGCAATCTCTGCTTTCTCATCGAACTCGACGCCGTAACTCATCGAAGACTTCCTTGGCTGGGCGACGCCGACCGCCGCGTTCCTCGGCGGCGATGGACGCGGCGAGTTCGTCTGGGTTCACCCAAGGCCACTTCTCGTCGATGTCACGGACCATTCGTTCGAAGTCATCGGTAAGTGTGGGGATCGCGTCTGCCCCTTCCACCACGTATCCTTTGCCCCTGGTGTCTGCAACGCACCTGGCCACGAGGCGAGAAAGCTCGACGGCACGCGTGAACCATTTTTTGAGATGGTTGCCGGTCTCGTTGACGTGACGGACGCGATTTTGGAAGAGTTGCTCCCATGCTTCGTCGTACCATCCCTGCGCCAACGACGCGAAGGCAATGTACAACGTCACCACATCATCCGTATCGCGTGCGCCGGCAGCTTCGTCGGCCGCATTCCAGGCGTCGACCGCGTCTTCAACGGTCCTGGCCTGGCCACGAAAAATAGCTTCCTTCACATTCATGTCACTGTCTCCAGCAGCGTCGCCACGGTGCGTGCGTGACAGTTCCTTTGGCATACCGTCTTCGCGGACGCTACTTCTCGCAAGTGAAAAACGTCTGGCGGCATTATCTAGCGCGATGTCTTGGTAGGGCAAGCAGGATTCAGTCCTCGATCTTGGAGAACAATGACGACCAGTCTCGCACCGCCTGGCTCCTTGATCGGAACACACCCGCGCAGCCTGTGGCCAGCCCAGTTCCGAGCCCGTAGCACAAGGCCAAGACCTTGCTCGCGCTGCGGGCTCGGAGGACTGCGGCCAGGTGGAGGGTCGATGTCAGTCCGCCAAGCCGTTGGTGGTGGCGTGATGACTGTTCGAGGATCGTACACTCGCCCATGCACTGGGACGTTGGCACCCGCTTCTACGCGAAGATCTCCTTGACGACCCGGCCGTACACATCGGTCAGTCGGAAGTCGCGACCGGCGTGGCGGTAGGTAAGCTTTTCGTGGTCGAGGCCGAGCAGGTGCAGCAGGGTGGCGTGCAGGTCGTGCATGTGGACCTTGTCCTTGACGGCGTGGTAGCCGAACTCGTCAGTGGCGCCATAGGTCATGCCGCTCTTGACGCCGCCGCCGGCCAGCCACATCGTGAAACCCTGCGGATTGTGGTCGCGGCCGTCCTTGCCCTGGGCGACGGGAGTGCGACCGAACTCGCCGCCCCAGAGGACCAGCGTGTCCTTCAAGAGGCCGCGCGCTTTCAGGTCGGCCAGCAGGCCCGCGATCGGGCGGTCCACTTCCTTCGAGTTTTTCTCGTGGCCGTTCTTCAGGTTGCCGTGCTGGTCCCACTTGAAGCTGTGCGACACCTGGATGAAGCGCGCGCCGGCCTCGGCAAAACGCCGGGCCATCAGGCATTGCCGGCCAAAGTCCTCGGTGGGCTTGTCGTCGATGCCGTAGAGCTTGAGCGTTTCTTTCGATTCGCCGCGCAGGTCGGTGAGTTGCGGCACCGCGGACTGCATGCGGAAAGCGAGCTCGTAGGATTCGATCACGCCTTCGATGCGATCGTCGCCGCCGACGCGCTCGTTGTGGCCGCGGTTCAACTCCTGAAGGAAATCGAGCTGCTGCCGTTGCTGTTCGGGTGTCAGACTCTTGTTGGCGATGTGGCGGATCTGCGCCCCGGAAGCCGGCGTGCTGGCGCTGCCGATGGCCGTGCCCTGGAACGTGGCCGGCAAGAAGGCATTGCCGAAGTTCTGCACGCCGCCGTGGCCCCGCGTGGGGCAGATGGTAACGAACCCGGGCAGGCTCTGATTCTCGGTGCCCAGGCCATAGACGACCCACGCGCCCATCGACGGCCGCGTCAACGCCTGCGCGCCGGTGTGGAGCTGAAGGACCGCCTGGCCGTGGCTCTGGCCTTCGGTATGCATGCCGTTGAGGATGCACAGGTCGTCGACGTGGCGGGCGACTTCGGGGAAGAGCTCGCTGACCCAGGCACCGCTTTCGCCGTGCCGCGCGAACTTCCACGGCGACGCCATCAGCTTGCGACCGGTGTTTGGCTCGACTTTGCCGTTCGGAGCAAAGGGCAGCTCCTTGCCGTCGTCTTTCTGGAGCCGCGGCTTGTAGTCGAAGGTATCGACTTGGCTCGGCCCGCCGTGCATGAAGACGAAGATGACGCGCTTGGCCCGCGGCTTGTGATGGCCTTCTTTGGCAGCCAGCGGGTTCTGCTTTTCCGCAGCTTGTGCTGTCATGCCCGCGAGGGCCATGTAGCCAAAACCGGCCGCGGCGGACTTGAGCATGTGGCGTCGGGTCATGTGCTGCGTCATACTTCAGGCCCTCACTTGCCTTGTTCTGGTGGGCCAGACACTCTTGTCTGGCTGTCCTGGGGACGAACCTCGGGAAAGATATAGAACTCATAGTCTTCGGCACGTGAAGCCAGTCCAGCCGTCAACGGGTTGTTCCACATGTAATTCCACTTTTCCAGATACTCTTCCTTATCGCGCATCACGCGGTCATAGCTTTCGTCCTGCCAAACGGTGCCGGAGGTGCCCAGGAGCTGATTAATCCGCCTTGAGCTGACGCCCTTGATGCCTTTCATGATTTCACTGAGGTCATACCACTCGCCCGGAGCCCGCTCTTTGGGTTCTATGAGCATATGAACATGATCGGGCATGACGACACCGAAGTGAAGATCGTGCTTCTTCCCATGATCGTGGAGAGCATTCAGGCGCACTTGGTGTTTGGCGATGTCCGGCAAGGCGCCTCGGAGCGAGCGAAACGTGACAAAATAAATGCTCCCACCTACCTGCCAGTGAGGTAAATGACGGCGTCGCACAAGCAGGTCATGAGAGCGAACCGGCGGTTTGTTCATTGTTTCGTGGCCTGACCAATCTTGTTGTGCACTTTGGCCAGACAAGAGTGTCTGGCCCACCAGAGATTGTCGGTAAGGCCAGACAAGAGTGTCTGGCCCACCAGAGATTGTCGGTAAGGCCAGACACTCTTGTCTGGCCACGGAGTCACTCCACGAATCGAAACTCGGTGCAGCCGAAGACGGCCGAGCAGACGGCGGACCAGGCGTCGAGGTCCGCTTCCTTCGACTTCAACGTCTTCTTGAACTCGTTGATGAACTTCACGGCTGCTTGGACTTCCTTTTCCGACGGCAGCCGACCGAGCGCTCGGCGATACAGGTCCGACAGGCGTCCCGCATCATCGGTCTTCATTTCCAGCAAGCGTTTCGCGGTGTGCAGGGCGTTTTCCTGGGCGAAGGGGCTATTCATCAAATACAGGGCCTGTGTTGCCACCGTGGTCGTGTCGCGTCGGCCGGTGGTCACGTCGGGATCGGAGAAATCAAAGACGTCGAAGATCTGCGGCAGGTCGTTGCGGACCACGGGAAGGTAGACGCTGCGGCGCACGAGCGTGTCGGTCGCGAGTCCGCCGCGCGATTCGTTGTCGATGGCCTTTTCGCCGAGCGTCGCCACGGCGGAACCGCCCATGGCGCGATCGAGCCGGCCCGCGACGACCAGCACGGAATCGCGAATCACTTCGGCTTCGACGCGGCGGCGGTTGGCGCGGCCAAACAGACGGTTGTCGGGGTCGGCCTTGAATGCGGCGGCGTCATTGCTGGTCGCGAGCTGGTAGGTGCGGCTCAATATGATGGCGCGGATCAACTTCTTGACGGACCAGCCGTCCTCGACGAAGCGGATTGTCAGCTCGTCGAGCAGTTCCGGATGGCTGGGCTTCTCGCCCTGCACGCCGAAGTTGTCGACGGTGCGAACCAGGCCTTCGCCCAGGAGATGCTGCCAGACGCGATTGACCATGACGCGGGCCGTCAGCGGATTGGATGGCTCCACCATCCAGCGGGCCAGTTCCAGGCGCCCCGATTGCCCGGCAGGGATGGAGACCCGGCTTTCCTTGCCCGCGACCTGGAGGAAGCCGCGCGGCACCTCCGCACCGAGGCTGTGCGGATTGCCGCGGTTGTTGATCCGCAGGTCGCCCGGCTTTGCATCGTCGCGTGCGGCCAGCACCAGGGACGGCGATGCCGGGGCCTGGCCTTTCAGGACCTTCTCTTCCTCTTCAAGCTGCTTGAGCCGTTTCTGCGCGTCGGCGATACGGTCCTTCACTTCGGTGGGAACGCCCATTGCCATCTCGGGATCGTTGCCGAGTGCTCCGACCGGCACCCAGCGGACGGCATCGACGATGACGTAACCGGTCGTGTCCTTGTTGCTGATGGTGACCGAGCCCGCATCCCCGGCGGCGAAGCGAAACTTGCCGACCGAGTGGAACAGGCCGTCCAGCTTCGGCGCCAGCTCCTGGTTGACCAGCACCGTCTTCTCGCCGTCGGCCGACTTGATCGTCACCGGCGTGTTCGTGGAACGGCCCTTGGTCGCGGTGTAGGAGATGAACACTTCGTACTCGCCGGCCTTGGGCAGCTTGGCGGTGAACGTCGCGGACTTCTCGCCCTTGCCGGTCTTGTCGTCGTGGATGTAGCCCTCGCCGACGTAGGGGCGCGAGAACATGCTGGACTTCCACGTTCCGACCAGCTTCGCTTCCTTGTCGTCCACCGTGATGCCGACCAGCTTGCCCGGCAGCCGCATCGTCGCCTTGTCCTCGTGGAGCTTCAGCTCGGCCTTGAGCTTCTTGATGCCGTCGGCGACGGCGGTCAGCTTCTTCTGGTGCTCCTTCTGGGCCAGCAGCTTCTGCTCGCCGTCGGCGCCGAGCGGACGAAGCATCCAGCCGCTGACAATGGGGTTGCCCAGCTTGAAGCCGTCCAGCGTCCGCGTGCTCGCCAGGATGCCGGCCAGGGCGTAATAGTCCGCGGTCGGGATCGGATCGAACTTGTGATCGTGGCAGCGAGCACAGCCAATCGTCAGGCCCAGGAACGCCCGGCCAATCGTGTCCACCTGCTCGTCGACGACATCCATCTTGCGCTTGAGCTGGTCGCGGTCGGCCAACACCTTGGGGCCGACGATGAGGAAGCCGGTCGCGGTCAGCTGCTCGTCCTTCTGCGTCTGCGAATCGGCCGGCATCAGGTCGCCGGCGATCTGCTCCATGGCGAAACGGTTGAACGGCTTGTCGTTGTTGAACGACGCGATGACATAGTCGCGATAGCGCCAGGCTTCATGGAAGGTGAGGTTCTCGTCCTTGCCGTTGGAGTCGGCATAGCGAGCCACGTCGAGCCAGTGGCGGCCCCAGCGCTCGCCGTAGTGCGAGCTGGCCAGCAAACGGTCGACGACCTTCTCATACCACTTTTCGCTCTTGTCGTTCAGTGCGGCATCCAGCTCCTCGGGCGTCGGAGGCAGTCCGATGAGGGCGATGGCGGCTCTGCGAACCAGGGCGGCGCGCTCGGCATCGCGTGCGGGCTTGATGCCCTTGGCCTCGAGGCCGGCGAGGATGAAGCGGTCGATGTCGCCGCGGGGCCAGGCCGTGTCGGCGACTTTGGGAGCGGCATGACGGCGCGGCAGCTGGAACGCCCAGAACTTGCGGCCCGCTTCAATGTCGATGGCGGGCCTTTCGACGACATTGCCAGCGCGCGGGTCGGGAGCGCCCATCTTGATCCAGCGCTCGAAGTCGGCAATGACCTCGTCGGGCAGCTTGTTCTTGGGCGGCATGGCAATCTCGTCGTGCCGCAGGGCCTTGAGGAGCAGACTTTCGGTTGCCTTGCCGGGAACCAGTGCCGGTCCGGAGTCGCCACCCTTGAGGAGCCCTTGACGCGTGTCCACCAGCAGGCCGCCCTTGGGCTTCTTTGCTTCGGCGGAGTGGCAGGAGTAGCATTCCTTGACGAGGACCGGCCGAATCTTCTGCTCGAAGAACGTGATGTTCGGATCGGCCGCGGTCGCCAGCGCAGGGGCAAAGATCACGAAAAGGCTGCCGAATCCAGTGCGCCAGGCGTGAGTCTGCATGGAGAGGGCCCTTGGGGAGGGATCGGCGGCAAGGGGAGATTGCGTTCCTGCCAGATAAGAGCCAGGATGAATGCGATTGGACACCGATTCGCCGATTTTTTCCTGAGGCCTGTCCAATATCGCCCCGAATGGCACTAGAGATGTGGAGCGTCCAGCCATGAGCCTTCCTCTCCAGAACCTCGACGGCCTGACGCCGGAGAGCGCCGACCTGTTCGTCCGCCTGCTGGGGCAGAACCAGCGGCGTGTCTTCCTCTACGTCATGAGCCTGGTGCCCAACGCCAATGACGCCGAAGAGGTCATTCAGGAGACGAACCTGGTGCTCTGGCGCGAGTTTGGCAAGTTCCAGCCCGGCACCAACTTCGCGGCGTGGGCTTGCAAAGTCGCCTTCCACCAGGTGCTGGCCTGGCGCAAGCGCCGGCAACGCGATCGGCTGGAATTCAGCCCCGCGTTCCTGGAAGCCGTTGCCGGCGAGGCGGAATCCGCGGCGGATGCCCTGGACGAGCGTTCGCAGGCCCTGGCCGGATGCATCGACAAGCTGCCGCCGGCGCAGCGCGATCTCCTCCGGCTGCGCTACAGTGAATCGCTGTCGATCGATGCCGTGGCGGGCAAGGTCGATCGCTCGGTTGAAGCGGTGTATCGCGCCCTCAGTCGCATCCGCCATACGTTGCACGAATGCGTCAGCACCACGCTGACGCGGGAGACCGGATCATGAACGAGCCCACGCCATTCCAAGCGGAATTACAACAACTGTGCGACGCCGCCGTCGAAGAGACGCTGACGCCCGAGCAGATGCGCCGGCTGGAAGAACTGGTCCTCTCTGACCCCACGGCCCGGCGCTACTACGTCGAATACTTGCACCAGCACGGCTGCTTGCACTGGTCGCCGTTGGCCAAGGACGAACCCAAGACGAGGCAAAGCGGTGGGGACGTTCTTCCTGCGACCCTCGGCATTCGCCCGTTCATTCGCCGACGACGAGTGCTGATTTCGGCCCTGGCGGCCGCGTGCGTACTGCTTGGCGTCGGCTTGTGGTTCAATCAGCGTAGTTCGGCTCCTACCGTGGCGACGTTGACGGGCGGTAAATCGTGCAAGTGGGACGCGGGATCATTGCCAACCGAGGAAGGGGCGCAGCTAAGCGCAGGACGGTTGCGCCTGGCCGAAGGCATCGCGCGGCTGACATTCGCCAACGGCGCGGAAATCACCCTCGAAGCGCCCGCGGAGTTGGAACTGGTTTCCTCCCAGCGCTGCGTGCTGCACAACGGCCGGCTCATTGCCAAGGTGCCGCCGCAAGCCATCGGTTTCGTCGTCGATACACCGACGGCCGTGCTCAAGGACCTCGGCACCGAGTTCGGCGTCAACGTGCGCGATGCCCAGACCTCGGACGTGCAGGTCTTCAATGGCATCGTCGACGTGAAGCATCGCGCTTCGGGTCAGGTCGAGCGCCTGCTGACGGGACGCAATCGCCGTTTCGGTTCCGACACGGCAGCCGACTTCGATCCGCAGGCCGAAAAGCCGCTCGGCGGAACCGGTCCCACTGTGGGCATTGGCGCCCGCATCATTCAGCTTTCCACCGCGATGGCCCGGGGTCGCGATACCTATGTCCAACCGCTCTACCCATCGCCCAACAGCTCCGACATCCTGCTGTTGGTGAAGAGCACGCGCGATGAAAGGTCCGACTACAACCGCAAGGCGTACATCGGCATGGACCTGGCGCCGGTGGCCGGCATGCGCGTGATCGACGCCCAGCTGACGCTAACCTACACGCCGACCGGCATGGGCTTCGCCTCGGAAGTGCCCAATGCCACCTTCGTCGTCTACGGCCTGACCGACGAAACGCTGGACGACTGGGAGGAACGCGGCCTGCGCTGGAACAATGCGCCGGCCAATCAACCGGGCGGCTCGAGCCTCGACCCGAACAAGGTGGTGCTGCTGGGGAAGTTTGAAATCGTGCAAGGAGCGCTGGAAGGGACGCGTAGCATCAGCGGCCCCGCGCTCACGGAGTTCCTGAACCGCGACACCAATGGCCTGGCGACATTCATCGTGGTGCGCGAGACACGCGGCAGCGGCCGGTCCGACCTGGTTCACGGCTTCGCGAGCAAACAGCATCCGCGCCTGCCGCCGCCGACGCTCAAGGTGACGGTGGCGCCGCGCAGTAAGTAACCCTCGGCCTTTGTTCGTAGTTCCGCCTGACGTCGCATGACATGCTCCCTTGGAATGTTTGCCTACGCGATAGCGACTGTTACCGGCGTTGCTCCTCGACACCATTGACCGGTTATCCGCTGACGCAGTGATCGGGGAGGGCGGAAATGCCGGCGATACCGTCATCAATCGGACGCTAACGGGGAGCGCCCGCGGCGGCTTGTCGAAGGAGTCCCGGCGCGGCGCTGCGGCGGTGGTCGTGGCCGCGGTACAGGCCAAAGTCATTGAACCAGAACCGCTTGGCCAGGCGGTAAAACACGTTCTTTTCCGGCACCGCGTGACCGGGATTGTACTGCGACGTGCGCACGCGCATGGCGTCCAGCTCCGCGAGGGCCGAGCCGCGCGCCGTGCTGTCGCGCGCGCCGTGCTTTTGCACCAAGGCGCTCAGCAGATCGGGACGTTCCAGGACGATGCAGCCGCGCGTCGTCGACTGGGCCAGCGTGCGGAAGTCGTGGAGGAAGTCCGAATGCAGGAACTTGTCGCGCAGCGTTCGCGAATCGGCTTCCGTGGCGTGGATCGACTCCTTGGTGAACTGCACGATGGGGCACGGCTCGATGTCGCCCCACGGGTTGATGTGATGGCTGATACCCGTGGCAGCCGGACAGAGCGCCTGGCCCTCGCCGTCGTAGTACGCGTCGATGATGACGATCGGCTTGGACGCACGCATCTCGACGACGAAGCGTCGTGCCCGCAATTGCTGCTCGGGCGTCAGGCACAGCTGCGGATTGGCGTCGGGGCCCATCGGGCGGTAGACGTGGAACCACGTGTACATCACGCCCATCTCGACCAGCCGATCGACCCACTTCTCCGTCAGCAGGTCGTCGATGTTCGTCTGGCACAGGCTGGTGCAGACGCCGGTGAAGACCTTGTTCTGCAGGCAATGGTGGATGCCTTCCATCGTCTTGCTGAAGACGTTGGCCCGGCCGCGCCGCTCGTCGCTGATGATCTCATTCCCTTCCACGCTGATGAGCGGCGTGACGTTGCCGAGTTGTCGCATGCGCTTCGCACGTTCATCGGTGATGAACTGGCCGTTGGTGAAGATCTGGAAGTAGCAGTCCGGATGCTCGGCAAGCATGTCGAGCAGGTGCGGATGCATGAACGGCTCGCCGCCGACGATGCCGAAGAAGGCGTTGCCCATCTCCTTGGCCTCGCGGATGAGCTTGTGCATGGCGGGGGGCTCGATGATCTCCTGCTTGGAGGCGACATCCACCCAGCACCCCTGGCAGCGCAGGTTGCAGCTGTTGATGATCGAGACGTAAAGAAAGGGTGGAAACACCTCGCCGCGGCGCAGCCGCTCCTTGTGTCGCTGCACCGAAAGCATGCCCTTCCAGCCCATGTTCCAGGCCAGTTTCCAGAGCAGGCGCTTATCGGTTTCAAACAGGAGACGCCGTGCCATTCGCAAGTACATGGCCACTCCGGGTGGGATGGGCAGCGGACTTATCGGTTATACTCGACGCGCGAAGGGCCTTCAATCGAATGCTGGGGACAGCTTGCGGCTACAACACCACCGCACGCTGCTTCTGACAGTGGAAACGAACACAGGCAGCCAGGGAAGCGATTCCCGGCTGCCTGTGATCTTTCCTACGGACCCTGCCCCCAGACACTGCCCCCAGACCTCTTCTTCGGAATATCCCCGGGAGCCGGGCGCAAGGCCCGGCTCCCGGTCTCACATAAGCCCTACTGCGAAGCACCTACTGGAGTGGCCGACCCAAAAACCACTGATTCCAGCGAGGTTGACGCCTCTACCCAGGAGGGTGGGTAGTGCCGGTTTCCCGCAATTCCAGCACGCAGCAGAGCTCGGCTAGACTCGTTCGTTTGTGTGGGCGGCGTGATAGCGTTGGTGTCGTTGGGTGTCAAGCCCGCGTTGCGTTCGCTCGCCGCTGTTCAAGACGAGTGGGCGTATATCGTGCCTTGGTGCATTTGTTAAGAGCAGTTTCCACAAAGACATGGCCATCCCATGTTCGAACCAGGAGGCAAGCCCCGAGAAGAAGAGAAAGATTATGAAGAAGAGTAGGAGTAGGAAGAGGATTAAGAGCAAGAGAAAGAGTAGGAGCAGGATGCTATGGGTCCGAGCGGTCGTTTCCGTTCTTCCTCTTAGAGTCTGTCCGGAAAGGGGTCAGGCACCGTTGCCGGAACGGCCCGAAGGGTGCTGCGCACCACGGTGCCTGACCCCTTTCCGGACAGACTCTTACTCCTTCTCTTGCTCTTAATCCTCTTCCTACTCCTACTCTTCCTCTTACTCCTTCTCTTTGTTTCCTATTTGCAACCATCGAGCCACCATGATCCGGCACGGCTCGTTGATGCCCAAACGAATGACCTCTGGTTCGCAATTCCGCCTCAGACGGAATCGCGAGCCAGAGGTCTGACAAGACCGACACAGTGGTATTCGCCTGTTACTGAGCCGGCAACCGCAACACAGTATTCACCGGCACCGGGTACTCGGGCCGCACGGCCGGGTTCAGGTCGCGGATTTGCACCCAGCGGTTGCCGTTGCCGAGCATGCGCTGGGCGATGTCATACAGCATTTCGCCGCGGGCATCGCGTACCTGGTACTGCCGTTCGCCGGACGGATTGGCAAACGCAGTGACATTGCCGGGTGCACCCGCCGCGGCGGCACCAGGGGGCGTCGGTGCTACCGGCGGAGCGACCGGTACTCCAGGCGCGACAGCGCCTGGCGTCGTCGGCAATCCACTGCCGGATGGCGCAACCGGGGCGGTGGGGATCCCAGTACCGGGCTGCGTCAGCGTACCGATTCCCGCGGCCGGCGCCGGCGTGACAGGCACGATCGCAGCGGGCGCGGGCGTTCCGGCGGGCGGCAGCGGCGTCAGGTTTGGAACCAGCGTCGGGTAGCGCTTCTCCAGGATCTTCACCGGCGGCACGCGGATCGGCTGGTTCATCTGGAGCTGCGGTGGATCGATTTTCAGGCCCGCCGCCGCCATCGGATGCTCGCGATTGAACATCAGCAGCGCCTTGTCGTATTTGGGCGTGTGGTAGAACTTGTCGCTCAGGCCTTCGAACGTGTCGGTCGGCTTCCACAGGTGCGTTTCTTCATCGAAGCTCTCCACCTTGGGCTCGGCGGGCAAGGGCAACGTGCCCGACGCAGGCGTGACGCCGCCGGGCATGGGAGCGGCAATCGGCGGCGTGATGCCGGCGGTCGGAGCGCCCAGCGGCGGCATTGCTGCCGGCGGTGGAGTCGAACCCGGCGTCAACGGCACCGGAGCGGGCGTGGTCGGTGTCAGCGGCGCGGGAGCGGGCGTCAACGGCACGGGCGCCGGTGTGGTCGGGGTCAGCGGCACCGGCGCGGGCGAGACAGACGGTCCCGATGGCGCCGGGGCACTTCCTGGCGTCGGTTCGGACATGTTGTCCGCGGCGGGCGGCGTCGGTGACAGGCGCGTCGGCATCACGCCGGGCGCTGCGCTGTCTCGGCCCGTACGGGGTGCATGCGACGCTTCCGGCACGCCCAGGCTGACCCCCGGTGCCGCGGGTGGCGTTGCCCCCGAGGTCGGCGACGGTGACACGGCTGGCGGACCGCCTGTCGTCGAAGGCGGTGGCGTGCTTGTGGCAGCCGTCGTCGGCGCCGGCGGCGTTGTGTCCGGTGGCGGAATGGTCAGGTTCGTGTCGGTGGACGTTGGCTCTGGAATATGCGCGGGCGGCGACTCGGCTCGAGTAGCGGCGGCGGGCGCTTCCGGCGCGGGGCTCGGGGGGGTCTCACTGCCGCTGGCTTCGGGCAGCGTTGGCGGCACGGCCGGCGGTACAACGACGGGCGGGCGCTCCTCGGTCGTCGGCGGCGTCACGGCCGGCGGAGCGGCGACGCCACTCGTCAGGCGCAGGCCGCTGCTGGGCGGCGATGCGAGTGGCGGCATCGAAGCGACGGGAATCGGATGCGATGGCGGCGAAACCGTGGTTGCCGCCGGCAGCGCTGGCGGTGTCTCGATCGCCACGGGCGTCGGCGCCGCGAAGGCCGGCACCTCGACCGTTTCCTTCCCAGCCAACGACGGATCGCCACGCCACTGGAGCGTGAGCACCACGCCGACCAGGCACAGGAACGAAGAGGCCACTAAGATTCCGACCTTGGTCTCGCGCGTCATCGTTCCTCTCCTTCTCTGAACTCTGCGATTCTCGTCTGGTGTTCTCACGGTCCGGCGAGCCGGGAGCGTGAGCGACCGCGGTTTCTCAAACATCGGAGCCCTGAAAAACTCCGGTCGCTCACGCTCCCGGATCGCCGGATCCGCGAATGTCTACGGCTTCCCTTCCGCTCCTTGCCCGGTGTACTTCTGCCACTGCTCGGCATCCCACAGCTCGAAGTGGTCGCGGACGCCGATCAGGATGACATTGTCCTTCATGCACCCGACTTCCATCAGGTCCACGGGCAACGGGAACGACCCGTCGGCATTTGCCGCAACGCGCTGCAGTCGGCTGAAGCACATCCGCCGGTTGCAGCGGGCCTTGTCTTCGCTGTTCGCGGTGCGATCGAGTTGTTCCGCCAGCCGATCGATGCCGGTGCTGGAGTAGATCCACAGGCACTTCTGGTCCGGGGCCAGGGCGACGAACAGCACACGCGGCGGAGCCTTGTCCATCTGCTCGCCAGCGGCCCGGGGAATCATCAAAGCGCCCTTCTCCAGGGTGCAGGGATACGAACCGGACACGGGCACGATCTCGACCTTGGCCGCACGACGCTTCGGCGCCAGCGCTTCCAGCTCCGGCAACGGCAGCGGCGTGCGCTTCGCGCACGGAGCAGCCGGCGGCATCGGCGGGGCCTGATACGTCTGGGCCGGAGCGACCGGGATCGGTTCGACCGGCGGCACTGGTTGAGGAACGAATACTGGCTGCGGCACGTCGGAAGTCGGTGCAGGAACGGCCTGCGGTTCCATGGTTGCCAGCTCGCGACTCAGCGGAAACTGCGGCGTCGGTGGAAAGTACTGCGGCCGTTCATCGAGGTAATGTCCTTCTTCGGCGACCGGCGTGGGCATCGGGGCCATTTCCGGTTCCACGGGCGTCGGCATCGGCATCAATTCCGGCGACGGCGGAGCAGCTTCAGGCGCGGCGACCGGAGGTTCGCTGTTGGCCAGCTCGGTTCCGGACGCGATCGTGCCCTGCGGCTCGGTCGACTCCGGCTTGTTCGTAAGAGCCAGCGCCTCGCAGACGTGGATGCAGTTCATCCGCAGGTCGTCCCGATAGCGGACGAAGCCGGCAAGTTGAACGAACTGGTTCACCAGCGGGTCCAGCGCGATGTCGGCCGAACCGATCGCGTAGAGCATCGCCTTGCCGTCCGACTCGAGCAAGTACACCTGCGCCCCGTCCACCGCAAAACCCGCTCGCCGCAGGTAACCGGTGTTGGTGGATGGCCGGGCCGGCGGCTCGCTGGCGACCGGCTCCGGGGCCGCGCGATGCGCCACGGTCGTCATTTCGACGGCACTGTTGGTCGCTTCGGGCATCGGCACCGGCTGCAGCAGGACCGGCGAGGAGTGCAGATGCGGAATGGGTTCCACCGCCGGCGCGTGTGCCGGTTCCACCGGCGCTGCCACCGGGTCGCTCCATTCGACCGTGCTCTGGCCGTCGGCGCTGACAAAGGTCTTCGGCGGCTCCGCCGGCGCCCGGCCCTCGCTCAGTTCGTGGACGAAGACTGCCGCCAGCACGCCGACCAAGGCGCTGGCCAGCACGATGCCTGTGTACGTCCTGTGCATCGCTATCTCCTTATGCCTCTTCTCGTTTCCAGGCTCTCGCTTGGGAACGCGCATGCGCGAAGCTACGGCTTCGCGGTAGTGAATCCAGCCACAACCGCTGCGTTCAGTTCAGCCTGCGAAACCTAGGGCTCGCGGGCGCTCCCAACATTGGGTCATTGGGAATTGGTCATTCATTCGACATCCGTCCTTAGTCATTCGTCATTCTCTGAGTCGTCCATTCTTCTCCTCGCGGCCCGCAGCTTGGCGCTGCGTGCCCGTGAGTTCCGTTCCACTTCCGGTTCCTCAGCCTGTATCGGCTTGCGCGTCAGCACTTCCCAGACGGTTCGGACCGCAAAGGCGTGCTTGACGAGCCGATCCTCCAGCGAATGAAAGCTGATCAGTGCCGCCCGGCCACCTGGCTTCACGCGTTGCGGCAGTTGCTTCAACAGCCGTTCCAGCGCTCCCAGCTCGTCGTTCACCGCGATCCGCAGCGCCTGGAAGGTGCGTGTCGCGGGATCGATCGCATGGCGGCGGCCTTTGGGCCAGGGCACGCAGCGCCGGACCACGTCTGCCAGTTGCTGCGTCGTCTCCAGCGGCGTCGTTCGCCGGACTTCGACGATCCGGCGAGCGATGCGGCGGCTGAATCGCTCTTCGCCGTACTGGTAGATCAGGTCCGCCAGCTCCCGTTCGCCGATGCGTTGCAACAAATCACTGACCGGCTCGCCTTCGCTGGTGTCCAGCCGCATATCGAGCGGTCCGTCCTGCTGGAAGCTGAGGCCGCGGTCGGCCAGGTCCAGCTGATCGGAGCAGACGCCAAGATCGGCCAGCACGCCATCGACCGTTGCGATGCCCATCTCGTCCAGCACGTCGCCAAGCCGGTCGAAGTTGGCGTGGAAGAGCGAGACGTTCAGCCCTTCCAACCTCGGCTTGGCCAGCGCGAGCATCGCCGCATCCTGGTCCAGGCCGATCAGCTTGCCGGTCGGTCCGAGCTGCTCGGCCAGGAGCCGGGCGTGGCCGCCGGCGCCGACCGTGGCATCGACGAAGACCTGTCCCGGCGCAGGCGCCAACAAAGTCAGCACCTCGGCCGGGAGCACCGACACATGCCGTGGCTCGGGGCCGTTCATGACGTGCTCGATGAGTTGGAGTGTGAGGGGCGCTCTTCTCTGTCCTCACGCTCGCTACCGCTCTTCACTGATGGGAGGCCAGACACCCGGCCGGAACGTGGGACCGTTCCGGCCGAGAGCCTGCCCTACTGACTGTCCGAGCGGGCCGACTTGGGAGGACCGGCCCGTTCTACCGAAGCCGGCATCTGCTCACGCCGGCTTGCAAACGCCTGTCCCGCGGGAAAGGCGGTGTCAGCTGCTACTTCCTGAACGCGCTTTCTGCAAACGCATCAAACCGCGGCGCGTTCTGGTCCAGGTACTGCTGCCAGCGGGTCGCGTTCCATAGTTCCAGATGGTCGCGAACGCCCAGCAGGACCACTTCTTGTCCCAGGCCGGCGAACTGCACGAGGCGGTCCGGCACCAGGATGCGACCGCTGCGGTCGACGTCGACCGCTTCGGTCTGGGCGAAGTACAGGCGGCGAAAGACGCGGGCCTCGGCATCGGTGGCTGGCGCCTGATCCAGCTTGCCGGACAACTCTTCGAGAGCCTGCTGCGTGTACAGCCACAAGCTCTGATCGGGGCCTGGCGTGACGAACAGCGTGGTCGGCTCGCCCAGCAGCTCGCGGAAGCGCTTGGGAAGCCCCAGGCGTTTCTTGTCGTCGAGCGTTCGCGGAAACGTGCCGGTCAGCAGCATGGTTCATGCCTGGCTCGGCGGGGCGCTCCAGCGCGACGTCCGACACCTCAATCGCGTATCTGGGCCAGGCTCCCACCTTCGCCCACTTTGACCCACAATCCACCACAACTATACCCCGGCAAAGACCCGATTCAAGATCGACCGACCGGCAATGCCGCAACCACCCACACCGAAAGCGGTTGCCGAACCGAAAACACGGCGCTTTCGTCACGGTCCGCACCTCAAGGCCCCACCGATACCCGCACCGGGATCGTCAAAACCTGCGGCAGCGGGCTGGTGATGTGGACATGAACCGCGCCCTGTACTGGACGGGTGCCCAGTTTCTCCGGATCGCACTGGACCCGCAGCGTAACATTGGTGCCTGGCCCCTTGGCGCAGCTGACGGTGACCGCCGGATCGTCCGCAACGACGCGTTCCACGACCACGTCCTGGCTGTCGGCATCGCGAATCAGGACGACTCGCGACGGCAACGGCTGACCGGCCACGGCACTCAGCACGACCTCCGCCGGCGATGCCGTGAGCCGGTGCCGAGGCTTCTTGACGATGGTCGTGGCGACTTTCAGCTCGCGATAGGCCGGGTCGTCGGTGTAGATGCTGACCACTTCATCGCGGCGGCCTTCCGGATAGTCGGCAGTCACTTCGAGCTGAATGATGCGCAGGACATGACCGCCCGCATCGCGACACGGCTCTTTCAAGATCGTCTTCAAGTGTGGCGAACTTGCCTTCACACTGGTGACGGTTAGTGCCTTGGGCCGCAAATCGGTGATGACGATCTCGGATGTCACGCCCTGGCCGGTAATGATGTTCAGGCTGGCGGGCTCGACCATGACCTCGGTGCTGAGCTGGGCGGTAATGATGACCGCCGTCTCGGCCATCTGCTCGCCCTGACGGTACTGGACATCGACGCGCCAGGCGCTGGGACCGGGGGGCTGGCTCAGCGTGTTGACTTCCACGTCGACCCAGCCTTCCTCGCCGGGTGCGAGTTGCATCTTCGAGAAGCGCGGCTTGAGACAGCCGCAGCTCGTCCGGGCATCGACGATCTCGACCGGTTGCTTCCCGTCGTTGACGAGGACGAAGCGCCGCACAAGGGCCGGCCCGCTGCGCAGCTCGCCAAGGTCGGCGCGCGGCTGCGGAATACGAAGCTCGGCGCGGGCTGTCGAGCAGAGCAGGGGAACCAGGAGAAGGAGGGAGAGTTTTCGCATCGCTGGGACTCCCGCAATGAGCACACGGTCCCGAGGGCCGGGGCGGCGTACCCGCTTTCCGTGCGCCGGGCAACCCCAGCTTGGCGGCGTGCTGTGAAAACTTCAGCGCCATTCGAATTTCAGACCGGGAAATCGACGGGAAGAAAGAAGAGCAAGATGAAGCGGAAGAGTAAGAGTAGGAAGAGGATTAAGAGCAGGAGAAAGAGCAAGAGAAGGAAGCCATTCGCCGTCGGTGTCTGTCCTGCTCTTTCTCCTCATCTTGCTCTTAATCCTCTTCCTACTCTTACTCCTCCTCTTAATCTTTCTCTGTTTTTCTTAAAATCGGTCCCCGTTCGCCACCGTTGGCATCCAGCCAGCCCAATCGTTTTCCTGCTGAGCTGCGTGTTTCGTCCCTTGCACGCCTCTCGCCCATAGAATCTTCCACAGGCACCGGCAGGTTCAGAGAGGGCGACCGCACATGGCCGAGGAGACCGGCTTTTCACTCGACAACGATCCCACCTGGTTCAAAGACGCCATCATCTATCAACTCCATGTCCGCGCTTACTGCGATGGACAGGACGACGGCATCGGCGATTTCGTCGGTTTGACCCAGAAGCTCGACTACTTGCAGGACCTTGGCGTCACCGCCCTGTGGCTGCAGCCGTTCTACCCGTCGCCGCTCAAGGACGACGGCTACGACATCGCCGATTACACCGGCGTTCACGCCAACTACGGCACACTCCGCGATTTCCAGACCTTTCTGAACGAAGCGCACCGGCGCGGACTGCGCGTCATCACCGAGTTGGTGCTGAATCACACGTCCGACCAACATCCGTGGTTCCAGCGCGCCCGCCGCGCCCCGGCCGGCAGCCCGCTGCGCGACTTCTATGTCTGGAGCGACACGCCGGAGAAATGGAAGGACGCCCGCATCATCTTCAAGGACTTCGAGATCTCCAACTGGTCGTGGGACCCGGTCGCCGGCGCCTACTACTGGCACCGCTTCTACGCCCACCAGCCCGACCTGAACTACGACAATCCCGAAGTCTGCAAGGCGATGTTCGCACTGCTCGATTTCTGGCTGGGCATGGGCGTCGATGGCCTGCGCCTGGATGCGGTGCCCTACCTGTTCGAGCGGGAAGGCACCACCTGCGAGAACTTGCCGGAAACGCACGAGCTGCTCAAGCGGCTGCGCAAGCACATTGACGAACGCTTCCCCAGCCGCATGGTGCTGGCCGAGGCGAACCAGTGGCCCGAGGATGCCGTCGCCTATTTCGGCGACGGCGATGAGTGCCACATGGCCTTTCATTTCCCGCTGATGCCGCGCATGTTCATGGCCGTGCGCATGGAAGACCGCCTGCCGATCCTCGACATCCTGGCACAGACGCCCGCCATTCCGGACAACTGCCACTGGGCCATCTTCCTGCGCAATCACGACGAGCTGACGTTGGAAATGGTCACCGACGAGGAGCGCGACTACATGTACCGCTCCTACGCACGTGACGCACAGGCGCGCATCAACCTCGGTATCCGGCGACGATTGGCGCCGTTGCTGGAGAACAACCGCCGCCGCATCGAACTGCTGAACAGCCTGCTGTTCTCGATGCCCGGCGCGCCCGTCGTCTACTACGGCGACGAGATCGGCATGGGCGACAATATCTACCTCGGCGACCGCAACGGCGTACGCACGCCGATGCAATGGAGCGCCGACCGCAACGCCGGCTTCTCGCGCGCCAATCCGCAACGGCTCTATCAGCCCGTCATCATCGATGCGGAGTATCACTACGAGGCGCTCAATGTCGAGGCGCAGCAGAACAACCCCAGTTCGCTGCTGTGGTGGATGAAGCGGCTCATTGCGCTGCGTAAGCGTTATCGCGCTTTCAGTCGCGGCAGCCTGGAATTCCTGCTGCCGGCCAACGTCAAGGTGCTGGCCTTCCTTCGCCGGTTTGAACAGGAGACGATCCTGGTGGTGGCGAACCTGGCGCGCACGCCGCAGTACGTCGAGCTGGACCTCGGCGCCTTCGCTGGCTCGACGCCGGTCGAGCTGTTGGGCGGCACGCCCTTCCCGCCGGTCACGGAACGGCCGTACCTGCTGACGCTGGGGCCGCACAGCTTCTACTGGTTCGCCCTGGAACCGCAGCCATCGACGGACGGCGAGGCCCCGTCGCGTCAGTCGCCGGTGCCGGTCGTGTCGGCGCCTTCCGCCGAGGGCCTGTTCCGCGTGCGCGGCAACACGGCGCTCGAGAATGCACTGGCCGGCTACCTGCGGGCGCGGCACTGGTTCGGCCGGGCCGATCGCCAGGTGGGCACGGTGACGGTGCAGGACGTCCTATCGGTTCCGCATGCCGACAGGGTCGTTCATCTCGTACTGGCCCGGCTCGAATATACCGACGGCGAGCCGGACTTCTGGGCGCTGCCGTTGGCGCTTGCCCCGGAAGACGAAGCGGCGGACCTGCTGGAGAGCGCACCGCGGGCCGTGCTGGCCTACCTGCGCGGAGGCGCCCGCGGCGTGCTTCACGACGCGCTGGAGCGGCCGCGCTTTGGCGAAGGCCTGCTCGACCTGGTCCGCCGCAAGGTCGTCCTGCGCGGTTCCGCGGGCGAGATGGTCGCCTGGCCGAGCGATCAGTTCGAGGCCCTGCGCGGCGCGGAGGACGCGCCGCTGACGCCCGTGCTCGGCGAATCGCAAGGGAATAGCACGTTTCTTGTCTACGGCGATCGCCTGGCGTTGAAGTTCTTCCGTCGCATGGAGGAGGGCGTTAACTGCGACCTGGAGATGACGCGTTTCCTGGCGGAAAAGGCCCGCTTCACCCACATTCAGCCGCTGGCCGGCGCCCTGGAGTATCGCCCGCACCGCGGCGAGCCGATGACGGTCGCCATGCTGCTCGGCCAGGTCGCCGGCGGCAATGCCTGGCAGTTTACGCTCGATCACCTGAGCCGCTACTTCGAGAAGGCCCTGGCGACGCGCCCGGAAGAAACGCACACACCGATCTCGACCCGTGCACTCCTCGAATTGACTGAAAAGGAACCGCCCTCGCTGGCGCTCGAATTGATCGATACCTATCTGGAGGCCGCTCGATTGCTCGGCCAGCGCACGGCAGAGTTGCACCAGGCACTGGCCAGCGCCGCGGACGATCCGGTCTTTGCCCCGGAGCCATTCACTCCGCACTACCAGCGCTCGATCTACCAGTCGATGCGCAACCTGACGCGACGCGCCTTCCGCGCGCTGCGGCGAAGCCGGTCGGCGGTCCCCGAAGCGGTACGCGAGCATGCTCGTCGGGTGCTGGACCTGGAAGAAGGCATTCTCCGCCGCAACAGTGCGGTGTTGCACGGACGCATCACGACGTCGCGCATCCGCTGTCACGGCGATTATCATCTGGGCAACTTGCTGTACACCGGCAAGGACTTCGTCATCACCAACTTCGAGGGCGACCTGTCGCAGTCCGGTGGCGAACGGCGGATCAAGCGCTCGCCGCTCCGCGACGTGGCGGCGATGCTGCGCTCGTTCTACTATGCGGCCCACCAGGTGCGCTTCAAGCAGGTTGGCGGCATCGTCGTGCGCCCGGCCGACCTGCCCTTGCTGGAACCGTGGGCCCGCTACTGGTACCTGTGGGTCGGCACGATGTTTCTGCGCGCCTACCTGGCGGCCGCGAGTGAGAACGCGTTCCTGCCGCGCACCCATCCCGAACTGGAGGTCTTGCTGGACAGCTTCCTGATGGAAAAGACGATCCACGAACTGGGCCACGAGCTGCACGACCGGCCCGAATGGCTGGAGATCCCGCTCCGCAGCTTGCTGGAATTGACGGAAGCCACCGAACCGGCGTGAACGGTGCGGTTCCAAGCCCCAAGGGAAGTCGCCGGCGTCGTTAGCCGGACGCGCAAGCGACGGTGGAACGTAAGCCCATCCGTCGCTTGCGCGTCCGGCTAACGATCCTTGTGCAACAGCTTCTGCATTTGCTCGACTGTTGCCGCGAACTTGGGGTCTTTCGCCAGGTTCTTGTATTCCTTGGGATCGTTGTCGTGATCGTACAGCTCGGCGCCCTGCTTGCCGCCGTCCCATTCGCTGTAGCGCCAGCGTTCGGTGCGCACGCTGCGGCCCATGAACTCGTTCTTGGCATTGCCGCGCGTGACCTGGGTATAAGCCGGCTTGTCCCAGGCGGCTTGCGGATCGTCCAGCAGCGGCTTCAAGCTCTTGCCATCCAATCCGGCGGGGGGCTTCAAGCCGCACAGGTCGGCGAGTGTCGAGTGCAGGTCGACCAGTTCCACGGTGCGGCCGGACACCTTGCCATTGCCCTTGGCTTTCGGCATGGAGACGATGAACGGTACCCGAGCCGATTCTTCGAACAATAGCCGCTTTTGCCACTGCCCGTGCTCGCCCAGTGCCCAGCCGTGGTCGCTGATGAATACGACCACGGTGTTGTCCGCCAGCTTGAGCCGTTCCAGGGCTTCCAGCACCCGGCCGACTTGTGCGTCCATGAAGGAGACCGACGCGAAGTAGCCCTGGGTGAAATCGAGAAGCTGGTCCGGTTTCAAGCCGTAATTGAGCGGCGTCGTGGTGAATGCCGCCTTCGGCACGGCGTCGAGATGGCCGTCCGGCTCCTTCGGCAGCGCCAGCTTGCTAGTTGGATACATGTCGAAGTACTTCTTCGGCGCCACGCAGGGCACGTGCGGCCGGAAGAAACCGCAGGCGATGAAGAACGGCTTGTCTTTCTTCTCTTCGAGCAACTTGATCGTCGCGTCGGCAATTTTGCCGTCGGTCTGTTCCTCGTCGGAGCCCTTGGCGGACAGGTAGCACAGCGAGGCACCCAAGGGCGACTTTTCGCCTTGCAGCTTGACGACGTCCATCTCGTCGTCCTTGTCGCGGCCCTTGGGATTGATGACCTTCTGCCATGACGGCGGATCGTCCATGCCGTCGGTGCCGATCTGTGCGGGAACACCGTAGTGATACAACTTGCCGATGCGGCCGACGAAATAGCCGTTCTTCTGAAACGTCTGCGGCAAGCTGACCGCGTCCGGTGCATTCTTCCGGAACTGCGTGGCGTTCTCATAGATGCGAATGGTGTCGGGCCGCAAACCGGTCAGGAATGAAGCGCGGCTGGGATTGCACAGCGGATACTGGCAGTAGGCCCGATCGAAGCGCACGCCCTTGCTCGCCAGCCGGTCGATGTTGGGCGACTTGACGACCGGGTCGCCGTAGCACCCCAGGCGCGTGTTGAGATCATCGGAAACAATGAAGAGGACGTTCAGCTTGGCCGGATCGGCCGCATGCGTCGGAGCCGCCGCACCCATTGCAACGGCAAGGGCCAGCAGCCAGTGGCAAGGGATGCTCATGCCTGGAACCTCCCGGAAGATGTCGTGGTGCGTGTGAGATGGTTGTACCACAACAGGGAGTCGGACGGGAGGAGGTTGTCCCATCATTCCACGCAAAGCCGTGCTCGTTCCCACGCTCACGTCATGGAAGTCTCTGCATCGCCGCTGGACGGCACGGAATGTGCAAAGACTCAACGGATGCTCCTGTCAGGAATTGGTCGGTATGCTGTCACAACTGGTGCAAGCCGGGTATATGAAGTAACGCCAGGCCAAGTCCTCGGATCGAGCGCCCCGATCAACACCTGAAGGCCGGGCGGCGGTCCCTACCGGTTCCATCCGCCCGCAGAGGTTTATCATGCAGCAGACACCCGAAGTCCTCCACGCCGTCCGCCAGTGGCTCCATGAAGCGCGTCCCCAAAGCCACGCTCACTCAGTTCCCGCCGCGAAGCGCGGCGAAGCCCATCGCGCCAACCAACGCCTGTCTACCATGGTTCGGCAGCGCCGATTGACCAAGGTTTCCATCTAAGGATCCGCGTAACAATAAGTTGAACAATTGCAAGTAGGACGGATTTCCAATCCGTCCAGAGAAAACCGGACGGATTGGAAATCCGTCCTACCGGAATTGCACAAGTGATTCTTGCGCGGATCTTAACTGCGCGGCCTGGCTCCGTGGGCCGCGATCAGCTCCGCTACCGTCTGGCGTAACAGCGGCTCGCCGCCGAAAGTCATCCCCAGCGCCCGGATCTTCTTTGTGTCAATCTGGTGCTTTGGCCCGCGGTTGAGATCGGCAATCGTGCTCGGGCTGCCCGTCAGCTCCTTGGCGATGCGGGCGACGGTTTGCTCGGCAATGTAGGAGTCGTAGCAGTTGAACGCCTGGCCGGCGATGGCGCGCTCGTCGGTGTTCAGGAGCAACTCCACCGCACGAGCCACGTCGGCAGCGTGGACTTCCTTGCCGCCACGGGCCGACGCAATCGACTCGCCGCGCAACACCTGGCCGACCAGCTCGAAGTATCGACTATCCGAAGCGGGATGGTTGACGCCGTAAACGCCCGTCGGCCGCAGCGAGCAGATCGGCCAGCCGTCGCCCAGGCCGTAGCTGTGGACAAACTTCTCCAGTGCCGCCTTGTGCGCTCCGTAATGGCTCGTCGGCCAGAGCGGGTGCGTTTCGTCCAGCGGTCGATCGTCCAGGATCACTTCATGGACGGCGCAGCTGGCGATGTAGATGAATCGCTTGACGCCGGCCTGCTTCGCGGTATGGAACAGCCGCAAGGAGCCCATCAAGTTGGCATCGAGGAAGCGGAGGACGTCGTCCTGTTCGGCCGACCGTCGGCTGCCGCCGCCCCACTCGACCGCACCATGCACCAGCGCATCGACGCCGGCCACGAATTCGGCACAGGACGGATCGAGCAGATTGCCTTGCCGCCATTCGATGCCGTGCGTCACGTCGTCCAGGCCGCCGCGATCGCTGGTGGCGCGATGCCAGCAGCGCAGCCGATGGCCCGATCGGACGAGCTGGCGAAGCATATAGCGACCGATGAAGCCGGTGCCTCCGGTGACCGCGATGTGCATGGGTTCCCCATTTTCAGCGTTGCAGGAGGTCCGGTCGCACCAGGCTGCCGCCCTGGATCTTGATGCGCTTCTGTGGCCAGTTGGAACCCATGGATGTGACGGCTTTGGGTCCTTCGGCGGTGATGAGATAAGTGTCGCAGCTGGTCGCAGCGCCGACGCTGGCACGCCACTGGATCGCCCAGCCCAGCCGGAACAGCTCCGTCGATTGCGGCGTCAGCGGTAGTTCCACCGGCGCCCGGCCCGTGATATGACCGGGCGGACACAGTCGCCATTCGTGCTCGAAGCCGCTGATCTGGTAGATGCGCCGGCCCGCCGACAGGATGTCCTTGGGCACCCCATCCGACCAGGTGCTGGCGATATATGTGGCCGTGATCTTGGCAGCGGCGTCGTTCTCTTTCTGGAAGGCTGCTTCGGGCGGGCCGAAGGTCACCGCGCGGCTCGCTGTTGCATACAGTCCCGCGTGCCGGCCGGTGGCCACGAGGACACAGTGGTTCTGGATCGGAGCCGCGGTGGCACCGCCCTGGCGGTAGCGCCGCGATCGACCGTCGGCTGCCACTTCAATGGCGATCGGATCCACGCCGCGGTGCAGAAGTCGATGGGCCACCTGGCCCGCCACCTCGTGCTCGCTCTGGCTCTGGGCCAGGGTGCGACACGTCGCCTCCAATGCATGGCTGATGATCTTGCCCAGCTCGCGATACCCCGCGGCCTCGTACGCCGACAGGGCCAGGCGCAAGGCGCGGAGCTGGGACGCAACCATGGTGCAGTCGGGCAGGGGACGATCGCACGCTGCTTTGCGGCCCTGGATGGTGTCGATCAGGTGCTGTTGCCGGCCCCAGTGCCAGCCCCATTCCTTGAGCTGGAACCCGAGGCCGTCGATCTCTTCGTCAAAGATGCGCTGCGAATCGACGTTGCGTGCGATCAGCCAGCGTTGTTCGGCATTGAGATAAATGGCGGGCAAGTCGAGAGGGCTGAGGATGCCGCGCGGCGAGAGGCCGCTGGTCATCCAGGCGACGTTTTCCGGCTCGAGGAGAAGCAAGCCGTCGCACTCGAGGTCCTTGAGCAACGCCCGCACCTGGGCGTGCTTGGCGTCGACATCGGCCCGGCGATCGAGCACCGGGGCAGGCGGCGAAGGTTCTCCGGAGGGCGGCACGAACATTTCCGCAGGGACGCTCATCGCGGGTTCTTCCCGGGGGGACGCCAGGAAACCAACGGCGCTGGTGGTTTACCGAGTGTCGGGGCGTTGCCACTTGAAGATACCACGAATGCCGGCGCCTGCGAAAGGGTTTGTTGCTCCGCGGCGGCGGCTTTGGACGCTCCTCTCCCGTCCCATTCCGGTTCGGTGCAGCTTCAGAAAACCGCTGTCACGTCCGTTCGCCACGACCGTATCTGCCCATGACCGCGACGTCTTCCATTAGAATTGAAAGGACCCCTTCCATGCTCAGTCACCGCGAAAACGGCCCGCTGCCCTTGCTGAAACCGGAAACGCTGCACCTGGATCATGGTGCGTTTGGAACCGCAACGGTCCCGGAGAGCCGGCTCGCGATTCGCACGCTGGACGAAGCAAGAACCCTGGTACGGCGCATCGGCGAGTCGTGCCGGTCGAAGGTCCAGGGGCGCGACGATACGATCGTGCTGGTGCTGACGGCCCTGTTTGCGGACGGTCACGTGCTCCTCGAAGACCATCCCGGCTCCGGCAAGACCACGCTCGCCAAGGCGCTGGGCAACTGCATCGCTCCGACCAGCGACGAGGCGCCCATCGTGGCGTTCCGTCGCATCCAGTTCACGCCCGATCTGCTCCCGTCCGACGTGACCGGCGTCACCATGTTCGATGCCGAGGCTCGCGAGTTCGTCTTCCGCCACGGACCGATCTTCGCCAACGTCGTTCTGGCCGACGAGATCAACCGCACCAGCCCGAAGGTGCAGGCGTCCCTGCTGGAAGCAATGGCCGAGAAGCAGGTGACGGTGGACAACCGCACCCACGAGCTGGAGGAGCTGTTCTTTGTCATCGCCACGCAGAACCCGCTCGACACGGCCGGCACCTGTCCGCTGCCGCGCGCCCAGCTCGATCGCTTCCTGTTCAAGATCAATTCACTGGATGGTTCGCCGCTGGCGGCGCAGGGAGGCGAAGGAGTCTTGAATTAAAGAGAATATTCCCGAATGCCATTACTGAGGCGATGTTCCCGTGGCACGGACATTTCTGTCCGTGCAGTTTTACGATTGCACGGACAGAAATGTCCGTGCCACGGGAGTGTGGTTCCGCCTTCCGGCGGTCTTCTGCCTCAAACCGCCTTGAAGGCGGAACTACGAACAAATGCAGACCGGCTATGCCGGCGGATCTTCACCACTACGGGCGCGGAAATCGAGTTCGGCTTTGACGATCTGGGCCAGCACCTGTACGAGCTGACGTTCGTAGTCCGATCCCGAATAGGTGCCTGTCGCCAACACATCGATGGCGGGACGCAACTGGCGGAGCGTCGCCCAGAGCTGGTCGCGCTCCGAAATTTCGCTGGCTTTTTCCGGTTCCACGTACACTCTCCTGGGCTCAGGAAACTGGGGCGCCGGGCATCCTCCAGTTTCTGAGATTCCGGGTGTCTTTCCGAAGGCCGGATGGATACGATGACGCCATTCCTTTGGCATTTCTTCGTGGCTCTATCCGCAGAAAGGGTCCGCCAGTGTCCGCTCCCAATCCGTCTCCCATACCTGGGGCATTCAAGGCCAAGCTCTCGGTCGTCACCGGGCTTCGTTCCGGCAAGACCTATGCTCTCAAGGACGGCGTCACGTACATCGGCCGCAAAGGGCCTCAGGCGGTGGACGTGGACCTGACCGAGCAAGAAAATCCCGGCGTCGCCGTGCAGGTGAATCGATTTGCCCTGGTCTGGTTCGACAAGAACGGCCTAGGCATTGCCGATACCGGCACGCGCATCGGCACCGTGGTCAACGGCACCAAGATCGCTTCCGGCAAGCGCTTTCCGCTCAAGGCTGAGGATACCCTCAAGTTCGGGAAGACCGTGCTGAAGGTACAAGTGATCAAGAAGCAGAAGACCGGCGTGCAGAAGTAGACCAAAGCCGTCGGCGGCTTCGTGGGAACCTTCCCGCGAAGCCGCTGACGGCTTATTTACGCCTGGCCGCCCGTGATCTCGACCCGTTTCTCGTCCGCTTCGGCTTGCTTGGCGTTCCCCATCGCGCGGTAGACGCGTGCCCGGCGGCGGTACAACTCCGGGTTCTCCGGTTCGAGGCGGACCGCCTCGTTCAGGTCCTTGAGCGCTTCGCCGTACTTCTTCTTTTGATACTGCACCCAGCCCCGACCCTCGAAGGCCAGCGTATCCTCGGCATCGAGGCGGATGGCCTCGTCGAAGCATCCCAGCGCACGGTTGAATTCGCCCGATTCGCCGAACGCCCAGCCGCGCTTGGCGTGGGCCTGGCCATTCTCCGGGTCAAGGCGAATCGCCTCGTTGTAGTTGGCCAGCGCCTTCTCGTAGTCGCCTTTCTTGGCATAGGCCCAGCCGCGATTGATATAAGCTTGGACCAGCCGGCGATCGAGTTGCAGGGCTTCGTCGTAGTCGGCGATGGCTTCGGCGTAATCGCCCTTCTTGGCGTGTGCCCAGCCGCGGTTGAGATAGGCCTGGACGAGCTTGGGATCGAGCGAAATAGCGTTGGTGTAATTGCTGATGGCCTGGTCGAATTCGCCCTTCTTGCCGTAGGCCCAGCCGCGGTTGTAATAGGCCACGGTATTGTCGGCCTCGAACTCCAGCACGTCGTTATAGCAGGCAATGGCCAGGTCGTAGCGCCCCGCCGCCGCGTGCTTGACGCCCTGTTCGAGCAAGGAGGCGCTGCTGCCGTCGTTCGATGTGCGGTCCGATTCCCCATCGCCGATGATGCCTTCCCGATCGGCCAGCTTGGGCCGACGATTCGCCTTTGGCCGTTTTGGCGCTTTCTCGGCATCCGAGGAGGAAAGGCCGCGCAAGAAATCCCAAAGGCCCATGATCGGCTCTCGGCAGCAAAGCAAACGGGCGAGGGGGTCGTGTGTTCCGGCTTCATTCTGACAGGTCGTGCGCCGGAGGCAATCCCAGTCCAGCGATTGTAATGTGCAACGCGAAAGAGGATAAGTCAATTCGCTCCGGCCGCACATTCAACGCAATGAGTCAAAATCCTCCGCGGCCAGCTCGCGATCGAACACGCCGCCGACGATCCAGGCGCAGTCGCCATGCGCCAGCACGTGGCGGATCTCGAACGTGCGCCGTACCAGCTGCTGCCGGTCGGCGTGATGCACCTTGAGCGTCAGCCGGTCGCCAACTCCCACGGCATGGTTCACGATAAGGCTGGCGCCCTGGGGACTGATGTCCTGGACGAGGGCCGGCCAGTAGCCGCCCTCCTCCTCGAACTCCCGGCAAGCAGCGACCAGCACGCACTCCTCGCGCGCCAGCGTCCGGCGTTCAGGATCGGGACTCATGGGAGAGGACCTCCGCGGGGCGAGTCCGGCGATGTCATTCATTAAAGCAAACCGACACGAGCGAGAACATGAAAACTTCTCGATCGCTGTAGCCGACTTGCCGCTTGCCTTCGCTTCCACTCCCCTCTATACATCAATCGTCCTGTTTCGATCCAGCCATGATGCAGCGGGCAGCCATGGAACAAGTCGGCCTTCTTCTCCTCGTCGCCGGCGCTATCCTGGCTACGATCGCCGAGCTATGGTTGATCGTGCGCGGGTTTCGCGTGCATTGGGCTTGGGGCGTCGGCCTGATCCTCGTGCCGCCGCTGGCGCTGGTGTTTGCCTTGTGCCATTTCCGCAAGGCGCTTGCACCCCTGGCGTTGTTCGTGTTGGCCGGATTGGTGATCGCAACGCCTTATGGCATCAACTATTACTATCAGAACCATGTCGATCTGGGGCCGCGCGAGAAAACGGTCGACGGCGAATTGCACCTCACGCTGACCGGATGGGACCAGACCGATTACTCGGTGCTCCAGGCTCGTCCCACGGTCGTCGTGCTGCAAATGGCGAACGGGGACGTGACCGACGCGACCCTGGAAAACCTGCGCGGCATGACGCAGCTGCGCGAACTCGACCTGAACGACACGCAAGTGACCGATCGCGGCCTGGAACTGCTGGCCACGCTGCCGCAACTGCGGGAGTTGCGCCTGGCACGCGCCAAGATTACCGACGAGGGCTTCCGCCAGCACCTGGCCGACAAGGAGTCACTCGTGAAGATCGATCTGACCGGAACTCCGGTGAAGGGCAAAACCAAGCGCGACTGGAAGCAGGCGAAGACAAGCCGCGAATACCTGGATTAAGGATCCGCGCAAGAATCACTTGTGCAATTCCTGTAGGACGGATTTCCAATCCGTCCGGTTTTCTCTGGACGGATTGGATATCCGTCCTACGTGCAATTGTTCGACTTATTGTTACGCGGCTCCTAAGGCTGTCCGACGAATTGGTCCCGTCTGTCGCCGCAGGCTTCAGCCGGCTTCAGCCTGCGAAATGGCCGCCACTTCCGCAGGCTGAAGCCGGCTGAAGCCTGCGGCGACAGGCGTGGGAGCATTCAGCGGAAAGGCCCCCGATCGGAGGACCTCTTCATGCCGCCCGAACTGATCGAAGACGCCCTGGGCGACCCGCGCAACGCCGGCTGGTTGGCTCACGCGGCGGACCTGGCATATTTCCCCCAGGAGGAAGGCGCCGCGAAGTTCCGCGACGAGTTGGGGATGGAGGCCCGCCTGTTCAGCGTCGGCAATACGCAGGCATATGTTCTGACCAATGCCGATCACATTGTCGTCGCCTTTCGCGGCACGGAAGCGCCGACGACCATCGAAGGCCTCAAGGACTGGCTGCTGACTGATGCCGCCAATCTGCTCATCGTTCCGGAAGGCCGGCTCGGCACCGACCTGGCCGCGGCCGGCGTCGGCGCCAAGTTTCACCAGGGGTTCGTCACTGCCATCGCCGATATCTGGGACCCGGTCTTCGAAGCCGTCGATGCCGAGCGCAAGAAGCAGGACCGCCCCATCTGGCTGACCGGCCATAGCCTGGGAGGCGCGCTGGCGCTGCTCGCGGCCTGGCTGTTCCGCCGAAAGTTCATCCCGATCCACCAGATCTACACCTTCGGCGGACCGATGATCGGCAACCGCGACGCCATCCAGGCCATCGACAAGGAGTACACGGGCAAGATCTTTCGCTATGTGAACAGCCCCGACCCGGTGCCGCAACTGCCGACGATGAGCCTGCTGGCCAACCACTACGGCCACTGCGAGAAGGAAATGCTGCTGGGCGCCATTGCGGCAGCCAGCGCCACCAGCAGCACCGCGGCCGACTTCTTCAAGCAGCTGGCGGCCAAGGCCGTCGAGGGCAAACTCGATCCGGCCATGATCGACGGCATCTGGGAGCAACTCAAGCAGCGCGTGGACGCCCACGCCATGACCAATTACCGCAGCCTCGTCGCGAGCCTGCTTTCCAAATCGTGACGGACGACCGTCCAGCGTTTCACTCACCCCTGGGAGGAATGGATCATGCGTAAGACCTGGAAGACGATCGTGGTCAGCGTGTCCCTGGTGGCTCTGCTTGGCCTGACCGGCCTGTCGCTGGCGCCGGGCCAGGACAAGAAGGACAAGAAGGACGACAAGACAGCCACCGTGTTCGAGTTGTACAAGGACAAGTCGGAGGAGTTCCGCTTCCGCCTGGTCAGCGGCGATGAGAAGATCGCCATCTCCCCGCGCGGCTACAAGACCAAGGACGACGCCGTCAAGGCGATCGAAATGGTCAAGAAGGAAGCCGCCAAGGCGAAGCTCGACGATCAGACGAAGGCCAAGTAACTGTTCCTGGCGAGCGGGGGGCGTAAGCCCCCTGAGGAAGCAGTCCAGTCGCGTACCGTTGCCTCAGGGGCTCCCCGCCCGCCTCATTCCTCCTGCAACTTCTTCCGCCGCAACAAATGATGGTAGTGCTGGGCAAAGCGGTGGGCCTCGTCGCGAACGTATTGCAGCAAGCGCAGGGCCGCGGCGTGGCGGCTCAAACGTAAGGGTTCGTCGGCGTCGGGGCGGTAGACTTCTTCCTCGCGCTTGGCGAGCGAGATCAGCACGGGAGGCTCGATGGCGAGCATGCGAAAGGCGTCGATCGCTGCATTCAGCTGGCCCTTGCCGCCATCAATGAGCAGGATGTCGGGGAAGACTTCTTCCTCGCGCTTGAGTCGGCGGAAACGGCGCGTCACCACCTCGCGGATCGACGCGAAGTCGTCCACGCCTTCCACGCTCTTGATGCGATAGCGCCGATAGGCGGGCTTGAACGGCAAGCCGTCGATGAACGTCACCAGCGATGCGACGGTTTCGTTGCCTTGCAGGTGGGCGATGTCGATGCCCTCGATGGTGCGCGGCGTTTTCGGCAGGCCCAGGATTTTGCGCAAACCGACCAGGCCCTTGCGCGGCTCGATGGCGAAGACTTCCGGCTGCACGTCCCGATCGACGTCGCCGCGCAGGCCGAGATTTTGCAGTGCCTGGATGTCGTCGCGCAGCCGGGCAGCCTTCTCGAACAGCAGCGCGGTGCTGGCCGCCAGCATTTCCCGCTCCATCTCGGCGAGCAGCTTCTCCTTCTTCCCTTCGAGCACCAGGCGCAGCGACCGGATCTGCTTGCGATACTCGTCGCGCGTGACGCGGAAGTTACATGGTGCGGTACATTGGCGGATCGAATGCAGGATGCAGGGCCGGAACCAGCGCCACCGTGGATCGTCGCTCTTGATGTCCAGCGAACAGGTGCGGAACTGGAAGATGCGCTGGAGCACCTGCATGGCATAGCGCAGGCTTTTGGCGCTGGTGAAGGGCCCGTAGAGCTTCACGCCCCGGCGACGCGGCACGCGGGTGAACTCGACCCGCGGGAACTCCTCGCGCGTGCGGATCTGAAGGTACGGGAAGGACTTGTTGTCCTTCAGCTCGACGTTGAAGCGCGGCTGAATGTCCTTGACCAGGCGCGCTTCCAGCAGCAGGGCGTCGACTTCGCTCGGTGCGGGCAGGAAATCGACGTCGACGATGAGCTTGACCAGGTCGGCGGTGCGCAGGTCCTCGGCGGCGGCCTTGGTGAAGTAGTGTCCGGCGCGGTTGCGCAGGTTCTTTGCCTTGCCGACGTAGATCACGCGCCCCTGGGCGTCTTTCATCAGGTAGACGCCGGGCGTCGTCGGGAATTGCTTGACCTTTTCGCCAGGGGGCAGGACTTCTTCGGACATGGCGCACCCACGGGCGCAACTCCGTTCGTGCCGTCCCGGTGTTCCGCGACCGGGCTTCCTCTTCATTTATATCGCGAGTGCGATTGTTCCGTCAGGGCAATCCAGCTGCACGTCATTGGCTGGGTGTCCGTTTGGGTTAGTCGGACGCGCAAGCGACGGATGAAGCATCCGTCGCTTGCGCGTCCGACTAACAAGCCTGCGATCAACGACCGATGAGGATCAGGATGCCGGCGGCGATGGCCAGGATCGCCATCACTTCAGCGGCGCCGGAGAAGCTGAGCTTCAGGAGCACCATTGCTCCCGTCAGGATCAGCCAGATGCCGAGCAAGAGCATGCCAAGATTGCTGGGGAGTTTCATGATTTCCTTATACGTAAAGGGGCTCAGCGCTCGGTGATGTACATGATGCCGACACAGATCAGGATCAGCCAGAGGGGGAAAACCACGAGGTTCAGGATCTGCAGGACGCCGACGACAATCAGGATGATTCCGGAGATCAGGTTCGCGCTCCAGTTCATGGCTCGGCTCCTTACTTGCGCAGGATGTAGAGGATACCGGCCACGACCAGCACCAAGCCGAGGATGACATTCACGCCCGTGAAGTTCAGTTTCAGCGGCGAATGCTCCTTGTCGCTCAAGGCCATGCCGATCAGCCAGACGCCAAAGAGGATGCGGCTCAAATTGGTTGGCAGCGTTGCCAGGAACTTGTTCATGGGGCTCTCTCGGTTAGGTGTTCCAGCGGAGTCAGGCGCCGTTGCCAGAAGGGCCCGAAGGGAGCCGCGCCGTCTGCCGCGCCAGCAGCCATACGCTTGCGGCGCGAACATCACGCCGATTGGGACTGCAGCTCCCTCACCAGCGCAGGCGTCACCGGCGGCGGGACCATCAGCAACCGGCGCCGTGGCAGTTCCTGCATCTTCTCCACCGGACCGCGGTACAGGTTCCACAGCCAGCCGAAGCCCTGGGTGAACGAGCGCACCAGGCCGACCATGCCGTAGGCCTGGTACATCACCCGATAGGTCCAGACCGGGTCTTTCCAGTTGGCGATGGCGCGGACGAAGTTCAGCGGGTTGTAGAAGCTGGCGTAGCCGAGGTAGATGTTCAGCTGCTTCTTCCACGGCTGTGGATCGTCGGTCGCGATGCAGTGGTTGCCGTCGTACTGGTAATCCTCGACCGATTTGCCGTTGGCCGATCCGATCACCATGCCCTTCTCGAAAGGCTCCTCGAAGCCCTTGCTGCCGACCGACGGCGTCAGGATGGTCACCTGCACGCTGACCGAGCCGCTCTTGCGCAGGAAGTTCACCTGGTTGAGCAGGCCGTAGAGGTTGCCGCGCGACGCCAGCGGCTGGCCGTCGTGGTGCATCATCATCGACATCGGACAGATGCCTTGCCGATTCAGGACCTCAAAAAGCGTCTTCGTCTTCTCGGGGCTCTGGCCCTTCTTGACCAGCTCGGCGGTCATGTCCTCGATGCCGAACCAGATGGCGCGCAGGCCGCCGTCCCGGCACAAGGGCAGCAGGTCCTGGTTCTTGTAGACGTCGAACTCGGTCGCCTCGGTGCCGAAGAAGATGGAATCGCGGAACGGCTTACCGTGGACCTTGCCCTTCGCCATGCCGGTGAAGACGTCCTCCACCGTTTCGCGGTTGTTGAAGAAGTTGTCGTCGGTCCCGAAGAAGGCGTTGATTCCGGTTCGCTCGGCCATCTCAGCCAGCTCGTCGCGCAGCCGATCGGGGCTCTTGGTGCGAAACGTGAACTGGTTGTAGGCCGGGATCGGACAGTAGGAGCAATGGAACTTGCAGCCGTGCGTCGTCACCACCGCGATCATACCCGCGTAGCGGTGCAGCTTCTGGACCGGGATGGCCTGGCGCGTCAGCGTCGCGCGGCGGTGCGGCGGTTCCAGGATGTCGAGACTCGCGACCGGGTGCGGCAGCTCGTCGAGGTCCTGCACCAGCCGCTGCATGCCGGTGTTGATCAGGCGCCGGGCCGGCTCCTTGTCGTCGCCTTCCTTGAAGACCAGGCCGGGAATGTCGTCCAGCAGGCCGGAACGGCGCAGACGGTGAAACGTCTTGCGCAGGTGCTCGTTGCCGGCCCGCGACTCCATGATGCGGTCGAGCAGCTCGAGGAAGACGTATTCCTCGCCGGTGACTGCCACGTCGGCGCTGTACTGGTGGTTGGGACCGGCGCAGTGGAAGAAGTCGTAGGGCTCGTAGATGGCCTTGGGGCCGCCGGCAAGGATGAGCGGCCGTTCTTCACCCAGGCGATGAGCGTCGGCAATCATTTCGTAAGCACAGGCGCTGTGGATCTGCATGGAGCTGACGAACAGCAGCTGCGGAATCTCGCCGTCGATGCGCGCCTCGCTGGGCTTCATGTTCGGGTTCCACTGGCGCAGCACGATGCGCGTGCGCTCGAAGCCGGCGGAACGCAGGGCCGCGCCCACGGCGCGCGGACCGGCGATGAGCAAGCGCATGTCGGCAAAGAGAAAGGGCCCCAGCCGGGTGCGATAGTCGAAGGCGTACGCGACCAGGGCAGGGATGTCGCGGGTGGCGGGGTTATCGCGAAGGCGGCGCTCGATTTCGGAGTACTGGCCGGGGCGAGTGTACCGATCGTTCTTCGGACGACTCGGTAGTTCCATGAGGGGACCCTTTCTTGGACTTCTAAGGCGATCCGCAATGGCCATTCGTTCGCCCGACGCGCAAGCGAGGTACAATTCATCCCTCGCTTGCGCGTCGGGCGAACGCG